>JBGSZV010000064.1:0-13020 GCA_041750235.1 Phycisphaerales bacterium
CGCGGAGCGTGCCGGTGTTCTCCACGCCCGGCGTCGTGCTCTGCTCGCTCGGCGCATTGGGGTTGCTCACCGGACGCCGGTTCCCGTCCAGATCCCGCCCGTCGACGCGCACATAAATGCCGCCCACCCGGTCGGTGATCAGAACGTCGTTGCCCGCCACCATCGCGATCGCGCCGTTCTCAGCGACGATCTGCCCGTGGTTCGCCACGCGCTCGCCGATCAGCACCGCCGCGTCCGTCGCCGTGATGATGCCCTGGTTCTCCACCCGGCCCACGACGCCCGTGAAGTGGTTCTTGCCCGCCCAGAAGTCGTCGTCAGACATCTGGCCGGCCGCCGCGTACAGCGCGCCCACGTTCACCACCGAGCCCTGTCCGAAGACCACGCCGGCCGGGTTCACGATGAACACGCGACCGTTGGCCAGCAGCGTGCCGTCGATCCGAGTCGGATCCGACGCGGTCACGCGGTTGAGCACCCGCGAACGCCGGTCAGTCTGGATGAACTGCACCGTCTCGCCATTGGCGATGTCGAAGTTGTCCCAGTTGATGATCGTGCGACGACCCGTCCGGATCGTGATCAGGTTCCCGTCGCGATCAAACACCGCCTGCCCGCGCACCACGCGTTCCCCGCGCGGCGCTGCCAGCGTCGGTGCAGTGGCAATGCACAACGCGGTGCCCGCGCAGAGCACTACGGCAGCAGCGTGACTCAACAACACACCATCACGACGGCGCGAAGAAACCATCATTTCTCTTTCTCCAGACGCGCCCGCCTCCCCAGACGACCGCGCCATCTTGTCTTGCCCAGAATCTCGAACCTTGCTTCACTCCTGCTCTCAATCCACCAGAATCAGAACCAAAACAGCAGAATCAGAAGATGACAGTCACCACCCAGTGGATCGCCCAGTCGCCGACATCGACATCGTTGTCGTTGCCGGAAGGATCATCAAAGTCCCGCAGCGGGAACCCGAAGTCCACCCGACCGTTCAATCGCCGCGTCAACGCCAGCTCCACGCCGACGCCCGCGCCCACCAGGGTCTCGTTGCTCTCAAAGCTGAACCGGTCGTTCACCTGCGTCACACCAACATCGATGAACGCCTTCAGGATCAGGTCCCAGTCCACGTAGCCGAACTGGTACTGCGGCACCCACCGGAAAGGCGTGCCCGCCATCGAGCCCGGTTTCTCGGACACCTGCATGCCCTTGGGCACGTGGAACCTGTATTCCAGCGTGCCGACCAGAACCGAATCGCCGGCGGCGATCGACTCGGGGTACCCGCGAACCGTGTACAGGCCGCCGATCACGCCCTGCTGGTTCGGCACCAGTCGCGAGCCGAAGTTCCACTGCCCGCGCAGCGACATCGAAAGCTCGTGCGCCAGCGTCAACTGGTCCTCGTACTCCTTCGAAAACACGGGCTCCAGATAGAGCGAGTGCGAGAAGTCGTAGAACAGCGTGATCCAGTCGTTGTCCGATTCCGTCCGGCCAAGTCGATCCAGTTCCACGCCGTCGTTCGTGCCCGCGATCCCCGGCACGTTGAACTCCAGCGTCAGCCCGGCGAACGTCTGCTCGCTCTGGCGAACCCGCTCCAGCCGCAGCCCGACGTACGGGATGAAGAAATCTTCGTTCCCGTCCTCGTTGATGAAGTCGTTGTCGGTCTCGACGTGCTCCCAGCGAGCGCCGCCCACCGCATCGATGAACAGGTCGCGGTCCTGATAGAAGTTGCCGATCATCTCGCCGCCGACCGTGTAGCCGTCGCCCTGGAACTGGGCGCCAAGCAGACCGACCGTCGAGGCGTCGTACTCGTACCAGGAGCCGAAGATCTTCCACCGCAGCCGCTCGGACCCAAAAAGCGGCCGCTCGTACGACGTGTTGACCGCGTTGATGTCTTGGAAGCTCCCGGTCATGAAATCGACCGTGAAGATGTCGTCGTTGTTCGTCAGTTGGTTGTGGATGAACCCGACCCGTTCGCGGATGTCGCTCTCGTTCGACCGCGTGCCGGTGTTCGACACCTGCGCAAACAGCATCCACGGCCGGTTCTCGGTGATCACGTAGTCCAGCGCCACGCCGCCCGGCTCATCCGCCGCCGCCGCGACCGCCACGTCCGCACGCCGACCCGGATGACGGTTCAGCCGGAACACGTAGTCGTCGATCAAATCGCGCCGCAGGAGATCGCTCTCCAGCCGCTGCGGATCGTTCGGATAGACCGGCGAGCGATCCTTGATCCGCTGGTGAACCTTGTTGTCCACCGTCTGGTCTTCCGGCAGGCGTTCACCGAGGCCCACCGTCCGCAGGCTCGTCACCACGCCCGTCGTCACCTGCAGCGTCAGCGTCGTCACGCCATCAGGCCGCCGATCGACCACCACCTCGTCCTCAACCCGGATCTGCTCCGGGTCGGGCTCGACGTAGACACCGATCAGCCCCAGTTCCTGAAGCTGCCGCACCGCCGCCCGCGAGATCTCAGGCAGCGCCGAGTCAAAGAACCATTGATTCGTCAGCAAGCCGACATCCGCCAGTCGGATCTTCGTGACCGGCTGACCCTCACGCGGGGCCACCCAGCCGTCCGGCGTCTCGGTCAGCTCCACCACCGCGTTCAGCACCTCTTCAGGGAACGGATGGCCCGGGTTCTCCCGGACATACCCGATCACGAACCCGGTGATCTGCTTCCGCGTGCCGTCATCGAGGCTGGCCACCACCGGCCCGGCCCCCGATTCGATCTTCGCGCTGGGGTCCGGCACATCCGCCGCGAAGGCCGCGCCAACCGACACCATCCCCGCCATGGCGATCAGCACGCAAGGCCGAAGCCCGGCGCGCACCGCCCAACGGGGGAGTTCACTCTGTCGAATATTCGCGCTCGTCAGCTTCATGACCTGGCTCGCTGGGTGGACTGCAAATCATTCGCCCACGCCGTCCCAACGATGCGACGACGCATACACGTCGTCCGCGAAACCACTTTCCTTTGTCCGTGACATTCATCCGGCCACGGCGCACAGGCGCTTCCGCGTCCATTGGACGAGCAAGCCCTGTGCTACGTCAGTCTAACACAGGATCAGCGTTCCCAAAGGAAAAGGTCGCACTTCCGTCGCATCTGATGGTCCGTTCAATAGGCACACAAAACACTTGGGGCAGACCGATAAGGCCATCGACTCCGCCCAAGGCGGCCTTGAGGATAAGCCCCGGCCACCAAGACCCGCAAACGCGCAGCACTTGCCTTTCAAGGTTATTGGATCAGCGTGGCCGATGATAACTGTCAGTCCGGTCCGGTCGCGCAACAGTCGCGCGTCCCCCTCGCCGATCTATCCACCCATCGGCGAGTACGCGCCGACCCTCGTGCCTCAGCGTCCGCTTCTTCTTCGCGGAGTTCCACATGCGAGCCACCAAGACCCTGTTCCCCCTCGCCATCCTCGCCCTGTCGCTCGCCGCTGGATGCACCAGCTACACCACCTACCGCTCGCCCACGGCCCAGGCTTTCCGCAAGGCCGACATCTCCACTGGCGAGGTCGCCATCGCCCGACGCCAGCCCGGCGAGCCCTTCCGTGTCGCCTCCCTCGGAGCCGGCGACCGCCTCGGACGCCAGATCTACGTCAACGACGTCGTCCTGGCTTCGGCCCGCCAGCTCAATAAGCCCGTCACCACCCCGCAGGCCGACCCCCAGCTCCTCCAGGCCGGCGTGACGGTCACCGACATCGACCAATAAACCCCCACATCGCGGGGTCTCACCCATCCATCTCGCTGATTCCCCGCCCTTTCTGTGGTTTTCGTGCGCCGCCGATTTGACGTCGCGCACGACGGCTGTACCGTCTAGGTGAACGTGTCAGCTTCAGCACAGGGGCTGCGCACGCGCCGTACCACATAGGGCCGGTCCGCTCTTCCGCTTGCACAGGCGGAAGCGATGTGTTTTCCTCGGGCCGGGGAGGAGTCAGACATGGACTGCACGAGTCACCAGACTCGGTGCGACGGCAGTTGCCGCGCATCGGTCTCCCCCAGCGCTATCCACACCGCCGCCGGCGCCACCGCCGTCTGCATCATCGGCGCCACGCTCGCGCTCACCGCGCCCGCGTCGCACGCCGCGATCGTCACGGATCGTTCCTTCTTTGACCCCTTCCCCTCGGAAGAAATCACATGGGAACTCCGAGGCAATGGCGAGCCCGTGTTGAACGACGCCAACACGCCGCTGATCAACGGCGAAACCTTCCCCATGCCCCTCACCGAGTACGCCGACCGCGGCCTCACATTCGTCGACCAGATCAACTGGGTGAACGACGGCAACGGCAGCTTCGACGCCGCCCAGCTCATCGGAGGCGGGTCGCCAAGCCTCTCCATTCCGTCATCCACCATCGACTTCTTCCGCGTCCAGTTCGATGTCCCCGTCCGCGGCTTTGCGATCTTCGTCGCCAACAACCGCTTCGATGACCCCGAAGGCCCCGTCATCGTCGCCAAGGACATCAACGGCAACGTGATCGAGACCATCACATGGGGCGCCGCATTCATCGACGGCTCGGTCGGTGATGCCGACTACGGCTGGTTCGGCCTGCAGACCCCCACCCTCATCCGCACCCTTGAGTTCTCCAAGGACTCGGCCATTTTCGACAACTTCATTTACAGCGAAGTCCCCAGCCCTGCCCCCGCCTTCGCCCTCCTCCTCGCCGGAGCCGGTGTCGGTGCCAGACGCTCCCGCCGTGACGCCGAGGTCCTCCTCGACGACGACGGCCTCGAAGCCCTCTAACGCAGTCCTCACGAAAGGCGGACTCGCGCGACCATCGCCCTCGGAAGGATGGTCCCGGGTCCCCCAAAACGCAGAAGGCCCGACGCGTCAGCGCCGGGCCTTTTTGCATCCAAAGCGGGTGAAGGGGCTTGAACCCTCGACCTACACGTTGGCAACGTGTCGCTCTACCACTGAGCTACACCCGCAGGTTGTCAGCCCCAAGACCATCGGCCTTCGGGCGAGCCGAGAAAAGTACGCCCCCCAAGCCAACCTGTCAACGTCCCCGAGATCCCCCGTTCCCGGACCACCGAGGCCCCAGACGCCCGCCCAAGGCAGCCATCCGGACCGGTTCCTCGGTCCTTAGCCCCCGCCGGTCCCTCCACGGCTTCCCTCCCCCACCGACGCCATCAGCGCCACCACCGTTCGCGCCTCCACTCGGTACGCCGCCCCCGGGACTTCCTCCGCCTCACTCCATGCGAAGATGTCTCGCGGCGAAGCCAGCGACGTATCGACCCAACGCCGCCACGCCCCTATCCCCGGGTGCGTCGGCAGTTCCACCTCTTTCGACTCGCCGCCGGCGTTGAAGATCAAGTGGAACACGAGCCGTTCCTGCTCACTCTCCACCGAGATCACGATCAGGCGCGAGTCGTCCTTCCACTCCGGCTCATTCACCCGCGTCCCGTGCCACCCGAACTCCGCGCGCCGCAGCAGTTCCTCCAGCGCGATCACGCGCCCCTCTGAGCCAAAGTTCCGGAGCACGCGCCGCTCGTTCAACAGCCTGACAAACCGTACCAGCCCCGCGTTCTTCTCCACAAGCGACCAGTCAAACCAGCTCGTCTCGTTGTCCTGGCAGTACGCGTTGTTGTTCCCCCGCTGCGTCCGCCGCGCCTCATCCCCCATGAGAATCATCGGCATCCCCAGCGACAGCATCGTCGACGCCAGCATGTTCTTGATCTGCCGCTCGCGCAGCCGCTCGATCGACGCGTCCTCGCTCGGTCCCTCCACGCCGCAGTTCCAGCTCCGGTTGTCGTCGCACCCGTCCCGATTCGCTTCGCCGTTCGCCTCGTTGTGCTTCTTCTCGTACGACACCAGGTCGTTCAGCGTGAACCCGTCGTGGCACGTCACAAAGTTGACGCTCTGCTCCGCTTCTCGCCGCTTGTGGCTGTAAATCTGCGGGCTCCCGATCAGCCGGTCCGCAAATCGCCTCGCCGCCCCAGGTTCGCCGCGAAGGAACGACCGCGCATCGTCCCGGAACTTCCCGTTCCATTCCGTCCAGCTGTCCCCGATGAAGCTCCCCACCTGGTACAGCCCCGCCGCGTCCCATGCTTCCGCGATCAGCTTCGTGCCCGCCAGAACCGGGTCAGACTCGATATCCCACAGCACCGGCGGATTCGGCAGCGCCGCCCCCGACGAATCCCGCGCGAGAATCGACGCGAGATCGAACCGGAACCCATCGACGTGCATCTCCTCCACCCAGTACCGCAGCGCATCCACGATCATCCGCCGCACGATGGGGTTGTTCGCGTTCAGCGTGTTCCCCGTTCCGCTGTAGTTGGCGTACCGCGACTTGTCCTTCTCGAGCATGTAGTAGACCGGGTTGTCCAGCCCCTTGAACGAAAACGTTGGCCCCGTCTCCGATCCCTCCGCGGTGTGGTTGAACACCACGTCCAGGATCACCTCGATCCCCGCGCGATGCAGCGCTTTCACCATGTCCCGGAACTCGTTCACCGGCCCGAGCGGATCCCGACGCGAGCTGTACGCCGCGTGCGGCGCAAAGAACGACACCGGGGAGTACCCCCAATAGTTCACCAGCCCCTGCCCCGGGCAGTCCTGCGCATCGAACTGGAACACCGGCATCAACTCCACCGCCGTGACGCCCAGCCTCTGCAGGTACGCGATCTTCTCGATCAACCCCGCGTACGTCCCCCGCCGATCTTCCGCCACCCCCGAGTTCGGATGCCGCGTAAACCCCCGCACGTGCATCTCGTACACGATCGTCTGCGACGCCGGCCGGCGCAACGGCCGATCCCCCTCCCAGTCGTACGCGCTCGAATCAACCACCACGCTCCGCATCGCCGTCGCAACCGTATCCCCCGCCGCGCACGCCGCCCCGCGTGCGTACCCCTTCGGCACGACCACCGCCCGCCCGTACGGGTCCAGCAGCACCTTCAAAGGATCAAACCGCACGCCGTTCGCCGCGTCGAACTCGCCATGCACCCGGTACGCGTACACCTGTCCCGCGCGCAGCCCCGGCACGAACACGTGCCAGTAGTGATACGTCCGGTTCGTCTCCGGTCGCAGCGTCACCACCCGCGACTCCCGCGCATCTTCCGCTCCCTCAAACAGCAGCAGTTCCACCGCCGTCGCGTGCCGCGAGTACAGGCTGAAGTTCACCCCCGACCCGGTCACCGTCGCGCCCAGCGGCGCGCTCTCCCCGACCCCCGCATCCGTCACCGCGCCGCCACTCTTCGCCCGCGTCATGGCCACGCTCCGCGCTTCACGTTGCTTGCCGTTGCGACTTCCACGCCTCGTGCAGCCCGCGCACCGCCGCGATCGCCTCGTCCGCGGTGTCCATGCACTGCGGAATCGTCACATCCTCAGCACTTGCCAGCGGCATCCGCGGATCCAGCATGCTCTGCCCCACCCAATCCACCAAGCCAGTCCACATCTTCCCCACCAGGATCAACGGCACGTTCTCCACATGCCTCACCTGCAGGAGCTGCCAGATCATGAACATCTCCAGCACCGTCCCGATGCCCCCCGGCACCACCACGAACGCATCCGAAGCCAGCACAAAGTGCTGCAGCCGACTGAAAAACGTCTTGTGCTAGAACGCCTGCTCGACGAACGGGTTCGACTCCTGCTCGAACGGTAAATCCACCCGGATCCCCATCGATCGCTCCGGCAGCCCGACGCTCATCGCTCCCTCATTCGCCGCTTGCATCAACCCCGGGCCGCCGCCCGTCACGATGTCGCACCCCATCTCCGTGAACGCCGCCGCCGCTCGTTTCACTTCCTCGTAGGCAAATGTCCCCGGCTGAGCCCGCGCCGATCCGAAGATCGCCACCCGGTACCGCTCCCGCTTCGAGGGCCGTAGCCGCGAGAGTTCGTTCACGACCTCCCACAGGCTCATCACCGTCGAGGCAAGCAGCTTGCGCACCGCCTCCTCGTCCGCCAGGCTGATCGTCGTCGGTCGCTCAGGCGTCCGTCCCGTCTCGCTCATGCCGCCCCCGTTCACGCGTGCGCAGCAGCCGGCGCCACCGCAGGAGCTTTGGCGTGCGGCTTCTTCTGCCCGAACAGCTTCTCGGTGACCGCCTGGATCACCACGTACAGCACCGGCGTGAAGATGAGCCCGAGGAAGGTGTTGCCGATCATCCCGAAGAACACCGCCGTGCCGATCGCCTGACGGCTCGCCGCACCGGCGCCCGTCGCGATCATCAGCGGCAGCACGCCCAGGATGAACGCCAGCGCCGTCATGAGGATGGGCCGCAACCGCTGCCGCGACGCCTCAACCGCCGACTCGACGATCCCCTTCCCCTGCTCGCGGTACGCCTTTGCAAACTCCACAATCAGGATCGCGTTCTTCGCGCCCAGGCCCACCAGCAGCACCAGGCCGACCTGCGTGTAGATGTTGTTGTCCATGCCGCGAAGCATCAGCCCCAGCATCGCGCCGAGCACCGCCAGCGGGATCGAGAAGATCACCGACAGCGGGATAAACCAGCTCTCGTACAGCGCCGCCAGGATCAGATACACCACCAGCAGCGCCATCGCGAACACGACGATCGCCTGGTTGCCCACCAGCTTCTCCTGGTACGACAACGCGGTCCACTCGTACGTGGTCCCCGCCGGCAGCTTCTCATCCGCCATGCTCTCGACGACCTTGAGCGACTCGCCCGACGAAATACCCGCCGCCGGCTGCCCCTGCAGCACCGCGGCCGGGAAGATGTTGTAGCGGATCACCCGGTCGGCACCCATCGACTCCCGCACCGTCATGAGCGAGCCCAACGGCACCATGCTCCCGTCCGGCTTCCGCACGTCCAGGTTCTTGATGTCCTCCGGAGTCACTCGGAACTTGCTGTCCGCCGACACGTTCACCTGCCACGTCCGCCCGAACAGGTTGAAGTCGTTCACATATGCCGACGACAAGTAGCCCGACATCGTCGAGAAGACATCCTGCAGCGGGATCCCCAGCTTCTTCACCTTCTCGCGATCGACATCCGCAAACAACTGCGGCACCGAAGCGCGGTACGCGCTGTTCACGCCGCGCAGCTTCGACTGCGCATTCCCATCGACCACCATCCCCTGCACGATCTCCGCCATCGCCTGCCGCCCGATCCCGCTGCGGTCCTGGATGCGCAGGTCAAAGCCCGAGGCGTTGCCCACGCCGTCCACCGCCGGCAGCGAGAACACGATGCACAGCCCATCGGGAATCTGCGCCGTCTTCGCCCGCAGATCGCCCGTGATCGCCGCGAGGTCGCGCCCCTTGGGCAGTCGAACGCTCCAGTCCTCGAGCCCGATGAAGAACAGCGCGTAGTTCGAGCCGTTGTTGTTGATCATCGAGAAGCCCGGCAGAGCCGTGAAGTTCCGCACCCCCTCCGTCTCGGAGAGAATCTTCTCCACCTTCTCCACCGCCGCCAGCGTCCGCTCCTGCGACGCCGAGTCGGGCATCCAGACGTCGATCATGATCATGCCGCGATCCTCCAGCGGCACGAATCCCGTCGGAACTTTCGTGAACGTCCACACCGTCGCGAGCAGCAACGCCACAAACGATGCCAGCGTGAACACCACCACCGCCGGATGCACCAGGAACTTCACCAGCCGCGCGTACCCGGTCGACAGGTAATCAAAGCCCGTGTTGAACCACCGCACCAGAATGAAGGGCTTGTGGCCCTCCTTGTGCGCCTTGAGCACCACGCCGCACAGCGCCGGAGTCAGCGTGATCGCACAGATACCGCTCAGGAGTGTGCTCGCAGCGATCGTCAGCGCAAACTGCCGGAACAACTGCCCGCTGATGCCCGGCAGGAACGCCGTCGGGAGGAACACCGCCATCAGCACCACCGTGATGCTCATCACCGGCGCCAGCACTTCCTTCATCGCCTGCACCGTCGCCTCTTTGGGCGTCAGGTGCGAGTTCTTCATCACGCTCTCGACGTTCTCCACCACCACGATCGCGTCGTCCACCACGATGCCGATGGCCACCACCAGCCCGAACAGCACCGGCATGTTGACGCTGAACCCCATCAACTTCGCAAAGAAGAACGTCCCGACGATCGACACCGGGATCGCCAGCATCGGGATCAGCGACAGCCGCAGGCTCCCCAGGAAGATGACCACCACCGCCAGCACCAGCGCCAGCGCCTCGTAGAACGTGTGGAACACGCCCTCGATCGCCGACAGCACGAACTCAGACGTGTCGTAGACCGTCTGGAACTCCAGCCCCTCCGGAAGCGACTCGGACTTCGCCGCCAGCAGCTCCTCGATATCCTTGGCCACCTGCACCGCGTTACCGCCCGGCGCCTGGTACACAACCATCGCCGCCGCCGGCAGCCCCTTGTAGCGGGCCAAGAGGTCGTACGACTTGCCGCCCAGTTCCACTCGCGCGATATCCTTCACGCGAACAATGCGATTCGAGTCCGCGCGAACGATCACATTCTCGAACTGCTCGACATCCTGCAGCCGCCCCAGCGTCGAAACGTTGTACTGATACGCCTGCCCGCTCGGCACCGGCGGCTGCCCGATCGACCCCGCCGCGACCTGGACGTTCTGCTCCTTCAGCGCGCTGATCACGTCCATCGTCGTCAGATCGCGCGATTTGAGCTTCTCGGGGTCCAGCCACAGCCGGATGCCGTAGTCCTTCGCCGGGAACACCTTCGCGTCGCCCACGCCCGTGATGCGCTTCAGTTCGTCGTAAACGTTGATCGTCAGATAGTTCGCCGTGAACAGGTCGCCGAACTTCTCCGCCGTCTCCTTGTCCTTGGGCGCCAAGGAGAACACCGTGATCACGTTCGACGACACCCGGTCCGTCGTTACGCCGTTCCGCTTCACCTCGTCCGGCAGCTTCGGCGTCGCGATGTTCACCCGGTTCTGCACCAGCACCGACGCAATGTCGATGTTCGTGCCCAGCTCGAACGTCACCTTCAGCGTGTAAGAGCCGTCGCTGGCCGACGTGCTCTCCATGTAGATCATCCCCGGCACGCCGTTCACCTGCTGCTCGATCGGAGCAGCCACGGTGTCCGCCACCACCTGCGCGCTGGCGCCCGGATACGTGGTGGTCACCTGCACCACCGGCGGCGTGATGTCGGGGTACTGCGCAACCGGAAGTGTCGGGTACGCGACAAGCCCCATGATCACGATCAGGATCGAGATCACCATCGAAACGATGGGGCGACGGACCGGGAACTCTGCGAGCATGGCTCTACCTCAGCGGCCGACGGCCGCGGTCTCCTGCATCGTGGGAGTGACCTTCGAACCCGGACGCGCCTTCAGCACACCCAGCACGATCACCCTGTCATTCGTGGTGAGCCCTTCCTCCACCACCCGCATCGATCCTTCCAGCACACCGATGGTGACGCGCCGCGCCTCCACCTCGTCTTTTTCGTTCACAACCATCGCAAAGCGACCCTGCTGATCACTCAGGAGCGCCGCCTCCGGCACCAGCATCGCCTTCGACGTCGACATCGGGAACCGCACCCGCGCGAAGTAGCCCGGCAGCAGCGAGCCGTCCTCGTTCTCGTACCGCGTCCGCACGCTCAGCGTGCCCGTCTGCCGATCGATCTCCGGCGCGACGTAATCCACGCGGCCCGCGACCGAGTACTCCTGCTCATCCGACAACGCCAGCTCGCTCGGACGCCACTTGCCCGGGCTGATCTGCCCCGGCTCCGTCCCCTCACCCGCGTCGGCACGCCGCCGCCGCACCTCCAGCACGTCCGACTCGCTGATGTCCAGCGAAACGTACGACGGCGACGCCTGCACGATGTCCGCGAGCAGCGTCGGATCGCCGCGTCCGACCAGGTTGCCGATGTCTACGAAGTTTTTGCTGATCCGGCCGTCGATCGGCGCCGTGACCGTGCAGTAGTCCAGGTTGAGCTGAGCAGACTCCAGCTCCGCTTCCGCCCGCGCCACTTCCGCCTCGATCATGTCACGCCGCGCCGCCTTGATGACCGCGTCGATCTCAGGGCCCGCGCTCTGGTCCGCCAGTTCGCGAGCGAGCCGCGCATCATTCAACGCGCCCTCCAAGGCCGCCTTCTGCGCCTTCACGTTCGCGACCGCCTGCTGCACCGTCGCCTCGTACGGCCGCTTGTCGATGATGAACAGCACCTCGCCCTTCTTCACAAGTTGGCCCGGCTGGAAGTTCACCTTCTCCAGGAACCCCTGCACCCGTGCCCGCAGTTCCACTTTCTCCGACGCCTCGACGACGCCCGTGTACGTGAGGTATTTCACGACCTCGCGCTCCACCGGATTCGCCACCACCACTCCCGGCGGCGGAGGCGGGGCGTACGTGTTGGCCTCATCAGCCTTCTTGCAGCCCGGCGCCGCGAACGCAACCACCGCCGCGCCCGCCAGCCACACGACAACTCGCTTCAAGCCGCCCATGGTGCACTCCGTCCTCATCACTGCCCGCCCCCAGTCTCCGGCATGTCATCCGCCGGGCGCGGGAAGAAAAGATCCGATCCGTCTTGCCACTTGGGGCCGATCACGTCGCCCCAGTTCGTCCGATCACGCATCCGCTCGACCGTCGCATCATCCACGAACTCGTGACCCTGCCGAACCTCCCACCCGCCCCCTAGCGCCCGGTAAGCACGAACCGCGCCCAGCGCGATCGCCGCCCGAGACGCCACAAGGCTGTCCTGCTGCTCCACCAGGTTCGTCTGCGCATCATTCACGCGGATGAAGTCCACCGCGCCCGCCCGGTACTGGATCAGCGAAAGGTCCGCGCTGCGCTGCGAAGCGTCCACCGCTTCAAACAGATACCCCGTCCGCTCCTTGGAACGCAGGAAGTCCGACAGGCCCGACTCGACCTCCGCCGCCGCCACCAGCACCGACTGCTGGTACGCCGCAACCGCCTGCTCGTACTGCGCATCCTGCACGCGGATGTTGTTCACGATCCGACCGTAGTTCAGGATCGGCCAGTTCACCTGCAGGCCCACGAACCCGGTGAACGAGTCCGCATCAAACAGGTTCCCCAGATCCGATTTCTGCGCGCCCTCGAACGAACTGCTCGCAAACCCCGTCGCGCCCGTGATCGCGATCCGCGGCAGCAGATCCGCCACCGCCTCTCCGATCCGCGCGCTCTGCGCCGCCGCGAACCGCTCCGCCGCCCGCACACC
>JBGSZV010000065.1:0-10757 GCA_041750235.1 Phycisphaerales bacterium
GGTCGGTGCCGTCGCCGGTGCGGTCGTGGGCGCCGTGGCGGGGGGCTTCGCCGGAAAGGCCGCAGCCGAGGCCGTCAACCCAACTGTTGAAGCCAAATATTGGCAAGACAACTACGCCGCCAGGCCATACGCCGACTCGAACCTCTCGTTCGACGAATACGGACCCGCGTACCGCTACGGCTGGGAAAGTTACGCCCGCCACGGCAGCGAGGGCGGCACCTTCGAGAGCCTCGAATCCAACCTCAGTCGTGATTGGGATAAGGCAAAGGGCACTTCACGCCTCGCCTGGGACAAGGCCAAGTTGGCAACACGCGACGCCTGGGACCGCGTGGAATCGGCTGCTCGCGGTAACGGAAAACGCGACACCCCCACACGTCGTTAGTTTCTCCATCTTCTATAGCCGCGCCGAGATAACACACGCCGCGGGGCTTCGGCTCGTTCAGCGAAGCCCCGTGCCGTTTTCGCTCATCGTGTTCCATACCCATTTCTTAGATATTCCCCTCCGCCTCGCTCGTTATTGAAATGTACTCACATCATAAGAAGTATCAAAATGAAGATCATGACTCTTGCAGACCTCTATCTCGACCAGATTCAAGACATGCATAGTTGCGAACGCCAGGTAATCAAGGCCTTGCCAAAGATGGTCAAGGCTGCCAATCATCCGAAGCTCAAAGCGGCTTTCAACGCACATCTTGCGGAGACCGTCGCGCAACTCGAACGCCTCGACAGCATCCTGCTTGACTTGGACAAGGCCGCGGGCCGTAAAGTCTGCAAGGCAGCCGCAGGCCTCGTCGAAGAAGGCGCCGAACTGATTGATGCCCAGGCCGATGAGCAGGTCCGCGATGTGGGACTCATCTGCGCGGCACAGAAGATCGAACACTACGAGATCGCCTCTTACGGCTGCCTGCGCACCTTTGCGACGTTACTCGGACGCAAGGACGACGCCAAACTGCTGGAACAAACTCTGAATGAAGAGAAGCACGCCGACGAATCGCTCAGCGCGCTCGCCATGAGCGTCGTGAATACCGAAGCCATGGCGTAATTCGACCGGGCGAGCCGTATCTCCACACCGACGCAACACCATGCACCTGTTCGCCGCGATAGTACCCGCGGCAGAAACGAGATCACACCCATGAACACCACCCGCCTTATGACTGTTTTCGCCTGCGTCTCGTTTGCTTCGATCACCGCCTGCGAACAACGCGGCACGCCCCCGCCGGCAACGAACAACACGACGCCCTCCACCAACCGACCCAACCCGACAAACCCGGTCGCGGCTCCGGATAACACCGCGAAGAACAAAGCCGACGGCACGGGCGACACAAGAACGCCACTCGACCAGTCTCAATCCAGCGCGGATATCAAAATCACCGCCGACATTCGTCGAGCCATTCTCGCCACCAAAGACATGTCGATGAACGCTCAGAACTGCAAGATCATCACTGAGAAATCAGGCCTGGTCACGCTCCGAGGCGTTGTTGACACTCAAGCAGAAAAAGACTCCATCGAGTCCATCGCTAAAGCGACCGTCGGTGTGACCAAGGTCGACAACCAGTTGGAAGTCAAGAACAAGTAGCAGAGCATCTCAGAATCGCACTGTCAAACCGCTCTACGTTCTTGGCTGACTCGTCGAAGCACGCAATCGTGCCTTGCCATCGCAACTTGCTTTACATTCAACATCACTATAATGGGAGTATTTACATGAGTACGTCCGTGTACTGCATCGCCTCGTCGCAGACGATTGCGAACAACATCGTCTCAAGCCTCAAGTCCTCGGGGTTTTCCGACAACGACATCTCGGTCCTGTTCCCTGATAAGGGCAGCACACGCGACTTCGCGCACGAAACGCACACAAAGGCACCAGAAGGCGCTACCGCCGGCGTAGGCGTCGGCGGCGTGATCGGTGGGACGCTCGGACTGCTGGCCGGAATCGGCCTCCTGGCGATCCCGGGTGTTGGGCCGTTCATCGCGGCCGGACCCATCATGGCCTCGCTCAGCGGCATCGCGGCCGGAGCGGCGCTGGGCGGGATCACCGGTGGGCTGATCGGGATGGGCATCCCGGAGATTGAGGCCAAGGTCTACGAGGGCAAGGTGAAGGATGGCAACATCCTCATCGCGGTTCACGCGGAGGACTCCGAGCGCGAGAAGCTCGCCAAGGAAATCTTCGAGCGCGAGCACGCGGGGGATATTTCGTCGGCATCGGCGTCCGAGGCGCCCAAGGCCGGTCGCAAGGATTCCTCTGCTTCCGATGCCGATCGCACGCGGGCGGCAAGGGCGAGCGATGCGATGGCCAATGACCCACACCTCGGCTATGCGGGTGTGGAAACGACCACCGCGAGGGCCGCGGGCGGGCGGGGCCCCATCAAGATGTAGCTCGCGCCCGGCGGTGCACGCCGCCGACGCGGGCGGCTGCGCCGATGGGCGGGGCGGTCGGACGACGCTCGGATGGGTCTTCCCGAGAGGGGAGACGCCGTCCTTCGCAGACGCGATCCGCGGATGCTCAACAACAGATGCCGTACCTCACTCGGCGGCATCGCTTACCAGAAGGCGTGAATACCATGACGACCGAGATAAAGCCGGCCGGGATCGACAGCATCTATCGCTCGGACCAGCACAAGTCCGGCGACCGCGGCCTTACGGACGGTTCCGGCGGCAGGCGTGACATTGCGGACAAGGCGTCCGATCTGGCCGGCGGCGTCGCGCACAAGGCCCGGGAGGCCGGCGACACGTTCATGGACAAGGCCAGCGATGTCGGGCACTCCATCCAGGAGACCGGGCACAACATTGCCGAGAAGGGCAAGACCTCCTACCACGCGGTGTGCGACTTCACGAAGGCGAACCCGACCGCCGCCGTACTGATGGCGTTCGGCATCGGCGCCATCTTGGCCCGCATCCTTCCGGGACGCTAATTCCATGCTGAAGCGCGTGTTCAACGTCGCGGGGCTGATCGTCCGGATCGCCGAGTGGAAGGTGTGCGTTCTTGCCGCCTCCGCACGGCGATCCGCGATCGCCTTGCTGGGCTACTTCGTGGCCGCGATCATCGCGTTTGGCGGGCTCATGGCCCTTCTCGGCGCCGGGTACGTCGCTCTCGAGGAGGTCGTGGGCGCGTCGCTGGCGATGGTGGCCGTCGGCGCGGTGCTCCTGCTCATCGCATCGGCCGTGTGGTTGATCGCACGCGGGCGAGGCAGGGGCACGGGCGAGGATCTCTCCGAGCACGATGCACGGAGTCGCCTGGTCAGGGATGAAGAGATGCTGCTCCGCAAGCTCGGCATGAACACCGATGAAGCGAAGGCCGGTACGAGCGGAGATGAACGGCGCGTGGCACGGGCGACGGTGCCCGAGTCCGTGACGGGCATCGACAATCCGAAGGTCATTCTCGCCGCGGGCTTTGCGATGCTCGGGCTGCTCGGGCCTGTTCGGCTCTTGAGAACGGTGCGAATCGCCACGGCGGTGGGGAGCATCGCGGCACTGGCGAACCGCGCGATCAACGAGCACCGGGACAAGCGGGGCACTTTGCGGGTCCGCTGATCGACGGGCAGGTCCCGCGATCCATGGAGCTCCGTTGGGCTCCATCGGGCTCCACTGGGTTCATGGGGCCGGTCCCAGCCAGATCAGCCAAGGGGCGATCTGCATAATCCGACCATTGGCAGGGAGGTCAGTATGGAGCTTAGAAGGAGCGGGGGCGTCGCGGGGGCGGAGTGCTGGGGACAGACGCCCGATCCGTCATCGCCGGCGTCACCGTCGGCGGCACACGCACGTGGGGTTGATCTCGCACACGTGCGGAGCGATGGGGGCATGCGATGAGCGCCAAGAAGGGGTCGACCCCCCGTGCGAAGCCCAAGGCCTCCGACGCGGGGGAACGCAAAGAAGCCGACGGCGGGCGGACGTCAAAGCCCGTCGCGGCGCGCACGCCGGAGGCTGAGCACAAGGTGAATCGGTCCGATTCCGCTCCGGAAAGGTCGCCGTTCACGACGCCGCTCCCACCCGACGACGCTCGCCAGCGCGAGGCCGAGGCGCGCGTCAAGGACTCCACGATCGAACGGGCCGGCATTGAGAGCCGGTTGCTCGGGCACGTCTCCGCAAGCGGCAAGCGCAACCAGGCCCTCCGCGACTCGAAGAACGGATAGCGCGTCCCTCCGTTGTGCGGGCCAGGCGCCGATGCCCCGTGGCGGCGTGTGCCGTCCACGGAGTCGGATCTCACGTGATCGGCACGCCCAGGGCGGAAGCACTCTCAAGGATCATTCACGATGCTCATCCAGATCAACACCGATAGCCAGACACACGGCACCGTTGAGCTGGAGCAGAGCGTCCAAGCCCTGATCGAGGACAAGCTCGGCCGCTTCGCTGACCGCATCACCCGGGCCGAGGTCCACATGACCGACGAGAACGGCTCAGGCAAGTCGGGCGTGAACGATAAGCGGTGCATGATCGAGGTCCGCATGGCCGGCATGGACCCGATCAGCACGACCGACCACGGCGTTACCCACGATGCCGCCCTTCGCGGAGCGGCCGGCAAGATGCAGAGCCAGATCGAGACGATCGTCGGCAGGATTGGCCGCGGCTGACACGCAGGGGCACGTTGAGGCAGCCGGCCGTCGCGCCGCCGCCCCAGTTCGAGCACGGAGTTCGCCATGAAGGGCTTTGTCGAGGACATCAGGGCGCTCGCCGTGTGGTTTACACGGCCCACAGTTGCCAGCTGGTGCTGATGTCGATCCCGCCCGGGGGCGAGATCGGGGCGGAGGTGCATGAGCTCGACCAGTTCTTCCGAGTCGAAGGGGGCGCTGGTGAGGCGGTGCTTGACGGTGTCACGACGGCCCTGACCGCGGGCTTGGCGGTGCTCGTCCCGGCTGGCGCGAAGCACAACATCATCAATACCGGCGGCGCCCCGCTCAAGCTCTACACGCTCTATTCGCCTCCGAATCATCGTGACGGCATCGTCCATCCTACGCGGGAAGACGCCGAGGCCGATGACGAGCACTTCGATGGCAGAACGACAGAGTAGTGGGCGAGGTCCTTCCCCTGGCGGTGCGCCATGCGGCCTCTCGTGAGCCAGGGCGGTGGACGGCCCGGGTGCGCCTCGGCCTGAGATCGGTTGCAGGCCGGGTAGGCTGGAGCATGGGACGTCATAGGCGGGACGGTCCAGAGATCTCGAAGCGGGACTGGAGCGAGCTGTGGATCGGTGTCAAGGATCCATCGGGGCGCACGGCGTCTCGCCGAATCAACCGCAACCATCGCAGGGGCATGGATGGGCGGGCCTGCGACGATAGTCGGCGGGCTGGCCAATGGGGTCGAGTTCGATGGTGCAGCAGTCTTCCAGTCGAGCCCTCAAGCGCTTGCGAGCGCGCTGCACGCGCGACTTGAGCCCGGACATCGACATGCCGAGCTCACGGGCAACCTCGGCCTGTGCCTCCCCGAGCATGTCCACGCGCCGCATCAGGTCGCGGTCCTGGACGTCCAGCGACTCGAGCATCGGTTCCATGCAGCGCGCCAGGTCGCTTGAAGCCGAAGGGTCGTCGGCGAGCTCATCGGGCGTCGCGACAGTCATGCTCGCACGGTCGCGGCTGGACGCGGTGCGCGATCGGTCGATGATCGCACGACGGGCAACGGTGAATAGCCAGGCGTAGACAGATTGAGCATCGATCGAATCGTCGTGCTGGACGAGCCTGGTGAGGACATCCTGCACAATGTCCTCCGCGTCGTGCTGGGAACGCACCCGCCCCCGGACAAAGGTCCGGAGACGGGCGAGGAACTCAGCGGTCAGTGCGGGGTTCATCGGGTCCATGCCTCAGCCCTTGCACCCGCATGCACCGGCGGTTGCGTTCGTCCCACAGCATTCGGCCTTGGCGCTCTCGTCGCAGCAGCTGTCGCGATCGCAACAGGCATCCCTGGATGCGGCGGACTTCGCAGACGCGGCAATGAAGAACGTGCGAAGATTGTCGGGCAGCCGGAACGGCTTGGGCTGCGGCAGAGGTTCCCATGCGTGCGCGTAGGCGCGGAGGACGGCGTCGACGATCAGGGCTGTGGGCGCTTCGGTGTGCTCCTTGCCCTGCCAGACCCACACGCGGCAATCGACCTGGCCCTCGCAGCCGCAGATGTCGCCGCAGTCGCCGCAGTTGCTCTCCCGGAGTTCGAGGGCGATGTCGCGGCCGTTGATGCGGATCGTGGGAGAGGACTCGAAGCGGAGCCGCTCGGCCTGCTCGGCCGACGTGACGACCGTCCTGCGGACCTCGACCTCCACATCCGCTTCACGGAGCACGCCCGCGACGGTGTCGATCGCGGCGTCAAGGTTCGCGTCGGTGCCGGTGCAGCGGCCGCAGGTCCTGAGGTCGAGCGCGAGGAGATCGATGGTGAGCTTGCGTGGTGCGGAAACTGAGTTCATGGCGGCCGTCCTTTGTGTGTGCCCCGCCGTGCAGCCGCACAGGGCAAGCAACGCGAGGCAGATCAGTGATCGCATACGTCACTCCTTTGGCACTCATAGAGACGGACGACGGGGCGAGTGGACGCGGACAATGTCAGAAAAGTGCTTCTGGCCGGGCCACTGTCTGTGCTCGATCCAGCGGCGGGCGGGGGGAACGGGGCCGCCGGGGCCTTCAATCTGGAGCGGACAGCGGGATCGCCGAACGGCGTCTAAACCATTTCCGCCCGAGCCACAGCGAGACGCTCACCAATCCGATAAGGACCGGCACCTCCACGAGCGGCCCGATGACTGTGGCGAACGCCGTGCCCGAGGCGATGCCAAAGACCGAGATCGCGACGGCTATGGCCAGCTCGAAGTTGTTGCCTGTGGCGGTAAACGCGAGCGTCGCGGAGCGCTCGTAGTCCGCCCCGACTCGGCGGGCCATGAAGAACGAGGTGAAGAACATGATGACGAAGTAGAGCACGAGCGGCACGGCGATCCGCAAGATGTCCTGGGGCGAGGTCACGATCCGGTCCCCTTGCAAGCTGAACATCACCACGATGGTGAAGAGCAGCGCCGCGAGGGTGATTGGCGAGATTCGCGGGAGGAAGGTCTGCGTGTACCACGCATCGCCCTTGATCGCCCGGAGGATGAGCCGCGTGAACATGGCGGCGAAGAAGGGAATGCCCAGGTAGATGAGCACGCTCGTGAAGATACTCGCCATGCTCACATCGACCACGACGCCCTGGAGGCCCACGAGCGTGGGCAGCCAGGTCATGAACACCCAGGCGTACACACCGAAGAAGAGCACCTGGAAGATGCTGTTGAACGCGACCAGCCCCGCGGCGTACTCCGGGCTGCCCTTGGCCAGGTCGTTCCACACCAGCACCATCGCGATGCAGCGGGCCAGCCCCACCAGGATGAGGCCGAGCATGTACTCGGGCTTGTCGTGCAGGAAGATCGCCGCGAGCACGAACATCAGCACCGGGCCGACGATCCAGTTCTGGATGAGCGAGAGTGTGAGGACCCTCCAGTCGCGGAAGATCGTGGGCAGCTCCTCGTACCGCACCTTGGCCAGCGGCGGGTACATCATCAGGATCAGGCCGATGGCGATGGGGATGTTGGTTGTACCTACCGTGACGCCCTCGATGGCGTCGCGCACGCCGGGGACGAACCTCCCGAGCAGCACGCCCGCGGCCATCGCAAGGAAGATCCAGACCGTGAGGAACCGATCAAGGAAGCCTAGGCGTCCGGAGCGGACGGGTGCACACCCCTCGCAGGCGTTCGTGGTGTGCGTGGAAGTCATTGGGTGGCCCCGATCAGTTCGTGCAGGGAAGTGGCGCCCACCGGTGGTGTGGCTTGCCACGGAACGATGAACGTTCGCGCGGCACGTCGATCACGGACTTCCTCGATCATCACACGCTCGTTCGCGGCACGGGCCCGTAAGAGTGGGTCGGTGGTCGCAGTTGCTGCAAGACTGCTGTTGATCACCCATGCGTAGGGCTCGATCTGCGCACGGCGCAGGTCGTCCTGGAGCCGCGATGCCTCGAGCACGGGCGTGCTCTCGGCCAGCGTCACGATGATGACCTTGGTGTACGCGGGATCCTGGAGCTTCATCATGGGCGTGCTGACACCCTTGACGCCGGCGTGGCCGTCATTGTCGGGTTGGCTGGCGTTCGCTGGTCGGAGCTTGCTCATCTGCCGCATCATCTCACGGTGATACGAGCCGGTGGCGTCCAGGAGCAGGAGCGTGTGCCCCGTGGGGGCGGTGTCGATGACGACGAAACGGCGCGTGGCCTCGTTGAGCACTCGGGAGAACGCCCGGAAGACCGCGACCTCTTCCGTGCACGGCGATCGCAGGTCCTCCTCGAGCAAGGCCAATCCCGCGGCATCGAGGTCCTTCGCCGAGGCCGCCAGCACACCCTCCCGATATGCCTTGGTCTCTGCCCGCGGATCGATTCGATCGACGGTGAGGTTGGGGAGCGAGCCGCCGATCGCTGCGGAGATGTGGGCTGCGGGGTCCGTGGTCGTCAGGTGGACATCGTGCCCCCGATTGGCAAGCTCGACGGCGATGGCCGCGGCGATCGTGGTCTTGCCTACGCCGCCCTTGCCCATGGTCATGACGGCCCCGTGGCCTCCCGCCTCGATCTGATCGATGAGCACGGCCAGCGGCGGGATGCCCGTTGCGGCAATCGGGCCCGGGGACACGTGGGTCGCCTCGCATCCAGCGCCTTCGTCCTGGAGCATCGTGCGGATCAAGTCGATTCCGACGAGATCGCGGCGTTTGAGCGGGATCAGCGTGCGGGGCAGCGCGGCAATCCCGGCCGGAATCGCCGCAAGGGCCGATTGTGCTCGTGCTGCCATGGCGTCGGCGATCTCGTCGCCGATCCCGGCCGCGGTGAACACGCCGTTGACGACCAGTCGCTGGTTCTTGAGCCCCAGGGCCGCAAGCTCATCGCTCGTGCGGTCGGCCTCGCGGAGGGCGCTCGGCTCGGCCCGAGCGACCAGGACGAAGGTCGTTTGGGATCTGTCGCCCAGCGCGGCGACGGTTGCCTCGTAGCGGTCCTTCTGCGCGTTCAGGCCCGAGAGGGGTCCCAGGCAGGACGTGCCCTGCGAGTTGGTGTCCAAGAAGCCGGACCACGCCGCGGGCAGGGCCAGGAGTCTGAGCGTGTGCCCGGTCGGCGCGGTGTCGAAGATGATGTGCTCGTACTTTTCCGCGATCGTGTCGTTGGTGAGCAGGCCCGTGAACTCGTCAAAGGCCGCGATCTCCACCGTGCACGAGCCGGAGAGTTGCTCCTCCATGTGGGCCACGGCGTCTGCCGGAAGCACGCCGCGATAGGGCCCCACGACACGGTCCCGGTACGCGTGTGCCGCGGCCTCGGGATCGACGTTGATCGCGTCCAGCCCCGGGGCTCCTGGGACCGAGCGGGGCACGTTGGAGAGCCGAACGCCGAAGACGTCGTCAAGGTTCGAGGCCGGATCGGTGCTCACCAGCAGCACACGCCTTCCGCGGTCGGCGATCGTGACGGCCGTGGCGCAGGCGAGCGAGGTCTTGCCAACCCCACCCTTTCCGGTGAAGAAGAGATAGCGTGTCGGCGACGTGACGAAGTCCATGACGAAATCCTCGGGTGTGCGAGAGGCCGAACGTTGGAAGGAGGCGAAGTGGGCGTCGGCCGCGTGCCTCAGCAGCACGTGCCCGGCTGGCAGCCGCAGCCGCCGGACGTGGACGACGGCGAGGCCGCCTTCGCGATCAGGCCGAGCGTGCCGGCGAGCAGCTCACGGCTCGGATACTGCCGTTGGGCGACGATCTGATCGTTCACCATCACGATGGGCAGGGCACCCGTGCCCCCCGCGTTCACCGCGTGAAGGATCGCGGGTTCTGAGGTGAACTTCTCGGGCTGCTGGGACAGCGTGAATCGCTCGACCACGACCCCCTGGCCCCGGAGCCACTGGAGATCGGCCGCGAATCGAGAGAGCGTGATATCGGGGTCCGCTCCGCAGACGCCGGAAGAGCAGCACATGGGCGGGTCGAAGACTCTGACGATTGACATTGGGATCTCCTTTGAGCGTTGCACTGACCGAGCGGAAAGCGATCCGGGAAGGGTGCTGACAAGGGCCTGGATCTCGTCTCGAACGCGACGATAGTGCGGCATCGCGTCGTCGTCGGACTTTGCGTCCTTGGCCAGCCGCGGCGGATCGTCAAAGCCAACGTGAAGCACACGCGTACGCGCGGGGAAGATCGGGCAGGACTCATGCGCGGAATCGCACACCGTGACGACGTAGTCGAACTCCACGCCGAGATCCTCGGGCCGCTTGCTGGAGTGGCCGGAGATATCGACGCCCGCCTCCGCCATGGCCCCGATCGCAAGCGGGTTCATGCCGTGCGGGTTGGTTCCGGCGGAGAACGCCTCGATCACGTCCGACTTGAGAGCCTTGGCCCAGCCCTC
Organism: Phycisphaerales bacterium; assembly: GCA_041750235.1. Classification (GTDB taxonomy): domain Bacteria; phylum Planctomycetota; class Phycisphaerae; order Phycisphaerales; family UBA1924; genus JBGSZV01. Next base: position 10,345 of record JBGSZV010000065.1, read on the forward strand.
GGCCATCTGGCTCCGGCATGAGTTTCCGGTGCACAAGAACAGGACCCTGGGGCGAAGGTCAGCAGCAGCCATCGCACCCTCCCCCCGTCGCTTCGCCGGCGTTGGACGGACGACACGCCTCGAACGCCGCGGCCAGGGCATGAAGCGTGGTCGCCAGGTCGTCGTATCGAACGGCATAGAGCACGGAAGTGCCGCGCTTTGACGATTCCATCACTCCCGCACGCGCGAGGGTGGCCAGGTGCCGCGAGACCGTGGAGAGGTCGAGCTCGCAGCATTGCGCCACTTCGCCGACGGAGCAGGGCCGTCCGCACTTGGCGACGCAGGCGAGCAGCCTGACGCGGACGGGATCGCCGAGCGCCTTGAAGAGGTCCGGGGCCAGGAGCTCGTCCAATGCCCCGCGGCGGGAGCCCGCC
>JBGSZV010000066.1:0-19741 GCA_041750235.1 Phycisphaerales bacterium
ACCGCCATATCCACCGCGACCGCCGCCACCAGCCTCGCGCGGGCGAGCCTCGTTGACAGTGAGATTGCGACCGCCAAGGTTGGCGCCGTTCATCTGCTCGATGGCCGCGCGGGCCTCGTCGTCGCTCGCCATCTCGATGAAACCAAACCCACGGGGCCGACCCGTTTCGCGGTCCATCACGATCGTGGCGGACGTCACCTGGCCATGCGCTTCGAACGCTTGGCGCAGATCAGACTCGGTGACGCTGAAAGGAAGATTACCGACGTACAGCTTCATCATGATGCAGAATCCCGCCCGAGAGAAACGTGAAAATCGAACCAAGGCTGATACTCGGGCAGGCTCAGACATCGGTCCATCAGCGGCAGCCGCCCGAGCGACGCCCGGACACAACTGACCACTTCCAACACCAGTATAGATACGACTTCCCAGCCCCCGCCAGCCCCTTTTCACCACCCCGCACCCTCACAATTCCTAGTGGCCCGGTGCCGGCTGAGCCCCAGCAGAAGGTGCCCCCGTCCCCGCTCCCGTCGGCGCAAACCGCGCCTGCAACGCCCCCAGCACCTTCGGCCACGCGTTCGAGAAATACGTCCGCACCTCGCGCCACTCCGCCGCGTGGTCCGGCTGCGACGCGATCTTCTCCGCATACCCATGGTGCGTCACCCGCACCCGCGTCTGCCCCGTCCCCGCCTCCTCCATGCTCACCACCACCCACGTCCGCTCGCTCCGCGCATGCGCAAACTGCGGCGGCGCATTCCAGTCAAACGACAGCATCCGCATCGGTTCCGCCGCGAGCACACGGCAGCCCTCCGACCCGCGCTGCCCCTCCGGCGCATCGCCCTTCCAGTAGATCTCAAACTTCCCGCCCGGCACCGCATCGATCGCCGTCTTCGCGCCGGTAAACGCCGTCATCCCCTCGCTCGTCGCCCAGCTCTTCCACACCTCCGCGATCGGCGCCGCGATCACCGCTTCCACCTCAATCGGCGTCTCACCTTCCATGCTGCTCAGGAGCACCGGCACGTTCCCAACTCCCTTCCCCGCGTTCGCCGCATCATGCCCGCTCGTCGTCGGCGCTGCCGTTCCCTCCAGATTCGACCGCAGCTTCTGCATCGACCACGCGTTCCCCGCATCAAAGAACGCCCGCATTTTCACCGACCCCTCATCCGCGTCGTCGTAGCCCATCCCCTTCATCGTCAGCCGCGTGCGCCCATCCCCCAGGTCCTCGATGTACGCCACATTCCAGCATTTCGCCATCGCGTCGGGAAACGGGAATCCCTGCGGCACTTTCGTGCACCGCCACGCCACCATCCGCATCGGCTCATACGCGAGGATCGTCTGCTCGATCGTCCCCGCATCACCCAGCTCGCCCTCGGCGCTGTAGTGCGACCGCAGCTTCCCGCCGATCCGGAAGTCCACCTCCGCCTTCGCGATCCCGAAGTTCTTGTACCCCTCGCTCGTCGAGAACACCGCCCACACTTTCTCCGGCGGCACATTCATCACCACCTCATGCACCAACGGCGGCATCTCTTTCGCCATCGCCGTCACACCCACACCACCACCCACCACCACCGCCACCGCCATCACCCACATCTTCATCGCGCACCTCTTCGCAGTTGACCAACTTCCGCAGTGACCCACCCAGCTTCCTCTCCGTGATTCCTCTGTGCTCTCTGTGTTCTCTGTGGTGAAATGTCCTTGTCCTACCGCCACCCGGCCAGCACCGCCCCAGTCCCCGCCAGCACCACTCCAAAGAACACGACATCAATCACCCACGCCCCCAACCGCTTCTCCGACGCGATCGTCAGCGTCAGCCCCATCGCCGCCGCGACGACCCCGACAAACGCCCCGCCGATCGCCCCGCTCGCATACGTCCGCACATCGAACCACGCCCACAGCGCCGCCATCCCCAGCGCCATCACCAGGTACGCCGCGATCATCCCCCCGAAAAACTTCGGTGCCGGCCGCATCTTCTGCATCGCCTGCATCTGCTCATGCGTGTACCCGCTCAGCTTCTGCCACAGTTTCCCAAACAGCGCCGTGTACCACAGCCCGCCCAGCAGAAACGTCCCCACCCCGCACACCACGACTGCCAACCAGTTGATCTCTTCCGGCCCGATCGCCATATCACACCTCACATGCCCCCGGTTGCCTCACCTCAAGACCCAAGACCCAAGACTCAAGACTCAAGACTTCCTCCGCGTCCTCCGCGAACTCCGCGGTGAACTCTCTTTCGATTCCTGCAGCAGCTCCAGATACCCCCGCAGCGGCGCCACCGAAGCGTCATACGCCTCCAGCGTCCCCGACGCCCGCGACTGCATGATGCCCCCCTCCATGATCGTCAGCACCAGCTGCGCCACCTGCGCGCAGTCCGTCCCCTTCGGCAGCCGTTCCTTTTCCGACTCCAGCCACTTCCGCACCTCCGTGATCCAGTTGCGGAAGTTCAGATCGATCAGCCGCCGGATCTCCGGATGGTTGTCACTCAGCTCCAGCGCCAGGTTCCCAATCGGGCACCCCATACGGCAGCCCGACATCTCCATCCCCATCCGGTACCACGCCAGCAACGTGAAAATCCGCTCGATGCCGTCCCCCGGCGTCGCCTGCTCCTGCGGCTCCATCACAATCGGCCGCAGCATCTTCACGTACTCCTCCAGCACCCCGACGAGCAGCGCCTCCTTGCTGGGAAACAGGTGATACAGCGACCCCGAGTTCACATCCGCCTCGCGCAGGATCGTGGCGATCCCCGTCGCGGAGTACCCCTGCTCGTGAAACAGCCGCATCGCCGTCAGCACGATCCGATCGCGAGTGGTGGGGGGGGCAGGCGGGAACTGTGGGTCAGACTGGGCCACGGGGCTCCTTGATTGAACGATCAATCAAGAAAATACCACGGCGATCTGGCCTGTCAAGCCCTGGGTGCTTCAACCCCAAGGTGCCGTGGTCCCTTCCGGGTGCCGTGGTCATGCCCGCCTTGGGGCAAGCCGACGCTGAGAACGCATCCACAATGCTCTAAATGAAGAACCCCCCGGCCAGTCGCCACACATTTGTGTGACGGACGATGCGTCTTATGGAAGGTTGTGTAAATCAGCGAAGTTCCGTACCATCGATTTGCATGTCCAAAGCCAAGCTGCAAGCCGCGCAGGAAGCGTATGACCGCATCATGGGCAGGGTGCGCGATGCGGAATCCGGCGGCCGATTTGCTGACGCAGTTCTTGCCGCGAGGTCGGCGTGGGAACACCTCGATTCGATGATGGCCTTCGAGCGAAAGTACGAAAAGACTGAGTTCGACAGTGTGCCATGTATCGATATCGTGTTGAAATATGCCCCGCTGCTCTTTGATCGCAGCAGTCTGAGAGCATTGGGCGAGTTGCTCGCAAGCAAGAAAGCGATTGACAAGCATGCAAGTGATGATTTGGCTGATCGTCAGCGTGCGGCTGTCGACCAGATGATGCGAGCGCATCGTCTTTGGAAGTGGATTGAATCATCGAAAGCAGTTCGGCAGCGAGACATTCGCCAATCAATCGGCGGTGATCAGGATGAATGGCGTGAGATGATCACGCTCTGGGAAAGAATGGAGCTGGTCACGCGCATCAACTCGGATGATGGTGCGTGGGTGAGCATTACCACTCGAATGTACGAATCCGTGAGTGCAAAGTGTCCGGAGTGCGGCATTGTTGAATCAGGCCAGAAGCGTGGATTCTTGCGAGAGCGCGAATGTCCTGAATGTGGCCGCCAAACAGTTTTTGTCATTTGTGATACCCAGCTGAGGAACACCTGATGATTGCGCTCATCTCCGCGGTTGTGGGTCTGTGTATCGGTGCAATTCTCGTCTATGTCCTGATCGAGAAGAAGCGTTCGGAGATCGCTGCTCGAAAGGAAGCTCTGGATCGACAGTCAATCACGAACGCAAGCGAACGGCAAAAACTTGACCAGGAGTTCTCGCAGTTCAAAGCCAAGTATGGCGTGTTCAAGAAGCAGCAAGAGGACTTCGCAGCTCGGGCTGTGACGCATCAAGAACTGGAGAATGAGAATCGAGTCATCAAGCGTGATCTGGCCAACATCGACACGTCTCTCCGGAAGTTGGAGCTTGATCGTGAGCTGCAAGCTTCGGAGCAACTGCTGATCAACGAGCGCAGCCAAGCATTGGCAGAGCGATACTTGGCAGAAGTAGAGAAGTGGATTGGAGCCTCAATCAACGCCAACAACTATGCAGCATGCAAGCAAAGGCTTCTGAAGGTAATCGAATGGTGTCGCGAGATTGGATTTCAAGTGCCGGAACAGAAGGAAGAGGGCTTGCTGGCTAAGTTGAAGGCTGACTATGAGGAGGCAGTTCGCGCCGCGATCGAGCGTGAAGAGCAGGCTCGAATCAAGGCACAGATTCGTGAAGAGGAGAAGAGAGAGAAGGAGATTGAACGAGAGCTTCAGACACTGGAACGCGAGAGAGCGGCGGTTCAGGCGGCACTCGCAAAGGCGCTGGCTGATGCACAAGGCGCGACAAATCAAGAGGTTGAACGGTTGCGCGCAAGACTTGCAGAGGCTGAAAGCAAGCAGCGGGCCGTTTCTCAGGCGCAGCTGACCAAGGCAGGACACATTTACGTCATCTCCAATGTTGGCGCGTTCGGCGATAGCGTCTTCAAGATCGGTATGACACGCCGTCTCGACCCGCAAAGTCGAATTCTGGAACTGGGTGATGCCTCGGTACCGTTCCCGTTCGATGTCCACATGATGATTTCATGCGAGAATGCTCCGGCACTTGAAAACTCGCTCCACCGCGAGTTTCACAAGCTTCGCCTGAACAAAGTGAATCCCCGCAAAGAGTTCTTCCGAGTGGAGCTCGAAGCAATACGAAGCTTTGTCGAGAAGAACTACGGGGAAGTGAAGTACACCGCGGATGCCGAGGCGCTTCAGTATCGTCAAAGCTTGACAATCTCCGAGGAAGATCAGGAGTACATCGAGAAAGTCTTTGAGAAAGCGGAGGACGCGGTTGGAGTAAGTGAAATGGACGCCGACGAATAAATCAGCCAACGCTGGCATTCGCAAGTAGTGGGCGGAACGGCCGAGATGACGAGCTACTTCTTCCCCCCTCCAACTTCCACCAGCAGCCCACCCAGCACCGCCTTCCCCAGCCCGCCGTACCGGTACCACGCTGTGCTGTCAGTGAACTTACCCGCCTTGGGGCAAGGCCACGCCTCTCACGCGCCAGGCACCGCGATGGGTGCCACCGCTTGACCGGCTCTGCGGCAAGCGGTGCCGAGCACAGCAATCCCTGAACCACCCGAACCCCCGCCAGCCGATGACGTAAGCACTCTCACCCGGAGTCGCACATGCCATCCGCCGCCACACGAAGCGCTCTGCTCCTCACCACGGCCTGCGCACTCCTCACCGCCTGCGCCTCAACCCCGCTCGCCACACCCTCAGCGATGCTCCCGCCTCACTCCGCGCCCTTGTCGCCGGAGCGAGCCGACCCGGTCATCGCCGCATGGTCAAGTAGCAGCGCCAGAGACAATGCCTCGTACGCAGAGGCGATCAAGCGAGAGCTGACCGGACTTGCCAAGCCGCGCAGCTTTGACGGCCCGCCATCTCCGCGCTACCTGAGCAACGGGGGCTATATTGTCTTCGTCTGGTCTGACGGCACCATCGCCTACTCGGACACGCGAGATTTTTCCTGGGATCCCCTGCGGACGGCCCATGTGGATCCTTCAGAAGTTGAGCGCGCGACGATCGCCATGCGGCGCGTCGGCCTGACGCAGCCGTACGACAGCGGCCGATATGAACCCGCGGTTCCGTGTGGCTCCTCGTGGGGAATTGGCGCATTCGAATCGACTGAGGCGGTTGCTCGGCCTGGGATTGAGCTTGATGTGATCGACACATCTCATGATGAAGCAAGCAGGCGGCGGGAAGTTGCCCATCGCGCCATGCTCGTGCTCGATGAGCTCATCAGCAAGGCAATGACATCGGAACAGACCATGCACCGGGACACACTCCCAAGCCCATACGAGCTTTCAAACAGACTGCACCTCAATAAAACGCAGTAGCACGAAGCCTCGCCGTGTCGAGTGCACAGACCGAGATGATCCCCCGCACAAGCGGGGGAATTTCTCGGACCCCCCCAACGTCCCAAATCAGCCGACTTCGCCGCACATCCGCCGCCAAACCTAGACGCCGGCCCCACACCTGATACGGTGACGCCTTCACATTGGCCATGTGTGGAGGCTCACAGAGATGAACCGCGTCGCAACCGTCGTCGCATCCGCGATCCTGGCACTGTCCGGCTCCTGCTTCGCCCAGCTCGCCGGTGAAACGCCCGCGATTCAGAACCATCTGAATCAGACGGACATCGAGCAGGGGCGCATCCGCTTCAACCAGCTCCGCGATCTTGGCCAGACCCTCTTTGAAGCCAAGTTCAACATCCTCGACGGCCGTGGCCGCCCCTTCTTTACCGGCGGCAACGCACCGCGCGAAACCGAAGGGCCCGCCTTCCTCCGCACCTCCGGCCCCGACGCCAACTCCTGCATGGGCTGCCACAATGAGCCCCGTTCCGGCGGCGGCGGTGAGTTCGTCGCCAACGTCTTCGTCCTCGCGCAAACGCTCGACCCCGTTACCGACTCCGTCGCCCCCGAGTTCAGCAACGAGCGCAACACCCTCGGCATGATGGGCGCCGGCCCTATCGAGATGCTCGCCCGCGAGATGACCGCCGAACTCCACGCCATCCGCGATGAGGCGCGCACCACCGCCCAGCAGACCGGCGAGATCCAGACCCGCGCGCTCCTCGCCAAGGGCGTCTCCTTCGGATTCATCAGCGTCCTGCCCGACGGCAAGATCGATCCCACCGCCATCGAGGGCATCGACTGGGACCTGATCGTCAAGCCCTTCCATCAGAAGGGCGCCGTCGTCTCCATCCGTGAGTTCACCAACAACGCGATGAACCACCACCACGGCATGCAGACGGTCGAACGCTTCGGCGCCAACACCGATCCCGATGGTGATGGCGTGATGAACGAACTCACCGTCGGCGACGTCACCGCCGCAACCATCTACCAGGCCGCCCTCAACACGCCCGTGCAGGTCAAACCCAACAGCCCCGCCAAGCGTCGCCAGGTCGAGTGGGGCGAGCAACTCTTCAACGACATCGGCTGCACCCAGTGCCACATCCCCTCGTTCACCCTTGAGAACCGGCACTTCGTCGAGCCAAACCCCTACAACCCCGCCGGCAACCTGCGCCAGCAGGACGTCGCGGCCCTCTACAGCTTCGACTTGACAGCCGACGGCGAAAAGCCCCGCCTCGAGCGCGGCCGCAACGGCACCGCCATCATCCGCCCCTTCACCGATCTCAAGCGTCACGACATCTGCGACGACGAACTCAATCACTTTGAGAACGAGCAGATCACCCAGGGCCGCCTCAACGGCTTCGCCCCCGACTCCGACTTCACCATCGTCGCCCCGCCCCGCCCCGTCGAGCAGTTCCTCACCCGCAAGCTCTGGGACGTCGGCAACTCAGCGCCCTACGGCCACCGCGGCGACCTCTCGACCATCAGCGAAGCGATCTTCTGGCACGGCGGCGACGCCCGCGCCCAGCGCGACGCCTTTCTGCTCCGCACTCCGACCGAGCAGACCGCTATTGTTGAGTTCCTCAAGACGCTGCAGATCGTGCCGCCCAAGAACAACTAGTTCCGCGACTTACCGACCGCCACCAGAAGCCCGCCGAGCACCGCCATCCCGATTCCGCCGTACATGTACCAGGCGGTGCTGTCGGTGAACTTGCCCGTGAACGTCTTGCTGATCTGATCGCCGATCGAGTCCGACGCGTTCAGGCCGATCACCAGCAGGATCACGCCGACGACCAGCAGAACGATCCCGACGATGCGCTGGGTGCTCATGGAAAACTCCGTGTGAAAGGATGAACCACCCACATCATCCCCAGCCAACCCCATCCACACGGTGGACCCAGCATGAAACCACTTTCACAATGCAGCTCTGCGACGCCATCACGACGTCGAACAGTGCGATGCACTGGAAAGCCTCGGGTGCTCTCTCCTTAATTTTCGTTTTTCGCTTTTCGTTTTTCGCTTTCTACGTACTCACCCACGGCGCCGGATCAGAACCCCCGTCATGTCGTCCGCCTGCGGCGAGCCCTTCGTGAATGCGTCCACCTCAGCCGCCAGTCTCCCCAGGAACTCCGGGTCCGACGCGGCAGAATGTTCCTGCAGGAACCGCCCCAGCCGCGGTGTGCCGAACTGCTTGCCCGAGTCCGGATCGATCGCCTCCACGAACCCGTCCGTCACCATCAGCAGCACATCGCCCGCTTGCAGCGTGATCGACGACGGTGGCTCGAACGGCGCATCATCCATGATCCCCAGCGGCATCCCGCTCGGACCCAGCGCCACAATCGTCCCGTCCGCCCGGTTCAAAACGATGATCGGCCCGTGACCCGCCGAGAGCAGATCCACTTGCCCGGTCTGCTCATCCAGCACCGCCGCCGCGAAGGTGATGAACCGCCCGTCCTCCATGTCTTTGGACAAGAGGTCATTCAGTCGCCCCACCCCTTCGCTCAGCCCGCCAACGGTCGGCACCGTCGCCCGCGCGTACGCACGGCACGCCGCCATCAGCAGCGCCGGCCCGATGCCGTGCCCCGTCACATCGCCGATGAACACGATCACCCGCTGCTCGTCGATCCGCATCCAGTCGTAGTAGTCGCCGCCGGTCTGGTCCGCGGGCCGGTTCCATCCCGCGATCTCAAAATCGCTGAGCCGGAGCTGCTCCCTCGGCATCAGCCGCTTCTGAATCCCTTTGGCGACTTCCAGCTCACCCGTCACTTTCGCAAGCTCGGCCCGTGTGTCCGCCTCGCGCAGCCCCGCGACGAAATACTTCCGCAGCTCCCGCGCTACGAACGCTGCGCACAGCCAGCCGATCAGTATCAAGAGCGAATGCGAGAAGTTCACCGCCGACTGCGCCGAGACCGCCCCCTCTTCGCGCGTCAGCACCAGCGTCACCAGAGATGCATGGATCAGCATCGACGACACGCCGCCCGCCACGCACACCCACGGCCGCAGCCGCAGCACCGTGATTACCGCAAGAATCACGAAACCTACCATCGGCGCCGAGATGTCGGCATGCCCGAAGTTCCCGCCCGCGAACAGCACCCCCATCAGCAGGCTCGCCCCAGGGAACACCGTTTCAAAGACCGTCGCGATGCCCCAAGTCGCCGGCGGCAACACGCGGCCGCGCCGCTCGGCGCGTCGCACCAGCGCAATGATGCAGAACGCGTACACGACGGCAACCGCCAGCACTCCCTGCCGTGCGATCAACACCGCCTTTGGCATGGGATCATCGCCGAACGCCTGCCGCAGCACCCCGACAATCAGAATGCCCCCGAGCATCCCCAAAAGCGTCCACGTCCGCCCGATCTCCGCCCGCTGCAGCGCCCGCGCGAGGCTCGTTGACGATCGGGAAATGCTGGAACCGCTGGATTGGGATGCGCGGTGTTCCATGGCTCAGTTCGGCTCAACGATGACGTTCAGGTTGCACACGGGGTTCCCTTGCGTGATCACCGGATGCCGTTGCTTGGTGATCCACTTGAGCTTTCCCTTCACCCGCACCCGCGCCTCGACGTCATACGTCCGGCGTTCCTTGATCTGGTCCTTGTCGTACCGAAGCTGGAACGCCACCGGGAACCCGCGCTTGGGCAAGTCGATCCGCTCCTCCGCCAGCACGTCCCCGTTCGCGCGGTCCACGAGCCGGGCGATCACCTGCGTGTCCTTCGGGAACGATTCCGACGGGCTCGGGGTGATCGTTCCCGCGACGTACTTGTTCCCTGAGTTGCTCGGGCCCTCGTCGAATCCGCCGCCGCCGCCGTTGTCGTTCCAGTTGATGTCGCCGCACCCACCCAGAGGCAGGACCAGAATCGCAAGAGCAAGGATCACACCACGCATGAGGGACCTCCGCACGACCATGAGTACCGATGCGGCAGAGATCCTAACACGCCGGTAGTCTCATCTCATGGCGTGGTGGTTGTGGGTCATTCTGTTCTATCTGGCAATGAGCCTCGCGACGCTGATCGTCTACGCGATCGACAAGCGCCGCGCGCGGCTGGACCTGTGGCGCATCCGCGAACGGACCCTGCACCTCTGGGCCCTGCTGGGGGGGTGGCCGGGAGCGTTCGTCGCGATGAAGATCGTGCGGCACAAGGGAAGCAAACGCTCGTTCGTACTGTTGACGTGGGTGATCGCGGCGCTGCACGCCGCGGGCTGGGGAGCCTGGCTGTGGCTGAGATGACCGAACGACAGAAGATGCTTGCCGGCGAGCTGTATCGACCCGCCGATCCCGAGCTCACCGCGATGCGCCTCGCCGCACGCCGGCTCACGCGCCTCTACAACGCGACCCGCGAGGATGAGCCCGATCGCCGCCGCACCCTCATCGAGGAACTCTTCGGCAAGGTCGGCGAGAATATCGAGATCGAGCCCACATTCAAGTGCGACTACGGCGTCAACATCACCCTTGGCTCGCGCGTGTTCATGAACTTCGACTGCGTCATCCTCGATGTCGCCAAGGTTACGATCGGCGACGACGTCATGTTCGCGCCGGGTGTTCACCTCTACGCCGCGACGCACCCGATCGATGCCGACCTGCGCTACAGCGGACAGGAACTCGGCAAGCCGATCACCATCGGCAGCAAGGTCTGGGTCGGCGGCGCGGCGGTCATCATGCCGGGGGTGACAGTGGGGGACCGGTCGATCATCGGCGCGGGGGCGGTCGTCACAAAGGATGTTCCATCGGGCGTGATTGTGGGCGGGAATCCGGCGCGTGTCCTCCGTAACGTGTGATCAGCCGATCTTCGGCAGCTCGATGACGCACAGTTCGGTGCTCTCGTATCCCGTCGTCGGGCGGTAGCGGGTGAAGACAAGCCACTCGCCGTTGGGCGAGAAGCAGGGCTGGGTGTCGTAGCAGTGCTCGCCGATCCACGGGAAGGTGAGCTGGACTTTGTCGCTGCCGTCGGGCTTGATGAGATAGATGTACCGATTGCCGCGATCGGGCCCGCCGCCGGCGAAGGCGATGCGTGTGCCGTCGGGCGACCAGACCGGCCATCCGTCGTAGTGGCGCGGCTCGTTGGTGATGTTGACCGGGTTGGTGCCGTCGGCGTTCATCACGAACACCTCGTTGTTCCCGTCGATGACGCGGCGGGTGACGATCTGTTTCCCGTCGGGCGACCATGAGGCGTACGTATCGATCTCGGGGCCGAAGGTGATGCGCTTGAGGTCGCTGCCGTCGGCCTTCATCTCGTAGATGTCGTAGTCGGCGGTGTCCTCGTTGCCGCGGTTGCTGCTGAAGAGGATGCGCGAGCCGTCGGCGGACCAGACGGGATGCAGGTCGTGAGAGGGGTCTTTGGTGAGATTGATCTGATTGGCGCCGTCGTAGTCGGCGACGTAGACCTCGCGGTTGTCGTCGCGTTCGGAGACGAAGAGGATCTTCTTGCCGTCGGGCGACCAGATCGGTGTGATGTCGGGGGCCTTGTTGGAGATGATCAACCGGCGCTCGCGGCCGTCGAGCAGGATGGTGTAGATGTCCCAGTTGCCCAGAGCGTCGGACTGGTAGACGAGCTTGCTGCCGTCGGGCGAGAAGTTGGGGTAGGCGTTGACGGTGTGGGTGACGAGGTGGGCAGTGGGTTTGGCGGGTTCGGGCTGGGCGGTCGCGGCGAGCAGGGCGATGCAAGTGAGCGCGGTGTGCATGGAGATCTCCCGTGTCAAAGGGCGTTGGCACTGGAGAGGTGAACCTGTGAACCGGCCGGGTGGTTGCGGGTTATTCGGCGCGGTTGAAACGCATCAGGTCGGAGGTGTCGCTGGCGAAGACGAGTTGGTTGTTCTCGATGCGGGCGCGGGTGACTCGGGCGAGGGCCTTGGTGAAGTCGTCTTCGATCTTCATGAGTTCGGGGGGGCCGGCCATTTTGGTCATGGCCATCGGACCGAAGGAGAGCCGCCCTTCGGCCAGCGTGGCGGGGTCGAAGCCGCCGGAGACCCGATTGACGCCCGCGAAGCCCGACACTTTGCCGTCGGGGGAAATCGAAAGGTTTGGCACGCGGGCGTCCTCGGGCACCGTGACGGGGATCCGGTCGATGCAGCGCAGGTTCCAGTCGCCGGCGATGGCATCCGCGAGATTGACACCGGCTCCCTTGTTCGCGGCACAGGCCGTGAGGGCGACGGGGACGAGGACGGCAACGGTCAACGCGATCAACTTCAGCATGCGCGGGCTCCCGGGTGATGAACGGTCATTATGACTCCACTCGGGTTCGCTCGCACACACCGATCGGATGCCGGGTCAACGCCGCCGCCGCAGGAGCAGCGGCACTCCCGCGAGGCAGATAGCAGCAGCCGGAGCCGACGGCACCGGGAAGACGTGCGTGTCGATCACGATCTCCGAGAGCGAAGTGCCGGGATCGACAAAGAGATGGAGCACCTGCGAGGAACCGAACTGGAAAAAGCCCCAATCGTCGTACAAGTGGGATGCATCGACGTAGTACGGGATCGGGCCGAAGTAGTAGCTGCCGAAGCCGAGCGGCTCCAGGTTGCGGATGCTGGGCAGGAACTCGGAGTAGGTGTACTGCGCGCGCGCGAAGGCGTCCCAGGCGCCCTGGTAGCCAGGGATGACGACGTCGAGCCAGGCGCCGCCTGGACTTGTGGTGGAGATGCTGCCGTCCATGTTCCACGCCCAGTCCGACGGCACCGGCGCCACGATGCGAGGCGTCGCGTAGAAGTTGGGATCGCTGAAGCCGGTGGGAACGAATGCGAACACGTCGGCGGGGATGCTTGCGAAGGAAGCGGGGGGCGTATCGAACTCCCAGGCAACCATAACGCTGCCGTTGTTCCCGCGGTACGCGGGCGGCGCGAAGTCGTCGGCGTAGGCGGCTGAACTCGAAAGAGCGCCAACCGCCGCGATGCACGCGAACCGTTCAAGCTCCTTCATGGGGTCCCTCCTCATGTTGTAGACGTAGCGCAAAAGTCTAGGTGCGAGGGAAGGACTGCCGTCAAGCGCGAAACGGTCGTTGTATCAACTCCGATTCGGCGAGATTCAGGTCGCGGTTTGCGCGGAGGGATTCGGTAGTTGTATGCATGCCGACTGCTATGGCGTGGGGCTCATGACGAGCGGGACGTTGTTTTCGAGGCCGCCCTGGGTGAGGACCGGGGTGCGGTCGCTCTTCCACTTCGTGTCGTCGTGGGATTCAACCACCGCTTCGATGTAGTAACGGCGGTCGTCGTGGATGTCATCTGCGTCGTAGCGGAGGCGGTAGCCGATGGGGACCGGACGGCCGTCAACGTCGATCTCCTGGCGGGCGATGATGTTCTCGGAGTCCTCGACGAGGAGGACCACGATGCTGCCGTGCTTTGGGAGCGCCGTGCGGTCGCTGGTGGAGACGGAGCCGATGAGGACTTCGTCGCCCTGGTTGTCCACGTTGCTTCCGCGTTCGTAGCTCTTGTCAACGCACGCGGTCAAAGTGAACGTCGTGATGAAGACCGATGCGGCAACAACGGGTTTGGTGAGTTTCATCGATCGTTGCTTCCGTGGGTGCGTCAAGTGCTGAGCCTGCGGGTTCAGTGAGATGCGACGTGGCCGAAGCGGAGGACTTCCTGGCCGTCGTCCCAGAGGTAGAGACGGCCATCCATGACGCGGGCGGTGTCGGCGCGCTGGAGGGCGATGCGGTACTCGGCCTCGAGGTTGTCGGGCATGGTGGGGATGTTGAGGGTGGCGAGGTCGGGCATTGCGATCGAGTGCGCCCGGCCGTCGTCGCCGCGCGAATAGGTCGCGTTGATGCCGGGCTCGGCGGTGGTGTCGGTGAGGGTGCCCTGCGCGAAGCTGAGCGTGGGCGCGGCCTGGGTGCGGAGCAAGTTGATGGGTTCGTGGTTGATGTGCGTCAGCGACCAGGTTCCCTCGAGGTTGCCGTGGTTGTTGCTGGCGCAGGAGACCAGGGGGAGGAGGGCGAGCAGCGGGAACAGATATCGCATGGCCGGGCTCCTTGTGATTGGTCCACCCGCACGACCCCTCGCTCACAATCTCTGTGAGCGAGGGGGCCGCAACCGGTGGTGTTGCTGGCGTTTCTTCATCTGTCACGGCGTGGCGCCCGATTGCGCCACGCCGGTTGTGGGGGAACTGTGTGCTTCTCAGTTGGTGCGGGTGAAGCGGAGGACCTGGGTGTCGCCGTCCTTCATGACGAGCTTGTCGCCATCAACGCGGACGGTGTCTACGCGATTGAGCGCATCGCTGAAGCGGCGCTCGAGGTCCATGGCGTCGGTGCCGCCGGCCATCTTGGTGGAGTTGAAGGCGCTGAAGTTGATGTTGTCGGAGTAGCGGGACTGGGTGGTGTAGGTGGCGTTCATCGAGTTGATGCCGCTGTTGCCGCTGACGCTGCCATTGCTGAACCGAATGGTGGGATTCTGGGCGTCGTTGGGGACGCTGACGGCATTGCCGTTGATGTGGGTGAGTCGCCAGTTGCCGTCGAGCTGGCCGAGGTGAGCGTTCTGTCTGTTGCTGTTGGAGTCGTCGTTGCCGCCGCTGAACGTTTCGCAGGCGGGAAGGACGAGAAGGGAGGCGGCGAGGAGGGCTGAGGCGAGGACGGGTCGCATGATGTTGGCTCCGTGTGGTGTGGTTCCCACGGAGAGAGAGTGCCGGGTGGATGAGAAGCGGGGTGGTCCGGGGATGAATGATCGCTCATGGGGGCGGTGCGCGGCTTGCGACCTGCGGCTTGCGGGGAAAGGCGGGGCGAAGAGTCCATATGGGGCAAGGAGTTTGGTGCGCCGACGGAGGAGAGGATGGCGCTGGCGGTGGCTAGGGGTGTCGCTTTGCGTTTGCGGGGGCGTGAGCGCGGGCGGGGTGGGTGCGGTGCGTGCGGGGTTGGTGAAGGAGAAGTGATGGGCGATGGAGCGGCGATCGTGCGCGGCGGGGCTCCGGCTTTGAGGAGGGTGGTGGCAGCGCGGCGGAGGGTGTCGGAGCTGCCGTCGCGGGTGGTGAGGAGTTCCTCGAGGACGAGGATGGCGGTGGCGCGGGCGTTTGCGGCGACGGCTTCGGCACGGCGGACGCCGAGGTCACGGAGCGCTTCGATGCGGGAGACGGTGCCGGGGGACTCCGACCACTGGATGAGCTGGTCGATCGTGAGGTGGTAGCGCTTCGCGAGGGCTTGGAGGGGGAGGTCGGAGGCGATGTAGTCGTAGATGATCTGGTCGGCGAGCGCAAGTTCTTCGGGTGTGCGGGCGCAGGTGTCGGCGTCACTTGCGTTCAGCACGTTGAGGGAGATGGGTTCCATAACGGCGACGGTAGCCGTGGGGTGCGGGGCGGCAAGGGTGAGTCAAGAGATCGGGCGGGGGAATGTGAGGAATGTGTGCGCATGACCACGAAGTGTGCGACGTTTGGTGGAGATGGGGGAGTAGGCACTAGGCACTCGGCATCAGGGGGTGCGGCGGCGGCGATGGACGAGTGGGATGAGGAAGAGTGCGGCGGCGCTTGGCGCGGGGACGTAGACGTTGGCGAGATTGGAGTCGATGCGGATTTCGTCGACAGCTACTCCGGCGCTGAACGTCATGCCGAGATGCTCTGCGATGATTGTGTCGCTCATGGTGCTGATGTCGGGCGTGCCCATGACAGGTCCGGGGTTGATCCAGAGTTCGAGCGGACGCTCGCTGCCGGTGGACGGGCCGAGACGCATCAGGAAGTAGAAGTTGGGTTGGGTCTGGTGGCCCTTCCATGACTGGATCATGGTGGTGCCGCTGCCGTTGTTCAGCCGAAAGCCCGCAACGTAGAACTCGAGTCCGACGGCTGTGCCGCCCCCGGCGGGAGAAAGCATGAACGATCCCTGGGACGCCAAGTCGCTGACCTTGAACACCATCGACATCCAGACATCGCGATCGGTCGGGAGCGACTGGGCGAAGTCTCGGCCCAGCGAGTGGGTCTCGAATGAAGAGGAGTTGATGCCGAGGGCGTTGCCGGTTGCTGGAGGTGAGTTGGGGTTGACGTAGGATCCGGCGGTGATCGGCGCGCCGGCCCCGGCGTTGTTGAAGTATCCGGTGAACGACCCGCTCCAGCCGTTGCCGCCGGTCATGGAGCCGAATGGAACGACGCCGGTCGGATAGTTGAAGCCTTCATAGATCATGGAGGCTGCGCCGGCGACGGAGGGCGTCAGGGCGGCGACGATAGCGATGGCGGTGGTCCGCATGGCTTGCTTCTCCTGCAGGAAGTGTCGCACGGGGGGAGCGCGAGTCAACAAAGAACCGCCTTGTTGGGTCCGGATTTCACACGGAACGGACGGGTTGATCGCGGAGCGGGTGGTTAGATTAGTGGAATGAGTGAGCGTGGATTGATCTTGGCGGGCTTGATTGCCGGGAATGTGGTGGCGGTGGTTGTGGCGTGGAAGGTGATGTTCGGGAACCTGTCGCGGTTCAATCAGGCGTTTGAGGCGACGATCAAGCCGAAGTTCTGGCCGATGTCGGAGGATGAGGATCGGCGGGAGGGGCTCGGGATTCTGCGGATGGCGGGGTTTGTTGCGGTGTGCGTGGGGATGGTGGTGGTGGATGTGGTGATTGTGGGGATGATGGGGGAGTGACAGTTCCTCTGCCCCGTTGGGGCAGGGTGGTTCAATCTGCGCTTTCCACGGGTTCCCGCATCCCGGCGCGCCGGGATTTGGTCACCCGTGGCTACATTCCTGCGCCCCGTTGGGGCGTGAGAGTCGCGGGGCCGATCAGCGCATCGGCCGTGGCATGCCGTGGGAAGCACCTGGGGGCGCGGGTGGTAGTCTGATGACATGGCGATGACGGTGAAGTATTCGTTGACGGCGAAGGATGTGCTGGCTTCGCAGCTTGAGGCGATGGTGCTGGCGCCGAACTTCCGATCGGAACGCAATCATTACAGGAAGCAGGTGCGTGCGTCGTTCGTGACGACATTGCTGTTCTGTGCGGCGTGCGGCGTGGCGGCGTATGTGCTGCAGCAGTATGACGAGGATTGGCTGGCAATTGGATACGTGGTGCTGTTCGTGCTGGGGCTCACGTGCCTCGCGGGAGTCGTGCGGTTCTCGTACGAGCGTGTCGTGGAGGAGACGCTGCTGCGGCAGGCGCAGAGTGGGGCGCTGGACCTGATGCCGGGCGCGTATGAGATGACGTGTGATGAGAAGGGGCTGCGGGTGGTGGGGCCGTGGTCGGAATCGTGGATGGACTGGAAGCTGGTGCACGGCGTGACGCGGGGGGAGCGGTTTGTGATTGTGATGCTGCGGACAGGGGCGTATCACGCGGTGCCGTTGGGGGCGGTGGAGGGGGATTTTGTGGGGAGGGTGGAGGGGTGGAGGAAGAGACACGAGAGTGTGGGTCAGTGAAATGGTCTTGTTGTTAGTTTGATGGGATGAAACTACTCCTCACGTTTCTGGCGTTCGCGATGCTGCTCGGAATTCTGTACGCAGTTGCTCGACGGCTCAAGCCACAAGAACAGAAAGATGACGGGTCGCTGCCGTATGTTCTTCGCAAGCCGTTCCTGAGTGATGCCGAGCGGGATTTTCTTCCGGCGCTGGAGGCGGCGGTGGCGCAGATCAGCGAGGGGAAGGGGCGGGTGTATGTGCAGGTGCAGTTGTCGCGGTTGATCTGCGTGGAGACAGGTGCGCACGAACGGCAGCGGTGGCACAACAGGATTGATCGCAAGTCGGTGGACTTCGTGGTGACGGATTCCCTGCTGGTGCCGCGGATCGCGGTTGAGCTGGATGATCGGTCGCACGAGCGAGAGGACCGCGTCAGGCGGGATGGGTTTGCGGAGCGGGCGCTGGCGGATGCGGGGGTGCGGCTGGTGCGGGTGAGGGTGCGGGGTGGGTATGACGTTGGGGAGTTGGTAGCGCTACTGGCGAGATAGCCATAGCCGATCAGAGCATCGGCCATGGCACGCGCACGCGAAGTTGGCCGTCAATGCCACCCGCCGCACAATCCTTACGTCGAAAGGTTCATATCTCCGAACCGGACCTCCAGTTCCCAACCGGTCGCAAAGAGCATCCGATGGACGTACGTTCCGTCCGCTTGATCGTCAACATCGAACTCGTGATAGCCAAGGTCTCCCAGGTCTGAAAGTACGGGCGTCCCCACCGTTGAGTCGTCCGCTCCGCCCCTCATCCACTGCACACCCAAGACACCGCAGTACGCCAGCGTGAGTTCTCGCGAGGAGCCGTCCTCCTCTGCCGTGGCCACCTTCAAAACAACGTGCCCGTCCGTGCGCTGGTCGATGAACACGATGCGCGCATCGTGTAACCTCTCGATCGGGGCAAGTTCCCGGCACGCCGCCGGCAATCGCGGACCAAGCGCTTCCAAGTGCCGGTCGTACTCGAAGAATGGGCGTTCGACCTCCAGGCGTGTCAGCCGGAGGGCGTTCAACCACCAATCCATTGTGAAAAACTTCATCCGATCTCCGAGCATCGAGCTTGCGGTGAAGTTGGCGACGCCGCAATCCTTAGACCACCCTCGTGCGCCCCAGCGGCAACGAACAACCTGCACCCCGGCCGGCCACGTCAGGTGTGGCCCGCATCCGCACGCTTACCCTGAACACATGACACCGACCGCTGATCCCCTCTTACCACTCCGGTCCGCCGGTGTAGCGGCCGTAGATGTCGGCCATGGCCTGGACCATTTCGCCGAGGGTGCAGTTGTTGAGTGCGCCTTCGACGAGGGTGGGCATGACGTTGTCGCCGTTCTGTGCGGCTTTGCGGATGTTGGTGAGGGCGGTTTCGACGGCCTTCCGATCGCGGCGTTTCTTGAAGGCGGCGAGGCGTTCGCACTGTTCGATTTCGACGGTGTGCGAGATCTCGAGGATGTCGATGGCGCGCTTTTCGTCTTTGTCGATGTACTCGTTGAGGCCGACGATGATGCGGTCGCCGGCTTCGCATTCTTCGGAGAAGCGGTAGGAGGCTTCGGCGATGGCGCGGCGGAAGTAGCCCTTGTGGATGCCGCCGACGACGCCGGCGCGGCCGCCGAGATTGATTGAAGAACCCTCTTTGTTCCGGGCGGAACCTGAGGAGCCCTCTCTGTCACGCAAAGCCGTGACATCTCTCCCGTCGGGGACGGGAGAGAGTGCAGAGGAGTTGGGATTCAATCTAAAGGGGCCGCCGCCCATGCGGTCGATTTCTTCGATGAGCTCCAGGGCGCCCTTTTCCATGAGGTCGGTCATGTGTTCGATGAAGTAGCTGCCGCCGAGCGGGTCGGCGACGCGGGTGACGCCGGTTTCGTGGGCCAGGATCTGCTGGGTGCGAAGCGCGACAGTGACGGCCTGTTCGGTGGGGAGGCCGAGCGTTTCGTCCATGGAGTCGGTGTGGAGGCTCTGGCATCCGCCCAAGACGGCGGCCATGGCCTGGTAGGCGACGCGGACGATGTTGTTCATGGGCTGCTGCTCGGTGAGTGAGCAGCCGGCGGTCTGGACGTGGGTCTTCATGTACCAGGACTTTTCGCTCTTGGCGCCGTAGCGGTCCTTCATCATGCGGGCCCAGATGCGGCGGGCGGCGCGGAGCTTGCAGATCTCTTCGAAGAACTCGTTGTGGGAGTTGAAGAAGAAGCTGAGGCGCGGGGCGAAGGAGTCGACGGGCAAGCCGCGGAGGATGGATTCTTCGACGTATTCCATGCCGTCGCGGAGGGTGAAGGCGAGTTCCTGGGTGGCGGAGGAGCCTGCTTCGCGGATGTGGTAGCCGGAGATGGAGACGGAGTTCCACTTGGGCAGGTGCTGGGACTGGAACTCGATGGTGTCGACGACGAGTTTG
>JBGSZV010000067.1:0-13255 GCA_041750235.1 Phycisphaerales bacterium
GTTGATGAGGACGGGGATGTCGGAGCCTTCGACGTTCTCGAAGAGGAGGGCCTTGCCGCCGAGGTGGTGGTGGCGGGGGTCGTTGCGGCGGGCGGAGGCGCTTGGGAGGCAAGGGGATAAAGATTTGCTCACGCGATCGGCGATGGCGGCGATCTCGAGGACGGGCGACACCCGGGCGCGGATGCGGGCGAGTTCGCCAGACTCATCCAAAGCGGTGACGAAGTTTTTCACCGATTCATGCATGGCAGCGATGGTAGTCGGACATGGGGCTTGGGGCCGGGAAGGTGAATTCGGTAAGATCAGCGGCAACCCCGGCCAAGGCCATCGCCGGATTCACACTGTCAAGGGATCTCCAGATGAAGACCACTCGTATTGCCGCGCGCTTCGCGGCCATCGTCTGTTCGCTCGTGCTCGCCGCCGGATGCACCTCCACGCCGCATCAATCGTCCACCGGGAGCCAAGCGCAGCTCTTCGCGGGAATGGGGTCGCACACGCGGCCGGTGAGCGGCGCGAGCGCGGAGGCCCAGAAGTACTTCGACCAGGGGCTTACATGGACCTACGCCTTCAATCATGACGAGGCGATCCGGTCGTACACCGAGGCGGCGCGGCTGAGCCCAAACTGCGCGATGGCGTGGTGGGGCATCGCGCTGTGCCACGGGCCGCACATCAACAACCCGATGATGAGCGAGGAGCGCTCGACGCTGGCGTGGCAGTCGCTCGCGAAGGCCAAGGCGGCGGCGGCGGCGGGCGCCTCGCCGACGGAGAAGGCGCTGATCGACGCACTGGCAGCGCGGTACACGTGGCCGATTCCGGCGGACCGTGCACCGCTGGATCAGGGGTACGCGCGAGCGATGGAGGGCGTGTATCGGCAGTACCCGAATGACAATGACGTCGCGACGCTGTACGCCGAGTCGCTGATGGACCTGCAGCCGTGGGATCTGTGGACGCTGGACGGCCAGCCCAAGGGTCGGACGCTGGAAGTAGTCAGCGTGCTGGAGGGTGTGCTGGCGGCCAATCCGAGGCATCCCGGGGCGGCGCACCTGTACATCCACGCGGTGGAAGCATCAAAGCAGCCGGAGCGGGCGCTGGCATCCGCTGACACGCTGCGGACGCTGGTGCCGGTGTCGAGCCACCTGGTGCACATGCCGTCGCACATCGATGCGCGGGTGGGCGCATGGGACAAGGCGATGGAGGCCAACCGCGTCGCGATGGCGGCCGACAAGGCGTACAAGAAGCTCTCGCCGAAGCAGGACTTCTATCGGATCTACATGTCGCACAACAGCGGCTTCCTGGCGTTCGCCTGCATGATGGCAGGCCGATCAGAGGAGGGCATCCGCGCGGCGAAGGCGGCGGTGGACGGCGTTCCGGCGGAGTGGGCGCGCGACAACGCGGCGATCGTGGACGGGTACATGACGATCCACATGGAGGCGCTCAAGCGGTTCGGGAAGTGGGATGCAATCCTTGCTCTGCCCGAGCCTCCGCAGCAGCTCAAGTTCACGCGGGCGATGTGGCGGGCGCACCGGGCGATCGCGCTGGCGGCCAAGGGCAACACCCCGGCGGCGCAGTCCGAGCGTCAGGCGTTCACGACGGCATGCTCCGAGGTTCCGGAGGGGGCGATTGCGCAGATCAACCCGGCGCATACGGTGCTGAAGCTCGCGGGACATGTGATCGATGCCGAGATCGCGTACGCGGGGAGCGACTACGACGTCGCGATCGATCAGCTCACCGAAGCGATCAAGATCGAGGATGAGCTTCAGTACATGGAGCCGCCGGACTGGATGCTCCCCGCGCGCCACACTCTGGGCAGCGTGCTGCTGGACGCCGGGCGTCCGGCGGAGGCGGAACGGGTGTACCGCAAGGACCTGGCGAAGTGGCCGAACAACGGCTGGTCGCTCCTGGGGCTGTCGCGGGCGCTGGCGGCGCAGGGCAAGACCGCCGAGTCCGATCGGGCACAGGCGGACTTTGCGCGGGCGTGGAAGGACGCGGACATGACGCCGCACGCGAGCTGTCTGTGTGCCCGGCACAAGAAGACGGTCGCCGGTGCATCGGTGAAGTGATGGCCGGGTAGTAGGATGGTCGCCTGAACGGAGCGCCCACCTTTTCCCAAGGCTATCCCCGATGAGCACTTCCACCGCCGACCTTGCGATCGACCTCCGCCGGGTGTCCAAGACGTACAAGGGCAAGGTCCACGCGCTGCGCGGGATCGACATGGTCGTCGGCCGGGGGGAGATCTTCGGCCTGCTGGGGCCCAACGGCGCCGGGAAGAGCACCCTCGTCAAGATCCTGATGACGGTGATCCGGGCGACGCAGTGCGAGGGTCACATGCTCGGCGCGCCGGTCGGCCACAAGCCGACGCTTGGGCGCGTGGGCTACCTGCCGGAGCACCACCGCTTCCCCGACTACCTAACTGGGGGGCAGGTGCTGGACTTCTTTGGCGCGATGGCGGGCGTCTCGCGCGAGGAGCGCCGCAAGCGCGCCCCGGCGCTGCTGGAACTCGTCGGCATGCGGGAGTGGGAGAAGACCCGCGTCAAGGGGTACTCCAAAGGGATGCGGCAGCGCATCGGCATCGCGCAGGCGATGATGAACAACCCCGACTTGATCGTGCTCGACGAGCCGACCGACGGCGTGGACCCGGTGGGACGCCGTGATATCCGCAACGTGCTGATGGAACTCAAGAGCCGGGGAACGACCGTGTTCCTCAACAGTCACCTTTTGAGTGAACTGGAGATGGTGTGCGACCGCGTGGCGATCCTGGTGCAGGGAGCAGTGTCGTCGCAGGGGACGATCCGCGAACTCACGAAGGATCAGGAGCGGTACGAGATTGAGATTGATGTGCCCGAAGGCGGCGAAGGGGTTGACGCCCGGATCGCGGGACTCCTGCCGGGGTCATTGCGCGAGGACCTCTCCGGGACAGGGCTTGCGACACGCATCGGATTCCACGGCACACTGGCAACGGGTGAAGCCTTGAGCGTGGAACGCGGGCTGATCAAAGTGAGCGCGGCCGACGCCCGGCGAGTGCAACCGTTGATTGATGCGCTGCGGGCTCGGGGCGTGGTGATCCGGGCGGTACGGCCGGTCCGGCCGTCGCTGGAGGATCTGTTCATGCAGGCGGTGACGGACCCGCGCACCGGCGAGACACTGAAGCCGGGCGCCGACATGGGCAAGAAGAACGGGGGCAAAGCGTGAGACAGACCGCGGCCATTTTTCTTGACGCGTACCGGGAGCTGAACGCCAAGAAGCTGTTTTGGATCACGATGATCCTGTCGGGCGTGCTGGTGCTGGCGTTCGCCGCGACGGGGATCAACGAGCGCGGCGTCACCTTCCTGCATTGGACGATCGAAGTCCCGGTCATGAACACGCGCGTCGTGCCGCGTGAGGATTTCTACAAGTACGTCTTCGTGACCCTGGGCCTGGGAACCTGGCTCACATGGGGGGCGATGATCCTGGCGCTGATCTCGACGGCGAGCATCTTTCCCGACTTTCTCGCGGGCGGAGCGATCGAGTTGTCGCTCTCCAAACCGATCAGCCGCCTTCGCCTCTTCCTCACCAAGTATGCGGCGGCCCTGACCTTCGTTGGTCTGCAGGTGCTGGTCTTTACGGGGGCTTCGTTCTTCGTCATCGGATTCCGCGGCGGGGCATGGGAGCCGGGGCTGTTCCTTGCGGTGCCAGTGGTGCTGCTGGTGTTCTCATTCCTCTACTGCGTGTGTGTTCTATTCGGGGTCGTGACGCGGTCCACCATCGCGTCGCTGATGCTGACTCTGCTTGTGTGGTTCCTGATCTTCATCATTAATGCCGGCGACGTCGGCCTGCTGCAGTTCCGCATTCATTCAGATGTCCGCAAGGAGATGCTCGCAACGACCATCTCGCGTCTTGAGCGTGATATCGAGGCGCTGGGTGAAAATCCCGAGTCGACCGAGGAACTGAAGGCCAAGACCGAGCGGCTGGAGAAGCTCCGCAACGAGCAGAAGGAGTCGAAGGAGAACAAGACGCTGCCCCGCGTTCACACCGCGGTGTTCGCCGTCAAAACGCTGCTTCCCAAGACGGGCGAGACGGTGGACCTGATGAACCGCTGGCTCATCAGCGAGGCCAACCTGGAGAGGTTCAGCGGCCCGTCGGCTGAAGAGGAGACTTCACAGCCGCCCGCGATGGCTGGTCGACCGCCGGCCTCACGACGTGACCCATTTGAGCGGAATGTCGATCGCGAAGCTGGCAAGCGTTTTCAGCGTGAGATCCGCGACCGCAGCGTGGGCTGGGTGCTGGGCACGTCGATCGCCTTCGAGCTTGTGATCCTGGGCATCGCCGCTGGTCTCTTCTCCCGGCGCGACTTCTGATCAGCGCATGAAAAAGGCCCCCGGACGAATCCGGGGGCCTGTGTTCAAGTCATCCTGTGGCAATCAGTTCTTGCCGGCTTCGATCGGCTCCTGCGTGAGGGGATCGCGGAGCGGGAGCTGCTCGGCCTTGCCGCCGAAGAAGTCGTTCATGGTGACCTTCTTGGCGAGGTCCTGCTGCGCGGGATCGCCGGCCTTGATCTCGTCCCACTTGCCGACAACGAGCACGAACATGTTCTCCGGCGTGATGTACTTCTGCGCCACGCGCTGGACTTCCTTGGTGTCCACCGAGCGGACCTTCTCGCGGAAGTTCTGCCAGTAGCCCTCGGGGCGCTTGGTCCACTCGTCGTTGATGAAGACGCCGAGGGTGCCGGCCTTGCTCTCGAAGGTGCGGGGGAAGGTGTCGATGAACTGGTTCTTGGCGGTGTTCAGCTCTTCCTCGCTGACGGGCTCGCTGCGGATCTTCTGGCACTCGTCCATGATGATCTTGAGGGCGAGCGCGCAGGTGCGGTTCTTGGAGGCAAACGTCGAGCGGAACTCGCCGGGGTACCAGACCTTGTTGATGAACGCCGAGCCGGCGCCGTACGCGAGGCCTTCCTCGGTGCGAACGCGGTTCATGATGCGGCTCGTGAAGCCGCCGCCGCCCAGGATGTCGTTCATGATGGCGACGGGGATCGCGTCGGGATCGTCGCGGGTGATGCCGCGCATGCCGATGCGGACCTTGCCCTGCGGGATTTCCTTCTCGATGTGGTAGACGCCGGGCTGGACGCTCGCCGAGGGGGCGGGCGGGTCGCCGACGGGCTCGCCCTTGGCCCAGCCCTCGAAGGCCGAGTCGAGCATCGCGAGCATGTCGGCTTCCTTGAAGTCGCCGGTGACGCCGACGATCAGGTTGCCGGGGTGAATCAGGCGCTGGTGAAAGGCCTTCATGTCCTCGATCGTCACCGAGTCGAGCGAGGTCTTGGTGGCGACGCGGCCTTCGAAGTGCTCGCGGCCCCACATGAGGGCGCTCCACTCACGGCCGATGATGTTGTCGGCATCATCGTTGCGCTGCTTCATGTTCTCGATCGTCTCGGCGCGGACGATGTCGAACTTGTCGGACTGGAAGCCGGGGTTCCGGACCATGTCCATGAAGAGCGGGAAGCTCTCGTTGAGATTGGAAGTGAGGCTGTTGAGCGTGGCGCTGGCGGTGGTGGAGCCGATGCCGACGCTGGCGTTGGAGGCGAGGAAGTCGAACTTCTCGTCGACATCCTGAGCGGGAACGGTGGCCGTGCCGCCGCGCCGGATCATCTGACCGGTGAGGCCGGCGAGGCCGTCCTTGCCGGCGGGCTCCATGTACTGGCCGCCCTTGAAGCTCAGGGTGATGGTGACGAGCGGGAACTCGTTGCTCGGGAGCAGATAGACGGGCACGCCGGTCTTGGGCAGCACGCGCCGGTAGTCCTTGGCGACGGGCGGCTCGAACTGGAGCGGCTTGAACTCGATCTGCTCGGGACGAGCGGGGATGGTGTTGGCGAGGCTGTGAGCGCCGGTGATGGCCGTCATCAGGCCCATCGCGGCGAGAACTGTGGTGTTGGTTTTCATGGGTGTGTGTTCCTTGCGTCTTACTGCGCGGCCGGGGCATCGCCCTGGAGCGACGCGAGGTGGGCTTCGAGCTGCTTGATCATGTAATCGAACCCGGCCTTCATCTCGGCCGGAACTCTGTCCTTGTTGGCGCCGGCATCCTGCAGGATCTTCTGAAGGATGGCGACGTCCTTGATGGACTGCATCTGCTTGACCTGCGCCTTGATCTGATTGGCCATCTGGGGGCCGATCTTCTCCTGCAGCGCGAGGAACTCGGTGTCCTCGCCGCCCGAGCCCGCCTTGCGGGTGTAGGTGGCGACGGCACGGTTGGTCTTGGCGAAGTAGGTGTTGGCGACGCGCTGAATATCCTCGGCGGTCACGGCCTGGAGCTTGCCGGAGGACTGGTTGATGTATTCCCAGTCGCCCATCAGCTCGAAGATGCCGAGCTGGACCATGAGGAAGAAGTTGCTCTGCAGGCGGCGGTAGCTGTTCGCGGCGACCTGGTTCTTGACCTTCTGCAGTTCGTTGTCGGGAACGAGTTCCTTCTGGAGCTTGGCGAGTTCCTCGTACCAGCCCTCTTCGAGCTGCTGCGGGGTGGCGTCGCCCTTGACCTCGGCGCTGTAGCTGAAGGCGCCTGCGTACTTAGCGGGGGCAGCGAACTCGGCGGTGGACTGGCTGGCGCCGGCGTTCGAGGCGATCTTCTTGCCCTCGACCATCGCCTTGTAGAGACGCCCGGTGCGCCCGTTGAGGACGTTGGCCATCATCTCAAGGGCGAAGCTGTCCTTGTGATTGAAGGGAACGGTGTGGTACCGCACTTCGACCTGCGGCTGGCAGTCGCACTCGGCGTTCATCCGCGATTCGGCGAGCTGGGGCATTTCCAGCGTGCTGACGGCCGGGGGTTCCACGCTGCCGCGCTCGAGACGACCGAAGTAGCTCTCGATCATGGGCTTCACGGCCGCGGGATCGAAGTCACCGACGATGACGCCGATGAGGTTGTTGGGGCGGTAGTAGATGTTGAAGTAGTCCTGTGCCTGCTCCATGGTGTAGGAGTTGAGGTCGCTGGTCCAACCGATGATCGGCCAGTGGTACGGGTGGCTCTGCCAGAAGATCGAGTCGAACTGCTCCTGGTAGATGCCGGTGGGCGTGCTCTCGGTGCGCATGCGGCGTTCCTCGTGAACGACGTCGCGCTCGGCGTAGAACTCGCGGAAGGTGGAGCCGAGAAGGCGATCGGACTCCATCCACGCCCACAGCTCGAACTTGTTGGCGGGGACATTGATGAAGTAGAAGGTCATGTCGTAGGACGTGAAGGCGTTCATGCCCGAGGCGCCCAGGTTGGTGTAGACCTGATCAAACTCGTTCTGCTTGGTGACCGCCTTCTGGTCCTGCATGCTCTGGTTGAGCTCGGCGCGGAGTTCCTTGAGGCGCGGCGAGTCGTTGACGGGATCCCACGGATCGTCGA
The DNA here is from genome assembly GCA_041750235.1 of Phycisphaerales bacterium. GTDB lineage: Bacteria > Planctomycetota > Phycisphaerae > Phycisphaerales > UBA1924 > JBGSZV01. The sequence goes on from JBGSZV010000067.1 coordinate 7,345, forward strand.
TCTCGCCGGCCTTCCAGCGGGTGTACTGCTCGCCGAAGGTGAGCTTGAGGATCTCGCCGCGGAGGCGCGTCTGGGTGGCGCGAAACTCGGCGTCCTTGACGGGGTCCTTGGTGCCGATGGTGTCGGTGCCCTTGAACATCATGTGTTCAAAGAAGTGGCTGATGCCGGTGATGCCCGGGCGCTCGTTGGCCGAGCCGACTTTGGCGACCCAACCGGCGGCGATGATGTTTGGCTCCTCGTGACGCGGGACGAGGAGGAACTTCATGCCGTTGTCGAGGGTGAACTCCTCGACCTTGACCTGCTGAGCGAAGACCGGCGCCACGCAGGAGATGGCGAAGGCAGCAGCGAGTACCAGGCGACGCATGGTGGGCTCCTCAAATACCGGGGGCGACCGGGGTGACGGGGGATTCCCGTATCCGGGGGTTCCGGGGACGTCTCCAGCCTTCCCGCCCACGAAACGGGGGGAAGCCGAAGAGTGAATATGCAACTCTGTGTCGCTGCAGCGCGCAGCAACAGGTCCGCATAGTACCGGCCGTCCCCGTTGGCGTTGCGTGAAAGCGGTTCCAAGCTCCGAAAACCCTGCTGCGTATGATCCGCCCCATGGACCTGCGGATCGCGATGGTGGCACGACTGATCGTGGCCGTGCTGGCCTTGGCGGCCCCCGCACGGGCGCAGTTCTTCGGCCCGATCGGCGGCTCCCCGGCCTCCGAAGCAACTGCACCGGCCCTTGCGCCGGAGAACATCCGGAGCCCGAGGGCCACCCTCGAAACATTTCTCGCGGCGGCCGCTCGCGCGGATCGCGGCGACCTGGATGCTCGATCGGATGCGATCGCCTGCCTCGAGTTCGGGGACTTCGGCCGCATGCTGCTCGACGATGCCCGGGAGCGGCTGGTCTCGGAACTGGCGGATGTGCTGCAGCGGCTGGGGGCTTCGACCCGACTGACCGAGGCGCCCGACATGGCGTCGGTCACGCAATCGGGGCTGACCTCCTGGACGCTGAACCTCCCGAGCGGGGCGGGCATCGAGTCGTTCGTCTTCAAAAAAGGCCCCGACCAGGGATGGCGTTTCGACGATGCCACACTTGAGCGCGTGGAGTCGATGCACGACCAGCTCTTTGGTCAGGACAACTTCTCGTCGCGCTTCTTTCGCGGAGTCGGGCTCGCGTGGCTCGCAGACAACCGGGCGATGGGGCTGTCCTACGCGACGTGGATCGGCCTCTTTGGGACGCTCCTCATCGGCGCGTTCATCGATCTGATCGTTCGGATGCTGGCCAACTTCACGGCACGCCGGTATCTACGGCAGCACGCCGACGACACCCACGCCGAGGAAGCGGGCGACCTGATCCGGCGCACGGCACTGCCGTTCGGGCTGTTCGGCGGCGGTGTGGCGGTGTACGCGCTGCTGCCGCTGCTCGACCTTTCGATCCGCGCGCAGGGGATTTTGCGGACCGCCGCGAAGGCGTTCTTTCTCTTCGCCGCGGTGTGGGCGGTGTACCGCGTGGTGGACCTGGTCGCCGAGAGCTTCTCGCGCAAAGCGCGGACCAACGAGGCCGGCGGCGTCAACACGCTGCTGATCCCGCTGGTCACCAAGGCGATCAAGCTCTTTATCTTCGCGCTCGGGCTGATTTTCATCGCCGAATCGCTGAACATGCCGGTCACTTCGCTGCTGGCGGGTGTGGGCATCGGCGGCATCGCGCTGGCGGTCGCCGCCAAGGGAACGCTCGAGAACGTCTTCGGGACCGTGAGCGTGATCCTCGACAAGCCGTTCCGTGTCGGCGACTACGTGAAGATGGCCGGCGCTGAGGGATTCGTGGAAGACTTCAACCTCCGCTCGTCGCGGGTTCGGACGCTTGACCAGTCCTTGGTCACCATTCCGAACGCGAATCTCGTCAGCGCCAACATCGAGAACTTTGGCGCTCGCCGGTACCGCCGGTATCGCACCACCCTCAGCATCCCCTTCTCCATGAAGCCGTCTGAGATCGAGGAGTTCTGCCGGGCGCTTGCCGACTCGCTTGCCGCGTACCCCGGCGTAAAGACGGACGAGGTGGACGTGAAGCTCAACGCCATCTCGGCCAGCAGTCTGGACGTGCTGGTCAGCGTCTTTGTAGCCGGGCCGCAGTCGTTCAGCGACGAGTACGCCATGCGGCACGAGATCACCATGCAGATCCTGCGCGTCGCCGAGAAGCTCGGGGTCTCCTTCGCGTTCCCGACCCAGACGCTCCACATGGCGTCCGGCGGAATGCAACCATCGCTTGTCAAGGCGTAGCGGTTGTGACGATTGGGAGATCCCAACGCCCACCCTTTCGGGGGTGAGCTTCTCTATATGCCGCCCGTGCGGTCCGATCCGAGAACGTCCGTGGGGCTTCGGCCACCGCGAGTTGTTCCTGTGCGGATCGGAGAGCAGCAGAGATGGCGGCGGTGAGTGGACTCACAGTTCGTCGATATGAGCGCCACGAGGTCGGCCTTCGTGCCGTGCTGTCGCTCACCGGCAACTCCTGTCACACGATCCGATTCAGCGCCACCTCCGAAACCGACGCGCAGGCCATCGAAGCGACGCTGGTGGACATCGGTGACGGCGGCCTGGGTGTGCGCACTTCGGTGATGCTGCCCCGCGGTGCGACGATGCGCGTCAGAGTGGAAAAGCTCGACGCTCCCGGCGTCGCGCTGCTTGACGCGGAAGTTCGGTTGCAGCGCATCGCCATGAAGGGTCGGGAACCGACCTACCTGCTGGGAATGGCGTTTGTGAATCACGCGCCGAATCTCGCTCAACAAGTCAACGACCTTCGCGCTTACGCAGCTGCGAACCCGGTCGCGCCTCCCGCGGGGGGCACATGCTGAGGCAGGACGACTATCTCATCCGCTCGATCGTCGAAGAGGGGCTCGTTGCGGCAGAGCGCTGCGACGAGGCCGTGCGCATGGCGGCCGAGAAGGATCTGACGATCGATGATGCGCTCGTGACGCTCGGCGTGCTGAGCGCCAAGCAGATCGGGGTGCTGCGGGCGGGGCTTTGCGAGTGCCCGTACGTCGATCTGGATCACTACGAGATTGATATCCAGAACGCTGCGATCCTGCCGAGGAACACCGCCGAAAAGCACCTCGCGTTCCCGCTGTTCATTGTCAACGGCGTCGCCACGCTGGGCATGGTGGACCCGCTCAACGTTCGGGCGATCGACCAGGTGCGGCAGTTCGTTCGCGCCGAGATCGAGCCGGTCCTCTGCTCTCCAGACGCTCTCAAGCGGCTGATCGCGCGGGCGTACAGTCTGGTGTCGCACAACGAGAGTGCCGAAACCGCCAAGGCTGCCGTCAGCTCCGACCTGACCACCGGCGAGGAGCCGATCGTCGCGGCGGTGAATCAGATCATCAACGACGCGGTCTCCGACCGCGCGAGCGACATCCACATCTCGCCCTGCGAGCGTGAGCTACAACTCCGCTTCCGCATCGACGGCGAGCTGCAGCGTCGCCAGGGACCACCGCTCACCGCTCACTCGGGCATGGTGCAGCGACTGAAGGTGATGGCCCACCTGGACCTGACACAGACCCGTCGTCCGCAGGACGGCAAGTTCCGCTTTACCGCACGCACCGAGCAGGTCGAGATCCGGCTGAGCACCATGCCGACCGTTGCGGGCGAGAACATCGTCATGCGACTCATCCGGCCCAACACCCAGATCGGCGACTTCACCGACCTGGGCATGAGCCAGACGCTCAGCGACGAGATGCACGAACTTATCGAGCATCCACACGGCATGATCCTTGTCAGCGGCCCCACCGGCTCGGGCAAGACGAGCACGCTCTACACCGCAGTCAAGCACCTCAACACGCCCGACCGCAACGTCATGACCATCGAGGACCCGGTGGAAGTGCGGATGGAGGGCGTGCGGCAGATCCAGTCGAACTCCGAGATCGGTCTCACGTTCGCCGCTGCACTGCGGTCGATCCTGCGCCAGGACCCGGACGTGGTGCTCGTCGGCGAGATCCGTGACAACGAGACCGCGATGATCGCCGCGCAGGCATCGCTGACAGGTCACCTCGTGCTGTCGACGCTGCACACCAATGACGCCGCCGGCGCAATCGCCCGCTTGAAGGACCTGGGCGTTCCGTCCTTTGTGATCAATGCGTCGTTGCTGGGTGTCGTAGGTCAGCGGCTGGTGCGACGCGTGTGCGACCATTGCGCACAGCCGCAGGCTCCGGATGCGGCGCTGCTGCGCCGCTTCGGTGTCGCCGCCGACTCCGGCGCCTTCCGGATGGGCGAGGGTTGCGGCCACTGCTCCAATGCCGGGTTCCGTGGACGCGTCGGCGTGTATGAGCTGCTTGCCATGAACGAAACGATCGCCAACGCGATCGAGCGGAACGCGTCCACCAACGAGCTTCAACGCCTGTGTGCACAGCAGGGCATGCGTCCGATGTGGCTCGACGGCCTCGACAAGGCCCGCATCGGCGTCACAACGCTGGAAGAGGTCGCACGGGCCGTGATGACAGGCGATATCGAGGCCGGTGAACCGACCATGAGGGCCGCGGCATGAGCGCTCTAGCCTTCAAATACAAGGCGGTTGATCGTTCCGGGCGCTCGTCGCACGGGGTGCTCAGCGCGAGCACGTCGGAAGCGGCCTACCGTCGGCTGGTCTCGATGGGCCTGACACCGGTCAAGGTGTCTCGGACCGAGCGTGCGGCGGGACAGCCGCGCCGGCGCGGCGGCAAGATCAAACCGCGCGATGTGGCGGAGTTCACCCACCAACTGAGCGTGTTGCTGGAAGCGCGGATCCCGGTCGCGGACTGCTTTCGCAGCATCGGCGATCAGGCGGCGAACCCGGCCATGGCGGCGGTCTGTGCGGAGGTCGCGGGACGGATTCAGTCCGGCATCGGCATCACCGAGGCGCTCGAGGCGCACACCCGCGTCTTCGGGACTGTCTACATCGAAACGCTGCGCGCGGCCGAACGCTCGGGCAACATCGTGAAGGTGCTCGGGCTGCTGGCCGAGATGGTCGAGGAGCAGCACGAGATTCGACGCCAAGTCAAGGGTGCGCTGATGTACCCGATCGCGGTGGTGGTCGCCCTCACGCTGGCGTCGGGCTTCCTCGTAACGTTCGTGGTGCCGCGCTTCGCGCACATGTTTGCTTCGCGCGGCGTTGAACTGCCGTTCATCACCCGGGCGCTGATGACGGTCGGCGACGGCGCGAAGACGTACTGGTACCTCATTCTCGGCGTGGCGATCGCGGTGTTCTTTGGGATGCGTGCAACACTTCGCACGAGCGCCGGCCGGCTCGCGCTTGATCGGCTGCTGCACCGGATCCCGTACCTTCGCGAGTTCCTCGTCGGCGTTGCGTGCGGGCGATTTGTCACCGTGCTGGGGCTCGGGCTCAGCTCGGGACTGGGCCTCATCGACAGCATCGAGATGGGCGGACGCTCCGCGGGGCGCCCCATGCTGCTTGCCGATGCGCGGACGATGGTCAACGGCGTGACGCAGGGCAAACGACTGGCAGAGACGATCGCCCTCTGCGCGTACTTCCCCGGCTTCGTGCGGCAGTTGCTGCGCGCCGGCGAGGAGGCGGGCGAGCTGCCGCGGATGTGCAACGTGATCACGCGCCACTACGCGCGCGAGACGCGGCACATGGCCAAGAACGCTTCAACAGTCATGGAACCGGTGCTGATCGCCGGCCTTACAGGTGTCGTTCTCGTCATCGCGCTGGCGGTGTTCCTGCCCATGTGGGACATGGCCAGCCTCGTGGGTTAGCAAGGGTCTTACTCCCGCTCTGTGCGGGCTGCAGCAAGGAGATGATCATGAAGAAGAGTGTGTCCAGCGTTCGTGGCTTCACGTTGATCGAACTGATCGCGGTGCTCGTGGTGCTCGCGATCCTGTCGGGCGTGGCCCTTCCCAAGTACTTCGACTACACCGCGCGCGCCCGCTCGTCGGCGCT
>JBGSZV010000068.1:0-5823 GCA_041750235.1 Phycisphaerales bacterium
TCCCCAGCACCACGTGCTGGAGACCGGCGCTCTGGATGCTCGGCTGCTTCTTCTGGCGGAACAGGTTGCGCAGCCCGGTCATGTCGTTGGCGGCGATCAGCTTCTGCTCATCGGGGCCGATCGAGTGCACCGCGAAGAACCCGACCTGCCCGAAGTAGCCGCTGCCGCCGCACATCGGGCACGTCTGCTGCTTGTCGCGCACCATCACCTGGCCGCTCCTGCGGTGCAGTTGCTTGACCTCGGGCGGCAAGCCGAGCTTCTTGAGGATGTCCGGCGTCGGCGGGAAGGGCGCCTTGCAGTTGGAGCATAGCCGCCGCGCCAGCTTCTGCGCGATCACGCCGTGCAGACTGTCGGCCGCCTTGGCCTGGTCCCCCACCGCGCGGGCGTACAACTGGATCGCGGTGAGCGGCGAATCGGCCGACATGCCCAGGTACACCCGGGTGTGATCGTGATCCGCCCGCGCCACTTCCTTCGCGGTGTTCTCATCCGGCATCTCGGCAACGCCGACCGCGTCGGGGTCGCGGCGAAGGATCGACCGCACCGTCGTGCTGTACTCCGCGCCGTCCACCTGCGGGTCAAACAGGTTCTGCCGCACACCCTCGATCACCGACTGCGGGTCCGTCTCGACGGTCTGCACGTTGGATGTATAGGCGTCATGCTGACGGAGCATGTTGTAAAGCGTCGTGGTCCGCCCGTTGTCCGGCGGCGCCGAGATGAGCACCGCGCCCTTGCGGTCCTCGACGATCTTCTTCAGTTCGTTCATCTGGCTCGGCAGGAGCCCCAGATCCTCGATCTTGATCGTCACCTGCTTTGACGGGTCGATGAGCATCGTGAGCCGCTGGCCGGCCGAGGTTCCCATCGTCGTGATGCGCGTCGGCGTGAACGTGGCCGCCGCGCCGCCGAATCCGATCTTCAACTCCGCCTGCAACCGCCGGCGACGATCGTTCACATCGAGCCCGCAGGCCGACTTGAAGAAGTCGATCACCGCAGCGCCCTGCTGCCCCGACATCTGCTGACCGGCCTGGCGCACGCCGTCGACCGTGTACATCACGCCGTAGATGCCCTCTTTGCCGGGCAGCACCTCGATCTGCGAGGCGCGGACATCGACGCCCTTGCGCACGATGTCTTCCACGAGCAGCCGCGTCTCGAACTCCGGGGTCTCCCGCTCCGGCGAGGCGACCTCACCCTTGGGACCACGGAAGGCCATCGCCAGACCCTTGGCCTGCTTCGCCTTCTTCGACTTGGCCTGCTTCTTGACCTTCACCCAGTCCATCGGGTTCGTGGACCACTTGACCCCTTCGGGCACCAGATCCGACTTGTTGCGGAAGATGAAGTACGCGATCAGGTCGCCGATCAAGAGAACCGCCATCGCCGGCAGCGCCACCGCGAACGGCAGCACGCCCGCGAAGACGCAGGCCGCCGCGATCGTTCCCACCGCAACGTGCGCCAGGTTCCAGCCGCGCCGCTTCAGATAGAAGCGGGCCGCATCCTTGTCGTAGATCGTCGAAACGACCCACGCCCAGCCGCCGAGCAGCAGGAGCGCGAGCAGCGGTTTCCACCAGCTGACGAGCACGAGCCCGTCCATCGCAAGGGTCGTCGTGTACGTCGTCATCATGCCGCCGTATCGAGGAGGGTTTCGTGCATCAACCGATGCCCTTGAGGCGCATGCGCAGCTCGTCGGCGTTCGGGGTGGCTTCCATCGCCACACGCATGTGAATGTATTCCTCTTCCACCAGCTTCACAAGCGAGCCGTTGAAGTCGATCATCCCGATCTGCATCGACTCCTGGGCCTTGATCACGTCGAGCAGTTCGTTCTCGCGGCCCTCGAGGATGTACTTCCGGGCCGAGGGCGTGTTGATCAGAATCTCCAGCGCCGGGATGCGGTGGATCGCCGGTTTCAGCGTCGGCAGGAGCTTCTGGTACACGATCGCCCGCATCTGGAACGCCAGGATCTTCCGGACCTGGTCGCGTTCCTCGGCCTTGAAGAGATCGTAAATACGCCCGAAGGTCTGCGAAGCGCTCGACGCGTGGATCGTTCCGAAGACCAAGTGACCCGTCTCGGCCGCGTGCAGCGCCGCCTCGAACGTCTCGGCGTCACGCATCTCGCCGATCAGCACCACGTCCGGATTCTCACGCACCAGCGCCCGCAGGCCGGTCTTGAAGTCCAGGCAGTCGATGCCGATCTCCCGTTGGTGGATCGTCGCCTTCTGGTCCTCGAAGATGTATTCGATGGGGTCCTCGAGCGTCACGATGTGAACCCGCTTGTTCGCGTTCACATAGTTCAGCATCGACGCGATCGTCGTGCTCTTGCCCGAGCCCGTCACACCCGCAAGGATCACGATCCCCTGCGGCTGCATCGCGATCTCGCTCATCACTTCCGGCAGGTACAGGTCCTCGAACCGCCGGATCTTGCTCGTCACCAGTCGCGCCGCGCACGACAGCTTGCCGCGGCTCTGGAACAGGTTGATGCGGAACCGGTTCTTCGCGTCGTAGTCGTACGCAAAGTCCGTCGAGCCGTACTTGTGCAGATCGGCGAACTGCTCCTCGGTGAGGATGTGCTTGGCGATCGAGATGTATTCCTCGTGCGTCACCGCCTCGGTGTCCAGCGGCTTGAGTTCGCCGCGCAGCCGAATCCGCGGGATCGTCCCCGTCTTCACGATCAGGTCCGACCCCTCGAACTTGATGCACGCCTGCAGAAACTTCCCGAACCGTGTCGCGTGCGGATCATGCTTCGTGTCCGGATCCAGCACGCAGTGCTTGGCGATCGGCTCGGACGAGATCGATGTGGTGTCGCTCAGTACGTTCATGTCGCCACCGTCTCCCCGGAGAAACCCTCTACCCCCCGCCGGGCCCGGGCGCTCGCACAGCACCCCGTCCAGCCCGCACGGCAGTCATTCCATACGTCCCTGCAGCCGTCTCTGCTCCCGCTTCCTTGCGGTCAATGCGATTCATCTTCATCGCTTGGGCTAAGTACCAAACAAAATCCAAATCGCATCCCGAGACATCATCATCTTATCGCAAGGGTGCCAAACCGGTCACGACTCAAAACGCCGCCGACTTCGGCGTGCGCGGGAACGGGATCACATCCCGGATGTTCGCCATCCCCGTCACCAGCAGAATCAGCCGCTCAAAGCCCAGCCCGAAGCCGCAGTGCGGCACCGTGCCGTAGCGCCGCAGGTCGCGGTACCACCAGTACGCCTCTTTATCGAGCTTCATATCCACGAGGCGCTGATCAAGGACATCCAGCCGTTCTTCGCGCTGGCTGCCGCCGATGATCTCGCCGATGCCCGGCACCAGCACATCCATCGCGCGGACCGTCTTACCGTCCTCGTTCATCTTCATATAGAAAGCCTTGATGCCCTTGGGGTAGTCGATGACCACCGTGGGCCGCTTGAAGACCTCTTCCGTGATGAACCGCTCGTGCTCGCTCTGGAGGTTGGTGCCCCACTCCACCTTGTAGTCGAACTTCTTGCCCTTGCGCTGCGCATCCAGCAGCAGGTCCACCGCCTCGGTGTAGGTGATCTTCTGGAACGGGGACTCGATGATGTGCTGCGCCCGCGTGATCGCTTCCTTGTCGATCCGCTCGGCGAAGAATGCCATGTCATCCGCTCGCTCGGCCAGCACGGCCTTGAGGAGATACTTGATGAAGTCCTCCGCCAGCGCCATGTCGTCATTCAGGTCGGCAAACGCGATCTCCGGCTCAATCATCCAGAACTCCGCCAGGTGACGGCTCGTGTTGCTGTTCTCGGCGCGGAACGTCGGCCCGAAGGTGTACACCTTCGACAACGCGCAGGCGTACGTTTCCACGTTCAACTGGCCCGACACGGTCAGGTAGGCCTCTTTCCCAAAGAAATCCTGCTCGTAGTCCGGCTTCCCGCCGCTCCCGGCCGCGCGCGGCGTGTTCACCATGTCCAGCGTCGAAACGCGGAACATCTCGCCCGCGCCCTCGCAATCGCTTGCCGTGATGATCGGCGTGTGGACCCAGAAGAAACCGCGCTCATGGAAATAGCGGTGCACCGCCTGCGCCAGGCAGTTCCGCACCCGCGCGACAGCGCCGAAGGTGTTGGTCCGCACCCGCAGGTGCGCCACATCGCGCAAATATTCAAACGTGTGCCGCTTGGCCGAAACCGGGTAGGTATCCGGGTCCTCGACCATGCCCACCACCGTCAGCTTCTTCACCTGCAGTTCAACCGTCTGCCCGCCACCCTGGCTTGCGACCAGTTCGCCCTCGGCGATCACGGCGCAGCCAGTCGTCAGATGGAGCACTTCGCTCTGATAGTTCGGCAGGTCCGCGGGAACAACCAACTGCAGCGTCCCGAAGCACGATCCGTCATTGATCGCCACGAACGACAGGCCCGCCTTGCTGTCGCGCCGGGTGCGCACCCAACCGCGGGCCGTGACGGATTTCCCCGGCGATGGGGTGGTTTTCAGGATGTCTTCGACGCTGGTCCAGAGCATGGCGAATCTCCGCTTCAGTAGGGGTCCGGAGTGTAGCCGCACGCCCCGACACCGCGAAATTGACGCAAAAACGCCGGTTCAACCCCGATCGGACCCCATCCGACGCGGTGGTCCGAAAATTTCGCCCTTTTCGTTTGCACGCCCCGCGATTGAATTCGACCCTTCAACTGTCTCGAGCAACCTGTGATCGGCGCCACGAACGACGCATCGACACACGCTCCAGATGGGACGGCCGTCGCGGTCCTCTCCGGTTGAACCAAGTGAATCCCAAGACACATGCCCACCCGTGCGGCCTTCCCTCCGCACGAACGATGTCTCTGTGCTCCTCCTCTCTCCTCAAACAACGCCCGCTGGACGTTCTGTCCGTCCGGCGGGCGTTGTTTTTTTCTCACACGCCCGACGCATGTTCTCGCACCGCTTGGAGAGCCGTCCGATGACACGTTCACTATCACGCAGCGCCCTCGCACTCTTCACCCTCGGCTTCGCGCCCGCCACGCACGCTCGAGCCATCGCCACTTCAGGCTTCGTCGGCCAATGGCGCGGCAAGGCCAACCTCCCCGCTTCCATGAGCATCGAAGGCGTTGAGCTGCGCCTCGCGGTCCGGAACAACGGCCACGCCACCAGCCTCGTTCTCGTCAGTTGGACCACCGGCGCCAGCGCCAAGGTCCGCGGTCGTGGATGGATCTACGCCAGCGGACGCTGCAGCAAGTGGAGCGAGAATGAAGCGCAGGCTCGCGTAGTCGTCCACACCATCGCACGATTGAGCACCGCCGCCGCCCAGGTCACGTTTGATCTTTACCTGCCCGACTGGTCCGAGCTTTTCGGCTACGCGACGCTTCAAGAGCGTTTCGCGACCGTCGAAACCTCATTCTGAGGCCAAAAACGCGGTTCCTCGCCAATTCCGAACATTCGTCCCCGCAACCCGCCCCATCTCGGCTACAGTCTCCGCGTCGCGAGTCAGACTCCAGATCTGTTCCGGACTCTTCCCGCTTCGACCGACGCTCGATCCCGCCCGAGTTTCCAGCACCGGTGATACTCTCGCTCCCCTCGGGCAGGACTCAAGTCTCATGAAGAAGATCTATGTCGGTAACCTTTCGTTCTCCACCAATGATGCCCAGCTCCGCGACGCGTTCGCGGCCCACGGCGAAGTCGTCAGCGCCACCATCGTGATGGATCGCGAGACGGGTCGTCCCCGTGGCTTTGGTTTCGTTGAAATGGCCAATGACGACGAGGCTGCTGCCGCCATCAATGCGATGAACGGCCAGAACCTCGACGGTCGTGACCTCACGGTCAACGAAGCTCGCCCGCGTGAAGCCGGCGGCGGCGGTGGCGGCGGTCGTGGTGGCTACGGCGGCGGCGGTGGCG
>JBGSZV010000069.1:0-8805 GCA_041750235.1 Phycisphaerales bacterium
ACCAGGTCCTCGAGGTTGATGGCGACGAAGAGGTTGGGCTGGCGGTTGGGTCGTCCTCGCATGCGATCATCTTCGCACGCCGGGGGGCTGCGGTTGCGCGGAAGATCGCTGGAGAAGAGGGTTTTTCAACGGCCTGCTAGGCCAAAGTCTCTCATTCCGCGTCGCTGCGGGAACGCTGATCGCTCGATGGTCAGCCATTCCACCTGGCCGACCAGAAATCCATCGTCGACGGGAATGAGAACGTAGCCGTTGACGCGGGGGAATGGGCGAGGGCCTCCGGCATTGAGCGCTACCGACTCGGGTGCCTCGGTGTCGAGGGCAACCTTAATTTCGTCCGGCGATACAAAATCGACGGTGCCGATGCGCAGGCTTCCGGCATGCTCGAACGGAGCTTGGGTCATGTCGTTGAGCCTCCGTCAGCCTTTTGCCCAGATGTAGGCGCTGCTCCCTCACCCTTATCGTGGTCAGCGTGGCCCGCACCCCAGCGTGCTTTTAGCAATTCCGCCATTCGGAACGTGGTGCGATCAATTGCTGGCTTCGGTAGGTAGTGATCTACCAATGTTCTGAAATCGCCGAGATGATCCCCGACCAGTAGCGTAATCTGTGCGTCTCGACCCAGTCGGGTGTAGGTGCTCATAATCCGATCAAGAGGGTCGTCAAATGAGATTACGACTAGATGCGCAGATGGAATCGTGAGCATGTCCTCGATGATTCTGTTGATGTGCTCGTCACCGAAGCTGTACCCATAGCAGACGAGGGTACTGTTGGGTCGGCACGTAGCAGCAGCAAAATCCCGGAAGAGTTCGACATACGGGTACGCAGCGGTCTCCCGATCCTTGGACGCATTCGGATAAACCATCAACTGCATCGCCCCAGCCTCATTGAGGCCGGCATCTGCGAGATACGGAGTCACGTCGCGCGCGCCGAACGGAAGCCCGATTCGTCGAATCATGCGGTTGCTGTCCACCCAATCGACTGATCCGTGCAGCTTTGTGAATCGAGCCACGCCTTCGAGGTAGCGGGGCTCGCCACGAATTCCTGGTGGGTTGTAGTGCATATCCACATCCAGGCGGGAGGCGCGAAAGACGGGTGCTAATGTTCCGACGAAGCGGTCTACGAGGCGCAGGCCGGCGGCGTCCGCGCCCGCCTCGATGTAGCGGTCATAGTTGGTCGTGAACAAGTGAAGACGATCGCGGGTTCCGGTCCGACTCGCGAAGCTCATCAGAAAGCTGACGAGGTTATTGAAGGTCTCTTCTCGCTTCTCGGAGGCCGCACCGACCAGCCCCTGCTCTCCCTTCAGGATCGAGGCGGCAAACTCATTGAGCGCCCGCGTCAGCCCTTCGCTGAGGCTGTTGACCTGTTGACGCTGCTCCGATCCTTTGGCGGTTACCGAAGCAAGGATCTCCAGACCCCGAAGCAACTCATTGGCCACACGAATGCGATCTTCGATATTGCCATCAGTACCGCGACCCATCGCTTCGGCGGTTCGCTTCGCTTCGGCTGCTATCGCGTCCTCGTAGGCGGGCATGGCATGCGGAGCCATGCCAGGGAGGCCTTGGCCGGTTGCCATTCTGTGTAGCGCGTGGGTCAAGCCAGACCCGATCAGGACTGACAGGTGTTCCGACTGAAAGAGAGATGTCAGCCAGGGCTCAATGCGCGATCGAAGTGTCTCTGTGCCAAAGCACTCATCTGGTTTGGCCCAGGAGCAGGTGGAGCCCTCAGCGAGCTTGAACGGCCTCACCTCATTTGGGCAGCTGTCTTCTGCATGGAACGACACGGGAGCGTGATCGTCTCGGCACTTGAGCATCTGCTTATGCTGATCTGAACTCATGGTGACTCTCCCGCAACGATTGCATCTAGCAGTCCGTCCGCTTCAGCCTGAAGGGCTTCAAGGTCGGCCTTGATCACATCTAGTGAGCGCAGCGGCGTGGGCTTGTAGAAGTGGCGGGTGAAGCTGATCTCGTAGCCGATCTGCGTCTTGGCATGGTCGATCCAAGCGTCCGGCACGTGCGGCAATACCTCTCGCTGGAAGAAGGCCTCGATACCGCCATCTTCCAAGATCGGCACCTGCTCGGTGTCTCGTAGATCGGCGTCCGGCTCGTACTCGATGGCATCCTTGGTCTTCTTCTTGATGACCGGCTCGGCCGCTTCATCCTTGAAGGCGAATGCGGCGTAGAGGGCTTTGAGGTCCGGGGCACGGAGCTTGATGTCGGCCTTCTTCATGGCCGAAGCGAATCGCTGCTGGATGGCGTTGAAGTCCAGGTGCGGTTTCGACCCGCCCGCGATGCCCGCAAGTAAGTCGGCGGCCTTGTGCTGCTTCTCGGAGGAATCGGCCTTGAACGCGGCGAGCTTGCCGGGCGTGACGTGGATCGCCAGCCGCAGCGGGCGCTCGACGACGATTTTCCAGTAGCCGAAGGCGGCATTGGGGAAAAGCTTTGAATGCTCGGTTTCCTTGAAGCCGAGGAATAAATCGGTAATTTGCTTGATCTGCTCGGGCGAGAGTTCGCAGTTCTTCTTACCCAAGTTCTTGCGAAGTGGCGTGTAGATGCCGGTGGCATCGATGAGCTGGACTTTGCCCTTGCGACGATCGGGCTTGCGATTGGTTAGCACCCAGATGTAGGTGGCGATGCCGGTATTGTAGAACGTGTTCAGCGGAAGCGCGATGATGGCTTCGAGCCAGTCATTCTCGATGATCCAGCGGCGGATATTGGACTCACCCTGGCCAGCGTCGCCAGTGAACAGGGACGAACCGTTGTGGACCTCGGCGATGCGGCTGCCCAGCGGCGTGTTGTGGTTCATCTTCGCCAGCTTGTTCACGAGGAACATGAGCTGGCCGTCGCTGGACCGGGTGATCAGCGATAGTTCATCGCCCTGGTGCTGGACGGTGAATCGCGCATCGGCCAGGTCTTTCTTCCCGCCCATGCGTTCGAGGTCGGTCTTCCAGCTCTTGCCGTAAGGCGGATTCGAGAGCATGAAATCGAACTCCATCGACGGGAAAGCGTCGGAGGAGAGCGTCGAGCCATACTTCATGTTGTCCGCCGCAGCACCCTCGCCCTTGAGGAGTAGGTCAGCCTTGCTGATGGCGAAGGTCTCGGGCTGGACTTCCTGGCCGAAGAGATGAACGGAGACTTCTTTGCCACGCTTCTGGGCGAGTTGTTCGAGCGTTTCCTCGGCGACGGTCAGCATGCCGCCGGTGCCGCATGCACCGTCGTAGACGCGATATGTGCCGTTCTTGATGTCGTCCCAGATCGGATAGAAGATCAGGTTCGTCATCAACTGCACAACATCGCGTGGCGTGAAGTGCTCCCCGGCCTCCTCATTGTTCTCCTCGTTGAATCGCCGGATCAGCTCCTCGAAGATCGTGCCCATGGCGTGGTTGTCCAGGCCGGGCAGGCGGACGTTGCCATCCTGGTCGTAGACCGGGTTGGGGCCGAGGTTGATGTCGTTGGAGGTGAACTTCTCGATCAGGCTGCCGAGAATGTCGGCTTCCACGAGCGTGGACATCTGGTTGCGAAACTTGAACTTGTCCATGATCTCCTGGACGTTCGGTGAGAAGCCATCCAAGAAAGCTTCGAAGTCGGCTTTGAGTTGCTGTTGTTTCGCGCGGGCACGCAGGTCGCGGAGTGTGAATGGTGAGACATTGTAGAAGGCGTTACCGGATGCCTGAGTGAGGGCAGCCTGCTTGTTGGCGATGCCTGCACTATCGAGTTGCTTGTCGAGCTTGAGGACGGCTTCTTTGGTCGGTTCGAGCACGGCATCGAGCCGGCGAATGACAGTCATGGGTAGAATGACATCGCGGTACTTTCCGCGGACGTACACATCGCGCAAAACATCGTCCGCAATGTTCCAAATGAAACCGGTGATCCATCCAAGCTGACCGTTTTGCATAGGCTTACTGCTCCTCCCCTTTTGTTCCGAGCCACCGATCGATGGTCGCGCGGTGAAACCGCCAGTGCCGCCCGACCTTCTGGCCGGGGACCTTCCCGTCCTGCGCGAGCTTGTAGAGGGACGACTTCGATACCTGCAGGTAGACCGCAAGCTCGTCGATGGTCATCACCTCCGGCGGGGGAGGCGGCGGGTTGCCCTGACGGGGTCCAGACATGGAGTCGGAGGATAGCCGTTATTGGCGGTCGATGCCTATTCCTCTCCGGCCTCGCTGACAACACCCTGTCACTGGGCTGGCCCAGAACCGGGGGCTAAACCTTTGATAGGCAGATGCTTAAGCTGTGGGCGTCACGCCAAGCCTCCCGCTGAGACGTCCAATCGTATAGCGTCACGATTCCCCGCAGCTCCCTCTCCGTCACCGGATCCCGCCCCTCAGTCACCTGCGGCAGGAAAAGGATCTCCTCCTGAATGTCCGGCGCAAGATGCAGCAGGTTCATGATCTGCGTCATCCGCGGTTGGGTCACGCGGGCGAGGGCCGCCAGATCCGTCTGGCTGCCCACCACACCGTCCTGAAGCATCCTGTCGAACTTGATGGCCAGGGCCATTAGGCGGGCGACTCGGGGCACCCGCCCGGGTGGCGGGGGCGGTGCGGGCTCAGTGACGATCTGCCGCCGGGTTTGGCGGACGCGGAAGTGGATGGGCCGGGTGACGGTGGTCATGCCGCGTCCTCCTTGATGCGGTCGAGGAAGGCCCGGATACTCGTGGGGCGGAAGGTCACGCTCACGCTCGATTTCACGGCGTCGTATTCCACCGCCGAGACCAGCAGCCGGATGAGCCGAGCCTGCTCACGCGGGATCAAGTTCTCCCACACCGGGTCGAAGTCCCTGAATGCGGCCTCGGCCTGCGCTTGAGTGATCGTCTCTGCATCCAGTTCGTCGATCCGCTTCTCGACCTCGGGCAGGCGCTTGTCCCCGGCGGTGATCTGCTCATGCAGTTCTGCGATCCGTTGGGATACATCTGTATCCGCGAGCCCTCCGGCCGCGAGCGTCTGGAGTTCGCGGTGGCAACGGTCCATCGTCCGCTTCAGATCGGCACGCTCCGTGACCAGACCCTCGCGCTCCTCGGCGATCGTGACGTGGGCATCGGCCAGTACCTGCTTGAGCAAGGCTCGGTCGGAGCCCAACCCCCGGATCTCGTCGACTACCACCCGCTCGATCTCCGCCGCCGGCAGCGTCCGCGACGGGCACTCGTCTGCCCCGTTCTTGATGGCGTGCGTACACCGGTAGTATCGGTAGAACCGTGGTCCACCCTTCTTGTCCTTCGTGAATGTGTGCGTCATGGCATACCCGCATGCCTTGCAGGTGATCAGACCACGCAGCAGGGCACCGTACTTGTTGCGGACCTCAAAACCGCCGGTCCGCCCGTTGTAGCGCAGCAGCTTCTGGACCCGCTCGAAGATCTCCGGGTCCACGATGGCCTCGTGCACGCCGTCGTAGATCTCGCCCTTGTGGGTGATCTTCCCGACGTAGACCGGGTTTATGAGGTGATTGTGCAGCGTGGCCTTATTGAACGGCTTCCCGCCGATGACCTTGCCTGTCTTCTTCGTGACCCGCTTCTTGTTGGTCCACTCGCGGTGTCGCAACTCGCGGACGACCGGCAACAGCGACTGCTTCTCCAGGTACAGATCGAACAGGGCACGGACCCGCACCGCCTCGCGGGCGTTCACCACCAGCCGTGGGCTAGGTCCGGAGCGGTCCACGTCGAAGCCCAGCACCGGCACGCCGCCGGCCCACTTGCCCTTGCGCTTCTGGGCCGCGATCTTGTCCCGGATCCGTTCGCCGATGATCTCCCGCTCGAACTGCGCGAACGAGAGCAGGATGTTCAGCGTCAGACGGCCCATCGAGCTCGTCGTGTTGAACTGCTGGGTCACCGAGACGAACGACACGCCTTTGCGGTCGAACGCCTCCATGATCCGGGCGAAGTCCATCAGTGAGCGGCTCAGCCTGTCCACCTTGTAGACCACCACGCAGTCAATCCGGCCCGCCTCGATGTCGCGGAGCAGGTGCTCGAGCGCCGGACGCTCCATGCTGCCGCCGGAGAAGCCACCATCGTCGTACCGGTCTGGAAGGCAGACCCACCCCTCGGTCTTCTGGCTGGCGATGAAGGCCTCGGCGCTCTCGCGCTGAGCATCGAGCGAGTTGAACTCCTGATCGAGCCCCTCTTCGCTGGACTTGCGGGTGTACACCGCACACCGCATGCGGCTGCCCGGGGCCGCGGCCTCCTTCGGCCGATCGCGTTTGCGTACCTTCATCGCGTGCTCCTGTCCTGGCCGAGCCGGAAGAACCGGAACCCGTTGATGTGGCTCCCGGTGATGTGCTTGGCCACCCCGCTGAGCGTCTTGAACCGGTCGCCGTCGCACTCGAAGCCCTCCCCGTAGGGGAGCACCAGCACCCGGATAGTCCGGCCCTGGTACTCGCGGACGATCGCTGAGCCGGGAGGCGGGACGCGCGGATCACGCTCCGCCTCCGGGTCGAGGCCCCGCGTCACCGTGGCGGACCGACCCGTCTGTGGCGGCGTGACAAGCGTCTTTGGGGCCATCACCCGAACCTCAGCGTCGTCGGCGAGCTCCGCGGCACGCCTCCGCGCCCGCTCGCTGAGGTCACCCTCCTCGTTGGCCTGAAGCCGCCAGGCGATCTTGCGGATCAGGTACGTCCGGTGGCGCGTCCGCGTCTGGTAGCCGTGCAGCTCGACAAACCGCTCCACGAGCTCGTTGGTGGACATGTCTTTGAGCGAGTCGATCTCGTCCTCGATCCGTCTTGCCGTCGCATGCTTCATGCGGCCTCCTGTGGCTGGTGTCTCCATCACGCGTCTCCTTCACCCGCCGGTCGGGATTTGGAACGCGTCGCCACAGTGAGGCTCGGATCACTCGAAAGTTCAAGGCATGTCGCGGCACCTTCTTCAACTTCGAGCAACGCCCGCGATGCGGCGTCCCGCTCGATGCGAACCGCGCGCACGAGACCACGCGCGAGGATGCGCGAGATCTCGTCCTGCCGCTCTTCGGATGTCATCGCTTCGGGGTTGCGCCGGCTGTCGTCGCTCGCTCGTGGCATGGGTCGCTCCAAGGCGACCCGCGTGCATCGCATCGTCGCCACGGGTGACCTATGACGCGGCGCATCAACGGTGCGCGCCCGCTTCACCGCGGCGCATCGATTGGATCAATGTCGCGAGCAGCCCTTGCAGTTGATCACCCCCGTCAAACCCGCTCACCCGGTCGAACAGAGACTTCACCGCGGCGGGTGTCTCTCGGCGGGCGGCAGAGACTTCGGGGCGATTCGGGCGAAGTCGCGCCCACCGAGCGGCCGAGCCTGTTATCCCCGCGTCCAGACCAGAGACCGCGTCACGGTTGGGGAGCGTTGGCCCACCGGCCCCACGGACGCGGGAACGGGGCCCAAAGGGGCCAACACGCGCTGGTGTCTCTCACCGGCCCGGCCCAAAAACCACAAAGCCGGCTGCTTTCGCAACCGGCTTGGGAATAGCGGGAGTAGGATTTGAACCTACGACCTCCGGGTTATGAGCCCGACGAGCTACCAGACTGCTCTATCCCGCAGTCCAACGATAGGCCGCCGAGCGGCCCGCTTCAAGCGGGTCCGCCGCGGGAATCGGGCATCCGGGATGGTCCGCCGCAGACCCGATGACGCAAGCACGCGGCCCATCGGCCACGCGTGTTCAGATCCCGTCAGGCCGCCCCGTTTCGATGGCCGTTCCGGCTAACGCCCATCCGCGGTCCAAAGATCAAGCTTGGATGCCCGAACCACCCGTGGCCTCCGCCGCCCACCCTGAGCCTTCCCCATGTCCAGCCAGACCAGCCGACCCGACGCGTCCACCGCAGCCCCCGCCGATTCGGCGGTCGCCGCCGGCAAGGGCATGAACGCCTTCGAGCGATTGCTGACCGTCTGGGTGGCCCTGGCGATCATCACCGGCATCGCCCTGGGCCGCTTCCTGCCGGGCGTGCCGCAGACGCTGTCGCGCTTCGAGTACGCCAGCGTCTCCATCCCCGTCGCCATCCTTATCTGGGCCATGATCTTCCCCATGATGCTGCAGATCGACTTCGCCTCGATCCTCCGCATCCGCCGTCAGCCCAAGGGACTGATCGTCACCACCACCGTCAACTGGCTCATCAAGCCGTTCACGATGTTCGCCATCGCCTGGTTCTTCTTCATGGTCGTCTTCGCCCGCTGGATCCCAGAGGACCTCGGGCGTGAGTACCTGGCCGGCGCGATCCTGCTCGGCGCGGCCCCCTGCACGGCCATGGTCTTCGTGTGGAGCTACCTCACCCGGGGTGACGCCGCCTACACACTCGTGCAGGTCTCCGTGAACGACCTCATCATGCTCGTCGCCTTCGCGCCCATCGTCGTGCTGCTGCTGGGCATCTCCGACATCCAGGTGCCGTGGGACACCGTGGCCCTCTCCGTCCTGCTCTACATCGTGATCCCGCTGGGGGCGGGCTATCTCACCCGCGTCGCGCTCATCAAGCGCCGCGGCCTCGGCTGGTTCACCGCCTCGTTTATGCCCCGCGTCGGCAAGATCACCCCCGTCGCCCTGATCATCACCCTGGTCCTGCTCTTCGCCTTCCAGGGCGATGTCATCCTCTCCAACCCCTTGCACATCGTGCTGATCGCCGTGCCGCTGACGGTGCAGACCTTCCTGATCTTCTTCCTCGCCTACGGCTGGGCCAAGCTCTGGAAGATCCCCCACAACATCGCCGCCCCCGGCGCGATGATCGGCGCCAGCAACTTCTTCGAGCTCGCCGTCGCCGTGGCCATCGCGCTCTTCGGCCTCGAGTCCGGCGCGGCCCTGGCCACCGTGGTGGGCGTGCTGGTCGAGGTCCCCGTCATGCTCGTGCTGGTCCGCATCGCCAAC
>JBGSZV010000070.1:0-5670 GCA_041750235.1 Phycisphaerales bacterium
CGCTGCCGGAGCGGGCGCCGGAGCATGGGGAGTCGTGGGAGGCGATCTTTGGGGATGTGGAGCGGGTGATCATGCCGTCGGTCACGCACTGGCAGCACCCCCACTTCTACGCGTACTTCCCGGGGAACGGGAGT
Source organism: Phycisphaerales bacterium (assembly GCA_041750235.1). GTDB lineage: Bacteria > Planctomycetota > Phycisphaerae > Phycisphaerales > UBA1924 > JBGSZV01. Next base: position 135 of record JBGSZV010000070.1, read on the forward strand.
TACCCGGCGATCCTGGGCGATCTGCTCTCGACGGGGCTTGGGGTGAACGGGTTTTTGTGGGCGACATGTCCGGCGATCACGGAGCTTGAGACGCGGGTGATGGACTGGCTGGGGGAGATGATCAGACTGCCCCCGGAGTTCAGATCCGACACTCGCGGCGGGGGCGTCATCCAGGGGACGGCGAGCGAGGCGGCGGTGGTGGCGATGGTGGCGGCGCGGGGGAGGGCTGCTTCGGGGCAGCAGGTGGTCTACACCTCGTCGCAGGCGCATTCGTCGATTGAGAAGGCGGCGATGGTGTGTGGGATCGGGCGGGAGAACGTGCGGCTCATCGGGGTGGATGGGCATCTGGCGATGCGGGTTGAGGAACTGGAGCGGGCGATCCGGGAGGACCGCGCGGCTGGGCGGGTGCCGACGTTTGTGTGCGCGACGGTAGGGACGACATCCACGACGGCGATTGACCCCTTGCGCGCCATCGGGGAAGTATGCGCGCGGGAGGGGGTGTGGCTGCATGTGGATGCGGCATTCGCCGGGGCGGCGTGCATCTGCCCGGAGTTCCGGTGGATGATCGATGGGGTTGAATGCGCGGACAGCTTTGTGTTCAACCCGCACAAGTGGCTGCTCACGAGCTTTGACTGCTCGGGGCTGTGGGTGCGTGATCGGCGGGCGCTGATCGATGCGCTGTCGATCACGCCGGAGTACCTGCGCAACGCGGCGAGCGAGGCGGGGGCGGTGATTGATTACCGGGACTGGCAGATCCCGCTGGGGCGCCGGTTCCGGTCACTGAAACTGTGGTTCGTGATGCGGCACTACGGCGTGGAGGGTCTGCGGGCGTATATCCGGGAGCATGTGCGGATTGCGGAGGTGTTCGAGAGGCTGGTGCGGGGGGATGATCGGTTCGAGGTGGTGATGCCGCGGACGCTTTCGCTGGTGTGCTTTGCGCTCAAGGCGGGTGATGAGGCAAGCAAGCGGCTGCTGGCGAAGTTGAACGAGAGCGGGGCGATGCTGCTGACGCACACGGTTGTGCCGTTGCGCGGCGAGAAGCGGTATGTGCTGCGGATGGCGATGGGCGGGGCGCGGATGGAGGAGCGCCACGTGCGAGAGGCGTGGTCGCTTATTTGTCGGTCGATGGATGGTTGTTGACCGGGTCGACCGAGCGTGGGAGTTTGAACTCGCGGAGCATCGCGGCCTGGAGCATGTTGCGATCGATGGGCTTCATGAGGCGCGGGCGTTCGTTGTAGCCCTGGATCTGCTTGGGGCTGGTGTAGCCGGTGACGAAGAAGAAGGGAATGCTGCGTTCCTGGAGGAGCCGGGCGACGGGTTCGGCGGTTTCCTTGCCGAGGTTGACGTCGAGGATGGCTGCGTCGCAGTCGTGTTGCGCGATGAGTGTGGACGCGTCGCGCACGGTGGGCGCCGGGCCGATGACGGTGCAGCCGAGGTCAATCAGGATTCTCTTGAGGGAAGCGGCGACGAGGAAGGAGTCTTCCACGACGAGCACCCGGAGTCCGGCGAGGCCCTGACTCATTGGATTGTTCGGCGCCATAGGAACGCCCTTGTGTTCGAGTGCCGGCTTGCTCCGGGAAAAATCAACTCGACGCGGAGTGTTCTGCGGATGGCGTCTCGGCCGTATCCCCCGACCTGACAAAGGGTATCACGATCCGGCAGCAAAGTCCTGAAGGATTGAAGTCAAAGTGGACCGAGCCCCCGAACTCGTAGGCGACGACGCCTTCGATCAGGCCGGTGCCGAAGCCGCGGCGTTGCGGGGGCGTGACGGCGGGGCCGCCGGTCTCGCGCCAGTTGATGACGAGGTTGGATGGCGTCTCCTGCGCGGCATCGGGGACGGACCAATCCACGTGGACGTGTCCTGTGGGCGCAGAGAGCGAGCCGTACTTCGATGCATTGGTGGCCAGTTCGTGGAGGACGAGACTGAGACCGGTGGCGATCTTCGATGGGAGGGGGAGTGGTTCGCCTTGGAGGGTGATGGGCGGCTTGTGTCCGATGACGTAGGCCTCGAGGGAGCGATGGACCATGTCGCGGAGGTCGATGTGCTGCCAGCGGCTGTGGGCGAGGAGTTCGTGCATGCGTGACATGGCGCGGAGGCGGCCGGTAAACGCGTCGCCGAACTGCTGGAGTGAGTCGGAGGTATAGAGGGTCTGTTCGGCGAGGGCGAGGATGGCGGCGAGATTGTTCTTGACGCGGTGATCAAGCTCGAGCATGAGCGTGTGCTGGCGTTGTTCGGCGCGCACGCGCTCGGAGACATCCTGGCAGAGTGAGACGACGCTCTGGAGCTTGGCGTCGGGGCCGAAGAGCGGCGAGTTGTACCACTCGCAGGAGATGATGCGCGCGTCCTTGGTGAGGTTCTCGTTGGTGCCGCGGCTTCCGCCGGCGTTGGAGGAGAGACCGCGCCAGATGTCGTCAACGTAGGGTCGTGCGGCTTCGGGGACGATGAAGTGTGCGTGTTGGCCGATGGCTTCCTCCGCGGTCCATCCGAAGATGGACTCGGCAGCGGGGTTCCACTCGGCGATGCAGAAGCTGGTATCCCAGAGGATGACGGCCAGCGGGGTGTGGCGGACCATGCTGGCGAGGCGCACCTCGCTGGCGCGGATGCGTTCGTCGGCGAGCTTGCGTTCGGTGACGTCGCTGGCCATGCCGAACCACTCGACGATCTCTCCGTTGGGGTCATGGATCGGGATCGCGCGGGAGAACGTCCATGCGAGGCTGCCGTCCGGCCGCAGCACGCGATGCTCCAACTCGAAGACGCCTTTGGTTCGAATGGCCTCCTTGATGACGGCCATCACCTGTTCCTGGTCGTCGGGGTGGATGTACTTCTGGAGCCACGAGTCGCTGGGCGTGTTGGTATCGGCGATGAAGTCCCGCCCGTCGAGGTGGCGCATCTCGGACCAGTCCGCATTCATGCGGTAGACCGCATCCGAACTGGCCTGCACCAGGGCCCGGAAGTGCTCCTCGCTCTCGCGCAGAGCCGCTTCGGCCCGCTTGCGTTCGGTGATGTCCATGTTGACGCCGACCATTCGGACGGGTTTGCCGTCCTCCCACAGCGTGGTCGCCTTCGCGAATATCCAGCGCACCGTGCCGTCGGGCCGGACGATGCGATGTTCGAACTCGAAGGGCGCTGCCGGGTCGGCCAGTGCCTTCCGCGCGATCTCCTCGGCGCGTGGCAGGTCTTCGGGATGCACCAGCTCACGCCAATGCTCGTACGTCCCCCGGAATCCGCCGCGGGGCAGCCCCCAGATCCGCTCGGTCTCGGGCTGCCACACGACCTTGCCGCCCACGATGTCCCAGTCGAAGGTGCCGATGTCGGCGGCGCTCTGGGCGAGTTGCAGGCGTTCCTTGCTGGCGCGGAGGTCGGCGTCGGCGCGGCGGCGGTCGGAGATGTCGCGGCAGAAGGAGATGATGCGCGGCGCGCCGAGTTCCTCGATGGTGACAGCGCTGATCTCGACGGGGATGATGGTCCCGTCGGGTGCGATGTAGTCGATCTCAAGGCCGCGGACGTGCCCGGTTGCGGCGCATTTGGCCACTTCGATGGCGTTGCGCTCAAGATCGTGCGGGGCGGTCCATTCGAGCACGGAATGCCCGATGACTTCGCTGGGGTGCTTGCGTCCGGTGAGGCGGATGAACTCCTCGTTGGCGTCGATGATGATGCCGTGGGGATCGACTTCGGAGAAGCCGGTGCCGGTGGCACGGGTGATCGAGCGGTAGCGGAGATCGGCGAGGCGGAGCTGGGTGTCGATGCGTTTGCGGTCGGTGATGTCGCGCTGGTTGATGAAATAGTGCGTGGTGCGGCCGCGGGGGTCGCGGATGGGGGCGACGGAGAGTTCGACCCAGTATTCACGCCCGCCCTTGGCGGAGCTGATGACCTCGATGACCGAAGGACGTCCGGCGGTGACCTCGGCGACGCTCTCTTCGATGACTTCTTTGTCGGTGCTGGGCCCGCAGAACAGGGCGGTGGATTTGCCGACGAGTTCCTCGCGGGTGTAGCCGGTCATGCGGCAGAAGGAGTCGTTGACGAAGTAGATGCGGAAGCCGTCGGGGAGAGGGCGGGCGTCGACGATGAGAACAGCGTCGGCGGAGGCCGAGAGGGCGGAGGCGAGGAACTCGATCTGGCGCTGGGCGCGTCCGCGGCCGACGATGTAGAGGTGCCAGACGATGACGGTGAGGAGCGCGAGGCCGGAGATGACGGTGCCGATCCATTCGACGGCGAGCGGGGGCAGGGGTTCACCCCAGCCGAGGGTGTTAGCGCCGACCAGGATTCGGCGCGCGAGGATGATCGCGAAGAATGCCGTGAGGATGAGGACGCGCCAGTTGGCGAGGGATCTCCAGAGAATGACCGACCAGACGACCGCCGCGGTCAACAGGGCGATCGAGATGAGGCTGAGTGCGAGCACGCGGGTGGATGGCCTGCTGGGGTGGCGGGTCAGTCGTCATCGATGCGCTTGCCGCCGGATCGTTCATCGATCCAGGCGGCCTGGATGGCTTCGAGGATCTTCTCATTGACGGGGTGACCGGGCTGCTCGACGAAGCCGGGGAGCGCGCGGACCAGGTCGCGGAGTTCAGGGAAACGGACGGTCAGCGGGTCGCGCGCGGGGTGGGCGAGGGCGAGTTCCTCTCCGATGCGTTCGACGTCGAGCCAGTGGAACTCATCGTGCGGCATGGCAAACCCCATGGAGAAGGTCTCATGGTACGCGCGGGGAGTAGAATCCGCTCCTCCTGCAGAGGGAACGCCCGGCATGGGTCGGTCAAGGGCGTCAGAGATCAGAGAACTGTTCAGCAACGGAGCCACGTCAATGCCCCGGAAGCGTGTGATTGGGATGGGAATGCTCGGAGTGGTGTGCGCGGCGGCGCTCGGCCTTGTCGGTGTCGGATCGGCGCAGGGGCAACTGGCGATCGAGTCCCGGATGGGCCCCATCCCGCCGGAGGACATCGGGGTCGATCGGTTCACGCTGCCCAACGGCATGCGGGTGATCCTGCGGCAGGTGGACGCGTGCGGCTACGCGGCGATCGTGACGATGTTCCGGTTCGGCGAGGCGAGTGATCCGGAGGGGAAGACGGGGATGGCGCGGCTGAACAGCCGCGTCTATATCACGGCGGCGGCGGGCGAGATCCCATCGCGGAGCGTGGCGGAGTGGGCGAACGCGTACGAGCCGCCGGAACAGGTGAACGGGGTCGTCGGCGAGGACTACATCGCGCTTTCGACGCGGTTCACTGCGGACAAGCTGGACGGGGAGCTGCGGGAGGTGGCGGCACGGCTCACGGGGGTGAGGCCGGAGGTGAGCGACCTGGAGCGTGAGCGGGCGACGAGTCTCGAGGCGATCCGATCGCTGAATCAGAACATGACGGCGTCGGTCGGGTACTTGTGGACGCGTGAGCTGTTGCGGCCGAGCCCCGAGGGGTTCCGATTCGGCGGGATCGCGGAGCAGGTGCAGTCGATCACGCTGGAAGAGTGCAAGGAGCACTTGAAGCTGTTCTGCCCGGCAAACGCGACGCTGGTGGTGGTGGGCGGGCTGGAGCTTGAGCCGACGCG
>JBGSZV010000071.1:0-5757 GCA_041750235.1 Phycisphaerales bacterium
CGTCGTGAGTCATGGCCTGCCCCTGTACCCCTCTGTCGATCGCGGCGATCTGTTGCGCGGGATCGGCCAGTCCGTCTCCGACACTCTGTGCCGCCATAGAGCACCTAACCCGTTCGCGGGCGGTTTCACGAATCCCTGGGAGATTTTCCTGCAGATTCCTGTCCTCGCTTGCCTGTGCGTGTCCCTCTATCTGCCTTTATGCAAATCGGTCGGGGGCTGTCGAGAGAATCCGCGGAGCCGAGCTTTCGGTAGAGGATGCGAGCCCACCTGGCGTCTCGCGTCGCGGACAGTCACTTCACGACAAGAACGCCGATCAGGAACGTGTTCGTCGTGCCGGGGCATCGCCCCCTGGTGTCGTGGTCGCCAGGCAACGTGGCTCGCGATATGGCCGCAGATCGATGTCGGCAGGTGCTATTCGGGCTCGTTCTCGGTGCTGAGTTCAGCCTGCCGGAGGACGAGTTGGGTGGCATCCTCGGACAGATCCGGCGGATACCCGTACTTCGCCAGCATGCGGCGCACGTTCCGGCGCAGCGTCGCCCGAACCGACTCCCGCTCGGTCCAGTCGAGCTTGGGCATCTTCTTGACCATCTCGGCGAGCTCGCGTGCCATCAGGCGCAGCGTGTCGGACTTCATGATCGACTTGGCGGAACCGTTCTCCGCGAGTGCGTCGTAGAACGCTGTTTCCTCGTCGCTGAGGCCGATTGCCTGGCCGTGCCGCTGGGCATCCCGCAGGTGTTTGGCCAAGTCGAGCAGCCGGGAGATCATCTCGGCGGTGGTGATGGCCTTGTTGGTGTACCGCAGCATCGCGTCTTCGAGCGCCTCGCGGAACTTCTTGCTCTGCACGAGATTGGATCGCTCGGTGACGCGGATCTGGTCGGTGAGGAGCTTCCTGAGCGTCTCGAGCGCCAGGTTCTTCTGCTCAAGCGCCGCTACCCGGGAAAGGAACTCGTCGGAGAGAATGTCCAGCCGGGCCTCGTCAAGACCAGCGGCCGCGAACAGGTCGATGACCTGATCCGCCTCAACCGCCCCGCCAATCACCTGCCTGACCGCGGCGTCGATGTCCCCGCGCCGACCGACATTCCCACCTCGCACATCATCCGCCAGCCGCTTGCGGATCATCGCCACGATGCGCTGGAAGAACGCCAGATGCTCGACCACATCCTCCGTCTCCGGCCGCGGCACGGCGAGCGCGAACGCCGACGACAACTCCTTCACGAGCGTCCGGAACCGCTTCCATCCATCCTGCTGCCCGAATACATGATCAATGGCTCGCAGGTACACCGGCAACACGCCCTGCGGCGCGGTCGCCAGAGCCGCGGCGTAATTGCACCCGTGGAAGAACGACTTGAGCTTCTCAAACGACGTGAGCATCGCCGGCACAGCTTCATCCTGCACCTTGCGCACGGCCTCGCCCGTGCCGCCAGCCTGCGTGTACGTCGCCAACGCATCGGCGAGCTGGTCCGCCAAGCCCAGAAGATCCACGATCAACCCGCCGGGCTTTTCGCCATACACACGGTTTACCCGTGCAATCGCCTGCATCAGGTTGTGCCCGGCCAGCGGCTTGTCAAGGTACATGGTGTGCGCCGGCGGGCAGTCAAAGCCCGTCAGCCACATGTCGCACACGATCACCAGCCGCAGGTCGTCGGAGGGGTCCTTGAACCGCTCGGCCAGACGCTTCCGTGCCGCCTTTGTGCGCACGTGCTGCCGCAGCGGCTCGGGGTCGTCCGCGGTGCCCGTCACGACCACCTTCATCGCGCCCCGCTCATCGTCGGCATCGTGCCACGCGGGCCGCAGGGCCTTGATTGCCTCATACAGCCGCGCGGCGATGTCGCGGCTCATGGTCACGACCATCGCCTTGCCTTCCATCGCCGACCGCCGCTTCTCCCAGTGCTCGACGATGAACGTCGCCAGTCGGTTCACCCGCTCCTGCGCGCCGACCAGAGCCTCCAGCGGCACACGGATCGGTTCCTCGACCTCGACGCCTCGCTTGTCCGCGGCCACCGCCCGTTCGATCTCCGCCTCGGCCGCCGCCGCGCCCTGCTCATCGACCGTGAGCTTGACGATCCGCGATTCGTAGTACAGCGGCTTGGTCGCGCCATCCTCGACCGCTTGGCGGATGTCGTACACATCCGCGTACTCGCCGAAGACGTGGATCGTGTTCTTGTCGTCGCGCTCCAGCGGCGTGCCGGTGAAGCCCACGAACGTAGCGTTCGGCAGCGCTTCCCGCATCCATCGGGCCCCGCCTTCAACGAAGCCGTACTGGCTCCGGTGCGCTTCGTCGGCCATCACGACGATGTTGTTCCGCGTCGAAATCTCGCCGTGCGCCTCGGCGAACTTGTGGATCGTGGTGAAGACCACCCCGCCCGCCGCTCGATCCAGCACCTGCCGCAGCTGATCGCGGCTCTCGGCCTGCACGGGGTCCTGCCGCAGGAGCGCCCGCCCAGCGGCGAACGTGCCGAACAACTGGTCGTCCAGGTCGTTCCGGTCGGTGACCATCACGATCGTCGGGTTTGCCATCGCCGGCTCGAGCACCAGCGAGCCCGCCAGCATGAGCATCGTCAGGCTCTTGCCCGAGCCCTGCGTGTGCCACACCACGCCGCCGCGGCCGTCGCCGCTGGGCTTGAGATGCGAGACCACGCTCGCCCGCGCCTTGCGGATCGCGCGGAACTGGTGATACCCGGCGATCTTCTTCGCGACCTCACCCCTCGCATCCTCCTCGAACGTCACGCATGTTCGCAGGTAGTCCAGCAGCAGCGCCGGCGCGAACAGCCCGCGGATGAGCGCCTCCAAACTCGGCTTGCCACCCTCGGACGGCCGCCACGGCATGAACCGGCTCCGCCCGCTGGTGATCGACCCCACCCGCGTTAGCAGCCCGTCCGACACCGCGAGCATCAGATTCGGCACGAAGAAGTCCGGCGCACCACGATCGGCGGACATGTACCGATTGAGTTGGTCGATCGCCACGCCCAGGTCCGCCTCGGTGTCGGTCGGGTCCTTGAGTTCGATAACCGCTATCGGCAGGCCATTCAGGAACACCGTCAGGTCGGGGCGCATCGCCTTGCCCGTCGGACCGACGACGGTCAACTGCCGCACGACCAAGAGGTCATTCTTCTCTGGCTGCTCGAAGTTGATGAGCCGGGCACGCCCGCCGCGCGTCTCGCCCGTGGTCGCATCGCGGTACTCCACCTCCACGCCGTCGGTCAGTAGGTTGTGGAACCAACGGTTGTTCTGGATCAGCGTTGGGTGCGGCGGACGCGTCAGCGTGCGGGCCACCTGCTCGCACTGTTCGTTCGGCAGTTCCGGATTGAGCCGATGCACCGCCGCGATCAGGCGGTTGGTCAGCACCAGCTGCGACGCACTCGCTCGCTCGCCCGCGTCGTCGATCTCGACGCCGCGCTTCACGACGTAGTTGAGCGAGCCGAAATAGACGGCGGCCACATCTTCGACGAGATTCTCGGTGGGGCTGTGCATGGTCATGCTCCCACCACCGGTGCAGCACCGCCTGGTACCTCATCGTCGGCTTCGCCATCACGGTCGGCGATGAACTCATTCAGCGCCGCCTTATACGCCTCGCGGTCGGCGTGGAACAGCACCCGGCTGGGTTGGAGCACGAGGTCTCCAAGCCGGATCGACTCGTTGCTTTCGTCAAAGTCCTTGTTGAAGTCTGTGTGGTCCTCGTAGTACACGCGTGCGCCGGGCGTCTGACTCAGGGCGTCGCGGTGGATGCGGTACAGGAACGACACGATTGTGTCGGCCGCCTGCGCGGCGAGCGTGGCCTGTCGCACGTCCATCCGCGCTGCGTGCGCATCGCGCCCGTGCGAAGCCATGCCGTGCTGGTTTCGGAGTTCGCACAATCCCTGAATCGTCTGGAGCAGGCCGCGGAGCGTCTTCTCGACCGACTCCCTCGCCTTTCCAGGGTCGGGGTGATCTCGCGGCAACAGCGAAAGGCGATTCGTCGTCTCCTTCACGATCCGCGGGCAGTCCCAGTTCGGATCAGCGGGCTGGCCGATGTCGGCCAGGACAGTCTTGCACACCGATTCGACGAGTGTCTTGGAGAGGTCGAACGCGAAGTCGGGCACGCTCTCGAGCGCGTTTTCGATCGCGCGGATCTGCTGCTCGATCGACTCGGCCACCGGGCCGGAGAGGATCGCACCCCGGCAGCCCGACATCTGGAACTTGCCGTTGGTGACCGGAGTGTCAGGCATTGCCCACCTCCACCGGAACCTGACCGTCCAACAGTTGTGGGAGGAGGTAGTCGCGAAGCGCCGCGAGTTGACGGGTCTCAACCTGAAGGTTCGAGAACTGCTGGATCAGCGGGTCGATCAGTTCCTCGGCCGCTCGAAGCACCTGGGGACTGGGTACCACGACCTTTGCTTCATCAAGGTGCCCGCGCTTGATGTGCCCCATCGTGGTTGCCTTGCTCGATGCGATGGTGCGGAACCACGGCAGATGCTGCTCGATCCAGCGCAGGCACCACCAGAGGGGATACGCGGCCGATGTTACCTTGAACAAGTGCTGGTTCAGAGCACCTCGACCGCCAAACCAGAACACCGCTTCCAGCGTGCCCGACCAAGAGAACACCAGGTCGCCGTCGTCGATGATGTACTCCGCAGAAATGCTGGCGTTGGCGAGATCGGCGCTGGCGGACGATCCCTTTCGTAGTTCAGCAATCTTGATGACGGGAAGATCGGACCCGTCGCCGGTCGGAGGGAACTTCTGGAGTGCGAGGCCGTTGAGGAAGCGAGCAATCGACGAAAGCGGCACCGTGCTCCACCCCTCAGGCACCGGGCCGAGGTCGGAGTCGGTAAAGGTGCTCGGGAGGGCGTCGAAGACGGCCTGCGGCATGGAGGGGAACGACGTCGCGCCGGCGGCCTTGGCCTTAACGGGCTCGAAGTCGACGAACCACGCCCGGAAGATCGCCCGCGCCAGCCGCTCCAGCGCCCGTGCCGTCCGCCGATTCTGCTCGATCTTGTCGTCCAGTGAGCCGAGAACCGCGGCGATGGCACGCTGCCCGTCGAGCGGCAGCGGGCGATACCTGAACTGCAGGATTTGCGGCCCGCTGATGTGAGGCACGGCTGTTCCGGTCTGAATCGACAGAACGTGATCCGTGAAGCGGTGGCTCCCGATGAGATAGAACAGATAGCCCTGATCAAGTCCGTCCTTGGCACGAAGGCATGAAACGCGCTGCACAAGGAGAGAGGGCACGTCGTCTGATCCGATGCGGGCGTACTTGAGACCCGCCTCGATCCAAGGACGATCCATCGCGAGCACGACATCGCCTTCGCGCAGCTCATATCCCTTTGCTTCATCGATTCGATTCGGCGGCCATCGCTTCACGTTGTCCCATCGGAGCTGCCCCTGCACGACGTTGTCGCCGCGCACCAGGCGCACGCCGTCCGGTTGCTCCGTGTAGAACTCGCTCTTAAACGGATACCCAGTCAACAGGGTGATGTGGTCGCGCAGCGCGACCGTCCCATCATCGAGACCGTCGGGCGACGCCGTGCGGGATGCACTGGGGGACGTCAAGTGGCACCCCCGAGCACGAGTCGCACCTTCTCACGCCGCAGCATCTCGTGTGTGCGGAGGTACTTGACCTTGAAGGCGATGCAGACGTTCGGGATCTTGATGCGGGCGGGGGTGTGCTCGATTTGCTCGTGGGTCACGACGACATGATCGCCCGCCAGCGCGTGGGCGATGAGGTGGTAGTCGGCGGCATTGAGGAAGGTGGTCTTTGCCCCCGGGGTGAAGTTCTGCGTG
>JBGSZV010000072.1:0-5682 GCA_041750235.1 Phycisphaerales bacterium
CCACCTCCGCCATCACCGTCGGGGGTGCCGGAGGAGTCGGAACGGGGAGAGGGCGCGGCCTCGGGGTTGCCCGGGGCGGGAAGGGGGTTGTCTTGGTCGTTCATGGTGTGGGGGTTGAAAGGGGCGGGTGCATCGATGACCGATGCCGCGGCGGTTCCGCCGAGGTCGCTGGGAGTTTCCGACATGTGGGAGCTGGCTTCCGTTCGCTGGGTCGCCGCGATGATCTCTGGCGGAACTTTGGGGACGCGGCCCCCTCGGATGTCAGGCGTCGGGCGTCTCGAGGGAGGCGCTGGACGCGGGCCATCAGATGGGGCCGGCCACCGGAAAATGGCGCGGCGGGGATCCATCCTTGCCGGGCGGGCAGGCCGCGAGGGCCCGCGAAACGGCACAATCTGCTGACGCGGCCGAGACCCCCACGCGGGGGCTATCTAGGCTCATCGTAGCGCGGCGGCGGTGTCGATACAAGGGGGTCGGCGGATCGGGGCGGCCCAAGAGGGGTCGGCTCGGAGATCCGACCTACCAAGGACGGAGGAGTCGGTGGCGATCCCAACCAGCCGTATCGAGGTCGATTTGTCCGCCATCGAGCACAACGTCGGGGTGATCCGGCGGCTTTTGTCGCAGGGGCGGGAGGACCAGCGGGTCCCGGGGCTGTGCGCGGTTTTGAAGGCCGACGGGTATGGCCTTGGGTCGGCGCGGGTGGCCCGGAAGCTGGCGTCGCTGGGGGTCGAGATGATCGCGGTGTACACGCCGGACCAGGCGCGGGCCTTGGTCGAGGGCGCCATCACGGTTCCGATCCTGGTGCTGATGCCGGTGCGGGACCTGGAGCGGAATGATCCGCTGTACCGGGCGGCGAGCCGTGGGCGGCTGCATTTGGCGATTCATGACTCGGCGAACCTGCAGGCGGTGATCGAGATCGCGGATCGTCAGGGGTTGACGCTGCCGGTGCACGTGGAAGTGGATACGGGGATGAGTCGTGGCGGCATCGCGCCTGCGGAGGCGAAGGTGCTCCTGGAGCGGATCGAGAAGCACGCGCGGCTGCGGCTGGCGGGTGTGTTCACGCACTTTGCTTCGGCGGATGTGGATCAAGAGCAGACGAAAGCGCAGCACGAGCGGTTTGCGGCGTGGATCGAGAGCGTGCGGCCGCTCATCCCGCATGATTGCATCATTCACCAGGCGAATACGTTTGCGATGTTCCGCACGCCGGTGCTGCACCGCGACATGGTGCGCGTGGGGCTGGCGGTGCTGGGGTACGGCAGCGAGGAGTTTGTCGGCGAGTTTGAGCTGCAGAAGGATGCGGAGAAGCTGCGCGGCTGCATGCGGTGGATCAGCAGCATCACGCACCTGAAGGCGATCGAGGCGGGGACGCCGGTCGGGTACGGCGCGACGTGGACCGCGAAGCGCAAGACGCGGGTGGCGCTGGTTCCAGTGGGGTATGCGGATGGGTATCCGCTGGCGGCGTCGAACAAGGCGACGGTGCGGATCGAAACGCCCGAGGGCGAGTGGGTGAGCGCGCCGATGATCGGTCGCGTGAGCATGGACCAGATCACGGTCGATGTGACGGACCTGCCGGGCGATCTGGTGGCGATCGGGACGAATGTGGAGGTTGTGGGGTCCAAGCCGGGCGAGGGGAACTACCTGCCGACGCTGGCGCGCGAGGCGGGGACGATCACGCACGAGTTGCTGTGCCGGTTGAGCCATCGCGTGGCGCGGGTGTACACGAATGGCGAGAGCACGACGACGGGCGCGGTGATGCTGGATGCGGATGTGCGCGCGGATGCGGCGAAACGCTGAGAAGACATTTCACCACAGAGAACACAGAGGGCACAGAGGAAGACGGGAATACAAGCCACAGATGACACAGATGCGCACTGATAAATTCAAAGGCATGAGTTCTGCTCGGTGAGTTCATGCGCATTGATCTGTGTCCATCTGTGATATCTGTGGCTTGCCTTTCGTAAGGCCTTATCGAATTCGCAGACGTTCGCGGGGCAGGGCGTTTTCGCGGGTGATATCGCGCAATATTTCGGTGATGGTGTGACGCTGGCCGGGCCACATGAAGTGGGCGTCCAGGGTGTCGCGGGTCTCGTCGGCGTTGTGGTCGGCGGGGACGGTGATCCAGCGGTGGGCGGTGTGTTCGGGGTTGAGCGTCGGTTCCCATGACGGCTTCACTTCGATGGCGAAGCGCGGGGAAAGAACGACGCAGTCGATCTGCGCGATGTAGAAGGGCCAGATCTGCTCCAAGGCCCAGAAGCCCAGGACATCGGGGCCGCGGGCGTCGAGTGAGACTTCTTCCTTGAGTTCGCGGATGGCGGTGTCGGTGGCGGTTTCGCCTTGCTCGACGTGGCCCATGATGGGCTGCCAGGTTTGGGCGAGGGGGTCTTTGGCGCGGAGGAGTTGTAGAAAAGCCAGTGGCCAATGGCCAGTGGCCAGTTGGGGGGAGGCGCGGCGGAAGATGTAGGCGTCGACGACGTCGGCGCGGATGCGGGGGCCGCTGGTGGTGAGCGGGGTGTGGCGGTAGCCGTCGGGGGTGCGGTTGGGGGAGGTCGTCATTGGGTTGATTGAACGGTGCAGCCCGCCCTCACCTGCGCGGTGCTGCGCACGGGGCGGTCCTCTCCCTGTGAGTGAGAGGAGTTCAGAGAGTTGAGGAACATCTGGGCTTTGTGCATCGTCTCGTTCCACTCGGACTCGGGATTGCTGTCGGCGACGATGCCGGCGCCGACGGGGAAGGTGAGCTGGTTGGTGGCGTGGTGGAGTGTGGCGGTGCGGATGGCGACGTTCAGAGTGATCTTCGCGTGGTCGGAGATGAAGCCGATGGCGCCGCAATAGATGCCGCGGGGGTGGGGTTCGAGTTCGTCGATGATCTGCATGGCGCGGACCTTGGGCGCGCCGGTGACGGAGCCGGGGGGGAAGGTGGCGCGGAGGAGGTCGGCGAGGGTGACGCCTTGGCGCATGGTGCCGGAGATGGTGGCGGAGGCGTGGTAAAGGGCGCCGGTTGGATCGCACGACCAGCAGGGCCGGGTCGTGGCACCGGGGACACCGGGGGTTGGTCCGATGCGGTCGATGGTGCGTGGGGATTCGACCTTGACGCTGGCATACTCGCAGACGCGGCCGAGGTCGTTGCGCATGAGGTCGACGATCATGGCGAGTTCGGCGCGGTCCTTTTCGGAGCGCTCGAGTTCAGTGTCGGCGGCGACTCGCGCGGGGCGGGTTCCCTTGATGGGGCGGGTGGAGACGCGGCGGGTGTTGAAGTCGGCGTCGAGGAAGAGTTCGGGACTGATGGAGCAGATGGTGTGGGTTTCGGACTCGATGTACGCGGCGTAGCCGGGGGCGGCGGAATCGAGGAGACGCTGCATCAGGGTGCGCGGGGAGCCGGAGTAGTCGCAGGCGAGGTGGTGGGCGAGGTTGGCCTGGAAGATGTGGCCGTCGTTGATGAGGGAGACGCAGCGCTGCACGGCACGGATGAAGGCATCGCGACCGGTGAGGCTGTCGGGGGCGGTGGTGAGGAAGTCATGAGACGGGGAGTGGGTGAGACGGTGCGGGGGTGAAGGGAAGCCGACGGCGGTCCACTGGTTGGTGGAGGCGTCGTGGATGAGGGCGCTGTCGCAGCGGTGGAGCTCGATGAGGGGAACGGTTGACGCGGAGCGGCGGTGATCGGTGGCGGGGTGCTGCGCGGCGGGTTCGATGGCGCGGCCGAGGGCGTAGGAGAGGGCGACGATCCAGCCGCCGAGGAAGGGGAGGTCGGTGTCGATTCCCATGTGCGGGAAGGTGACGGCGCGATCGATGGCGGCGAGGGGATCGGCGTTCTCATCGATGCGAATGGTGCGGGCGGGGATGCCGAAGATGGACCAGCGGGCGCGGTGATCGCCGGCGCTGATGAGCGCGACGAGGCGCTGGTCATGGGGCCATCGCGCGAGGAGGTCGGCGGGGGCGATCTGCCAGTCGAGTCGGTGGATGGTTGGCGGATTCCCGGACACGGGGGGAATGGTACGGCGGCGTGCCGGGTGGAACGGGCGGCGCGGGGATTTTGCGGCAAAAGGAGCGGCGACGGGGGGTTGAAGGCTTCGCTAGACTTGTGGCTCACTTCCGGGCGCCGACGAATCTGTGAGACGATCGGACCGGCGGGAGACCGTGCGGAGCGGAGTACGAGCCGCGCGGTGATGAAGCGGTTTACCAGTTCAGGTTTCCAACTCAATTTCCATACGCAGAAAGCTGTGAAGAACATGGCCAGCACGACCAAGGGACGCAAAGTGGTGAAGAAGAAGACTCCGAAGCAGGCGGCGACGCGGCGGACGAAGAAGGCGGCGGGGCATGCCTCGGCGCGCGGCGGCAAGGGGCCGTCGAAGATGGTGTTCTACTTCGGCAAGACGAAGACCGAGGGCCGCGCGGACATGCGGCAACTGCTGGGCGGCAAGGGTGCGAACCTCGCCGACATGACGAGCATCGGCCTGCCGGTTCCTCCGGGCTTTACGGTGACGACCGAGGTGTGCGCGGCGTACTACGCGGTGGGTCAGAAGTTCCCCAAGGGGCTGATGAGCGACGTTGAGAAGAACGTCAAGATGCTCGAGCGGGAGCTGGGCAAGAAGTTCGGCGACCCGAAGAACCCGCTGCTGGTATCGGTGCGATCGGGCGCGGCGGTGTCGATGCCGGGGATGATTGACACGATCCTGAACTTGGGCCTGAACGACAAGGTGACCGAGGGTCTCGCGGCGGCGACGAAGAACGAGCGGTTCGCGTACGACGCGTACCGGCGCCTGATCAACATGTACGGCGACGTCGTGATGGGCGTTGACCACGAGCACTTCGAGCACGCCTTCACGAACCTCAAGGCGCGCCTGGGCGTGACCGAGGACACGCAGGTTCCGGCCGAGGGGCTCAAGGAGCTGTGCCAGACCTACAAGCAGATCTATGAGCAGCACGTCGGCAAGCCCTTCCCGCAGAACCCGATGGAGCAGCTGGGGCTGGCCATCGAGGCGGTGTTCAAGAGCTGGAACGGCGACCGCGCGATCTCGTACCGCCGTCTTGCCAACATCACCGGGCTGCACGGCACGGCGGTGAATGTGCAGGCGATGGTGTACGGCAACATGGGCGACGACTCGGGCACGGGCGTCGCGTTCACGCGCAACCCGAGCACGGGTGACAACAAGTTCTACGGCGAGTTCCTGATCAACGCGCAGGGCGAGGACGTGGTGGCCGGCATCCGCACGCCGATCAACACCGACGAGATGCCCAAGTGGAACAAGAAGGTCTACGACCAGCTCCTCAAGATCAAGAGCAAGCTCGAGAAGCACTACCGCGAGATGCAGGACATCGAGTTCACGATCGAGAAGGGCAAGCTCTACATGCTGCAGACGCGCACCGGCAAGCGCACGGGCTTTGCCGCGGTGAAGATCGCCTGCGACATGGTGAAGGAGAAGCTGCTGGATGAGAAGAAGGCGCTGCTGCGGATCCCCGCGAATGACCTGACGCAACTGCTGCTGCCGAGCTTTGATCCGGCGGCGAAGAAGCTGGCGACGAAGCTGACCGAGGGGCTCCCGGCGTCGCCGGGCGCGGCGGTGGGCAAGCCGGCGTTCACGGCGGAGGAAGCGGTGCGTCGTCACCGGGCGGGCGAGAAGGTGATTCTCGTGCGCAAGGAGACGAGCCCGGAGGATGTCGAGGGCATGCACTCAGCGGCGGGCATCCTGA
>JBGSZV010000073.1:0-6728 GCA_041750235.1 Phycisphaerales bacterium
CATCCGCTTCGCTTGCACGGTCCTTGAGCGTCGCGGCGATCACGCGGACGGCATCGGCGTCGCGCCCCAGGATGACGAGATCGGCGAGCGCCAGCGCGAACTTGGCGTCCTTGAGCGCGGCCTTCATTTCATCCTCGACGAGGATCGCACCGTCGATCACGAATGGTTCATCGTGGCGCGCGACGGGCTTGGCCAGCGTGATGAGCGGGTCGCCGATCACGTTGATCTTCCAGATTGCCTCGGCGTCGCGTCGCACGGCCGCGCCGAGAGGCATGAGCGCGAACATGCGGCCGACGAAGGCTTCGGGGGTGCAGAAGGCGCCGAGGTAGGGTTCATCGACCGAGCCGACGTAGGCGTAGGCGCCGTTGTGCAGGAAGCGTCCGGCGATGGTGGCGGTGTCGCCGACCCATTGCGCCGAGAACGAATGGATGCAGTGGACCAGCGCGGGCTTGCGGAGCATGGGGATGTCCGAGGTCGTCGCGCGGCCGGGAGTGAGGTCGAACCAGCGCGGGTGGCCGGAGGTGTTGATGTTGATCAGTCCGGCGTCCACACCTCCGCGCGCGCGCTGTCGCCATGCGGCGAGGCTGCCCTTGGGCGGCGCATCAAGCTCGACCTTGAAGTCGGCCTGCTTGAGCAAATCGCCGGCCTTGGCGGCGGCAAAGGGGGGCGCGAAGTCGGCGGCGTAGCCGTCGAAGAGCCATGCGACTGTGGGGCGTGTGAAGATCGCGCTCATCGCGCGGTAGGCAGCGGTGGCCTCATCGCCGAAGACCAGACCGGACCACGCGTAGCGTTCGCCGCTGGAAGCGCGACCGAGGTGGTCGGTGAGCGCCATGGAACCGCTTTTGCCGGCGGGCGGTGGGACGCGCGCGCACATGTTGAGGCAGACGGTGATTGCGTCGATCTCGTCGCCGCGCTTTTCGTAGGGGATTCCGAGTTCGTACAGCCCTGACGCGATGGCGGCATCGAAGATGGCGAGCGGCTCGGCGCCGATCTCTTCGCTGGGTCCGCCTTTTGGTGTGGTGACAAAGAGGAGCGGCTGGCCGTGGGCTGCGGCGAGGGCGAGGGCGGCGGTCCAAGCGCGGTCGTTGGGATCTGCGACGACGACGCCGGGGGGCGCGAACTGCAACTGCTTCCAGTACTCGCGGAGTTCCTGGGTGCTTTCGCGTTCCCAGGCGCGAGCGACGGCACGGTTGAGGCTGTTGCAGCGGCCGTCGTCGTTGTCGGGCCAGACATCGTCGCGATCGTCGTCGGGCGCTTGCCAGCGGATGATGGTCTTGGGGGCAAACTCGCGGACGAAACGGGCGATGTTCTCGCGAGCGAGGTCGGTGGCGTCGTCGATCAAGACGGGGAAGCGTTCCTGAATGGTCCACTTTTCGATGGCGCGGATGTAGGAGGCGGTGTCGGGGACGATGACGAGGGTGGGCCTGACCTTGAGCTGCTGGCGCAGGGTTTCGACGCGGAGGCCGAGCTTGATTTCAGGTGGGGGCGGCGGTGGTGCCGTCTGAGCGGTGGTATCGGGCGTCTGGGCGGAGGCCGTCATCGCAATCAACGAGAGGGTTGCGACCGCCTTCACGATTCGACCGGAGGGGTTCATGCTCTACTCTAGTCGGCTATTCGCGCAGCTTGCGCAGAGCATTGGGTGACTGCCGCTTCTTCTGGCGGAGTTTTTCGATGACCAGTTCCGGGCACATGGCGCTGAGGACGCTGAGGTCCTTGCCCATGGCGGTGATCTGGCGGATCAGGGTGCTGGAAGTGTAGGCGAAGCTGTGGCCGGCGACGACGAAGGCGGTCTCGAGGCCGCCGACCTCGCGGTTTGTCACCGCCTGCTGCACTTCGGACTGGAGATCGGAGAGGTTGCGGATGCCGCGGAGGAGCACCTTCGCGCCGATGCCGACGGCAAAATCGACGGTGAGGCCGGTGTAGGCGCGGACTTCGACGGTGGCGGCGTCGGGCTCGCGTTTGACCATTTCCGCCACGAGCTGCTGGAGCATGTCGAGGCGCTCCTTGGCGGTGAAGAGGGTGTCCTTCTCGGGGTTCTCGCCGACGCCGACGACCACATGGTCAAAGAGGCGGCGTCCGCGTTCGACGACATCGAGATGGCCGTAGGTCACGGGGTCGAAGGAGCCGGGGTAGACCGCGACGTGGCGGCGCGTCGTCGCGGTGAGCGCGGGGGCGGGAGCGGGCTTGGTGCTCGTGGATCGCTTGGCCATGGCCGGGAGTCTACCCAGACGTTACAGACGGACCTTCCGGGCGGCACGCGCGGGATATCCGCTTGCGACGGCGGCGGGCGTATCGAACAGTGAAGGTGATGGATCACGACACTGCGTGATTGCCCCGCGCCGGAAGCCTCCAACCGGCGCGGGACCTTTTGCGAACCACACCCGTTCTCTCCAAGGAGGGAACACACACGAGCAGGGCCCAGTCTTCCGGGGTGGGCCCTGTTTTCTTTTTTGGGTGTTTGGCGTGAGTGCGGCGTGAGAGAGGCATGAGACGGTGAGACGGTGATCGCGTTGATGGGCGTCATGCCTTACTCATGGTTTGCTCATGAATCACTCAGAACATGTTGCTTTCAACCGCTTTCGAGTGAGAGGCTGGGGAGTGAGGCGAGGCCGGCGCGTTTGAGTTCGCGCTGGAGCCATTTGACGGAGCGGGTTCCCACTTCATCGGCGAGGGGGACGCGCGGGGGCGTGGGCTGCATTGACGTTGGCGGAGACGGCGGCGCTTCTGGCCGCGGCGCGTCGGGGCTGGGGACTTCCTCCGCCTTCAATCGCTCCTGCGTGTAGTGGTAGCCCACTTGCTCGCGGCGTGTGCGCAGGATGGCGGTAGCGGCCATGCGGACTTGGGCGATCACTTTCGGGTCGGCGCCTTTCGCTTCGGCCTTGTCGAGCACGTTTGAGAGCGTGTCGAGGGCTTTCTGCTTGGCACTCAGGAGCTTGGCGTTGAAGTCGTATGCGACGATGTCTTGTGTGCGTCCCATGCGGGGAAGGTAGGTGCGGGGGGCCAATAGGGAATGGCCAGGCGGCCAGATGGGGCTGGGAAAGTGGGAATTCGGCGCGCATGACCGCGAAGTGTGCGACGGTTCGTGGACATGCGTTTTTCAGTTCCTTCGCCCCGCCGGGGCGAGTTCATTCTCGCGCGCTTCCCACGGGCGGTCCGAGGCGGACCGGCCGTGGCTACAGCCCGGTGCCCCGATGGGGCACAAATGACAACAGGCCGCGAGCTTTTGCCCGTGGCCTGTTGGGTGTGTGAAGTTTATTCGTCGCGAGCTTGCGCTCGCGGCTCCGTTTTGCGGAACCGTTTGATGTCAGTCGATCACGATGGGCTGGTTGAGGGCCACGGGGCCTTCGGTTGCGCCCTTGTCAGTCTTGGTGCCGTCGGGTGTGATCTGGAGGACCGTCGGCTGGATGGGGGTGAGCTGCTGGGTCTTCTCGAAGATGGTGCGAGCGGCGGTTTCAGCGTCGATCATCGCCTTGGCCTTGCTCTCGTAGTTCTGGGTCTTGCCGCTGGCGGCGAGGCTCTGGAGGCGGCCTTCCTGCTCGGCGCGGATCTTGGTCATGCGGGTGGTGATCTGATCGAGGCTGACGGCGTCGAACTTCTCGTAGCGCTCCAGGCTCTTCTGGCGCTTCTCGATGATCTCGATGAGGCGATCGTTGCGGGCGATCATCTCGACCTGGCCGTCGAGCTGCCAGACCTGGGCTTGGAACTGGGCGCGTTCGGTTTCGAGCGTGTTGACGAGCTCGGCGAGGCGCTCTTCCTGTTCGCCGAGGAAGGTGAGGTCGCGGTCGGCGTCGGCGGCGCGGCTCATGTAGGCGTTGAGGGTGTTGTTGATCTGGGTGGCGCGGCCGTAGGCCTGATCGAGGTTGTAGGGCCGTTCATCGAAGCGGACCTGGACGATGGCGGCGGGGCTGTCGGCGCGGGCCTGTTCGGCGCGGTCGAGCATTCCCTTGAGTTCGAGGAGGTCGGCCTGGGCCATCTCGACGACCTTCTGGGCGACGGCCTTGTCGCGCTTGAGCTGGGCGACCTGGGCCTGGACCTCGGAGAGGTCGCCGCGGACTTCGGAGATCCGCTGGGGGTATTTGGCTTCGAGCTCGCGGAGCTGAGCGCGGAGGAGGACGGGGTCCTCGATGGAGTCGTCAATCTTGGAGACGACCTTGGAGCGGAACTGTCCGGCCAGGGCGCTGACGCGTTCCGGGCCTGCGAGCGCGACCAGGGCGCCGGTCGCCAGCCCACCGATCACACCAACACGAACCAGAGACTTCACCAGGCACATGGCACTGCTTCCTTGTTCCCGCCCTCCCGGAGTTGCTCCGGGCGGACGTTGGATGGTCTCGGGCGCACCGGGGCGTCGTTCGCCCCATCCACTCGTGCGCTCGCGTTGAGGGTTCTTTGGGAAACCGGGGGAAGGGATTTCAGATGAAGAGGCACTTCCGGGCCTGTCCCTCCTGACCGCCGCCATGTCTCAAAAACGCTCCATTCCGACACGGCAAACGCCCGATCGGCCTTATGCTGGGTCGCGTCGGGGACTTGTTTGGGGATGCCCGCCAGATGCTCAACAACCTCACTACGAGCTTTGTGAATCGCCTCCGCGCCCGTGATCAGGCGGCGTGGTTCGAGCTTTGGGAGACCTTCGGCCCGGTGCTGCGCACGCAGCTTTCCAAGTGGGGCCGGGGCCGGGTCGGCAGCGAGACAGTGCGGGATCTGTCGCAGGAAACGCTGGCGGCGCTCTCGGACTCGATTGATCGTTATGACCCCTCGCGGGGGGCGCGGTTCAGCACGTGGTTGCTCGCGATCGCCAAGCACACGCTGGGGGACGAGATCGACCGGCGGATGGCGCAGAAGCGCGGCAGCGGCAAGAAAGCGGTCGAGATCGACGAGACATGGATGGGGAAGAACGGCATGTTCGCCACCGCGGGGGGGGCAACGCCGGACAACGAGTACGAGGCGGCGGTCTTCGGGGCCAAGGTGTACGCGGCGATCCGATTGGTCGAGCGCCAGTGCGAGTTCATGGACTTTGCGATCTACCGGATGCGGGTTTTCGACGGGAAGAGCGGCAAAGAAGTGGCGGAGGCGCTGGGCACGAGCGAGCCGACGGTGAGCCGCCGGTTGGCGAAGGTTCGGGATGCGCTTCGGGAGAAACTCAAGGACGTGGTGGCGACCTATAGCTTCACGGACGAGGAGTTATCCGAACCGGAACGAAAGGGATTGGGTTTGGCCCCCAACAAGGACGACGACGCCCTGTTCGACGAGGCCATGGCCGAGATCTACTCGCGCCAGATGGAAATCATCGCCCGCGACGGGAGCGGCACAGCGCGTTGACACGGCGCGCGGGTTACTCCGGTCGGAGGTGCTTCGATGAACGGGCAAACGCTGAGTCTTCCAATGATCGTGCTGGGCCTGGTGATCGCCGGGCTGTTGCTGGGCGGCGCGGTGCTCATGCTCTCGGGATTCGTGCGGATCCTCGCGCGATTCCTGGCGCACATCGGCCGGTTCATCGGCGGCGAGATCGGCGACTCGCTGCGGCTGATCGGCGCGGGGGTCACGGCGCTGTTCTTTACGCCGCTCATTTTCCTGAACGTTGTGATCGGGCGGTGGTCGGCGGCGTCGCACTATGGTCGGCGGTTCCAGGATGAAGGGCGCGCCGCGGCGCACGCGTTCTACCGGATTGTGATCGGTCATCCCGCGCGGCTGTTCTTCCTCACGCCATTGGTTGAAGGGTGGGAGAAGCGCCTGCCGCAGGCGATGGCGGAGGCGCCGGGGAGCGACAAGCCTTCGGCGAAGACGGGGCAGTTCAACGGTTACACGATCGTCGGGTCGCTGCCGAGCGGCGGATCTGGCGGCCGGTTGTACATCGCGGACCCGAGCCCGCAGAAGCTGGCGACGTTCGCGCGCGCCGGGCTGGGCGATCGGCTGGGTGGCGGGCAGGTGGTGATCAAGTCGTTCAGTCTGGCGGACGGCTCGACGATGCCGCAGATCGTGCGTGAGAGCCGGGCGCTAGAGGCGGCGCGGAAGCTGGGTCTGGTGCTGGATCACGAACTGAACGATGCGCGGTTCTATTACGTGATGCCGTACGTGCCGGGCGAGAGCCTGACGCTGGTCACGCGGAAGCTGCATGCGCAGGCGGGCGGGGAGGGGCTGGGCTACGAGCAGCTCAAGCACGCGATGAACTACATCGCGGACCTGTTGACGGCCTTGGAGTTCTATCACCGCGGCGGGTTGTGGCACAAGGATGTGAAGCCGGACAACATCATCATTTCGTCCGGACGGGCGCATGTGGTGGACCTGGGGCTGGTGACGCCGTTGCGTTCGGGTATGACGCTGACGACGCACGGCACGGAGTATTACCGCGATCCGGAACTGGTGCGGATGGCGCTGCGCGGGGCGAAGGTGCACGAGGTGGACGGGGTGAAGTTTGATGTGTACGGCGCCGGCGCGGTGCTGTACTCGATCGTCGAGAACTCGTTCCCGGCGCACGGCGGGCTGTCGCAGATCAACAAGAAGTGCCCGGAGGCGCTGCGTTGGGTGATCCGTCGCGCGATGGCGGAGATGCACCAGCGGTACCCGAGCGCGGAGGCGATGCTGATTGACCTGCGGGCGATCCTGGCGGCGGGGGATCCGTTTACGCTCAAGCCGGTGGACCTGCCCTCGATGAAAGAGGGCGGCGCGGCGGTGTTTGCGGCGGCGAGCTATGCGCCTCCGCCGATCGATCCGCAGGGGGCGAAGCTGCACGC
>JBGSZV010000074.1:0-7024 GCA_041750235.1 Phycisphaerales bacterium
AGGACGCGCAGGCCTTGCGCGTCGGGCTGCGCCAGCATCGCGGCGGGGGCAGCGATGACGCCATTTGCGTCCGCGGCGGCGATTGCGAGGTACAAGGTTGGTTCTCGCCTCACGCCCCTCCCCCCCTCACGCCGATGATCCCCCGCGCGGCCAGCACAGGGCCAAAAACCGCTATGCTGCCGCGCAAGAACGACGCTCCTTTTCGTATCCGCACACCGGCAAGGATGACCGCCATGAAGACTCCCTCGCGTTGGCTGACCCGATTCGCTCTCTCGTGCCTGGCCGTGGCTCCGCTCACCGGCTGCGTGGCTCAGGATAAGTATGACGCCACCGCCGAGGCGGCTCGCACGCAGGAGGCCCGGAATCAGGACCTGCTGCAGGACAAGGAGACGGCCCTGTCCACGGCCGAGCGCAAGCAGGCCCGCATCGACCAGCTTGAGCGTGAGAATGCGGCTCTGAGTTCGCAGGTGTCGACGCTCACCGGTCAGATCCAGGGTTTCGGCAGCAACCTCGATGAGCTGACCAACCAGGTGCGCGGATTCAATCTCCGCCTGCTGGATCCGACCGCCGACCGCGCGCTGGGTGAACTGGCCGCTCGCTACCCGAACCTGATTACGTACGACCCGGATCGCGGCCTGCTTCGCTTCTCAAGCGATCTGACGTTTGATTCTGGTTCGGATGTGGTGAAGGCGAATGCCGCCGAGGGGCTTCGTCAGCTCGCGACGGTGCTGAATGCCGAGGCCGCTGCGTACAACATCGATGTTGTCGGCCACACCGACAGCCAGCCGATCGGCGCTTCGCGGAACCGCTTCCCGACCAACCGCCACCTCTCGGTGGCCCGCGCGATCGCGGTTGCTCAGAGCCTGCAGGACGCCGGCACGCAGGGCCAGCGCATGAAGGTCAGCGGCTGGGGTCCCCACATGCCGATGGTGCAGAACAACGCCAACGGCAACACGCCGCAGAACCGCCGCGTCGAGATCTACCTGATGCCGCGTCAGGGCACGAGCGGGGAGTCCTCGGTTCCGGCCGCGAACTCGATGAACGAGACGGCCGCCCCGGCTTCGGCTCCGGCCCCCGCCGCTCGTCCGCAGCCCCGGGTCGATTACCCGATGAAGTAAGCTGGGATCGTGGCAGCCGCGTCCGAGTCCTTGAACTTGATCAGCCGTTTGGGCGCGTTCGTCTTCGATCGCCTCGAGCGATTGGGTGAGTTCACGAAGTTCGCGGCCGCCACGTTCGTCGCCATCACAACCGCACGCCACGCGTGGGCCCGCTGGTCACGGCTGGGCCCACAGCTTTTTTTGATCGGCTCACGATCGGTGCCGGTGCTCGCGCTGACGGGGGCGTTCATCGGCGCGGTGCTGGCGATCGAAGGGTAC
The DNA here is from genome assembly GCA_041750235.1 of Phycisphaerales bacterium. Taxonomy (GTDB): domain Bacteria; phylum Planctomycetota; class Phycisphaerae; order Phycisphaerales; family UBA1924; genus JBGSZV01. The sequence continues at coordinate 1,377 of JBGSZV010000074.1, forward strand.
GACCAGTTCGCCGCCTTCGGGCAGGAGCAGCGGCTGGGGGCGGTGGTCAATATTTCGATCGTGAAGCAGATCGGGCCGGTCCTGGCGGCGGTGATGCTGGCAGGGCGGGTCGGGTGCTCACTGACGGCGGAACTCGGGTCGATGCGGGTGACCGATCAGCTCGATGCCATGCGGGTGATGGCGGCGGATCCGATCAAGGTGCTGGTGGCGCCGCGGGTGGTGGCGTGCGTGCTGATGATCCCGATCTTGACGGTGGCGTCCAACGTCTGCGGCGTGATGGGCGGGTGGCTGGTGACGACGCAGTTCTACGGCGTCAGCGAGACGGGTTACTGGGACTTCAGCGCGTTGTTCGTGGACTGGTTTGACGTCATGAACGGGCTGGTGAAGAGCCTGTTCTTCGGGGCGGCGATCGCTCTGATCTCGTGCTACAAGGGTTTCAACTGCAAGCCGGGGGCCCAGGGCGTGGGGCGGGCGACCACCGAGGCGTTCGTGGCGAGCTTCGTGTCGATTGTCATCATCAACCTGTTGCTGGCGAAGCTGATGAATGATGTGGATGTGCTGCGCCGGAGCTGGTGACCGGCTGGAATGGCCCCGGTGGGAATCGAACCCACACGTCCCTTGCGGGACAAGGGATTTTAAGTCCCATGCGTCTGCCAGTTTCGCCACGGGGCCGGGCGCGCGTGCCGCGGATGATACGGCCACACGCCCCGGACTCGCTGACGAGGCTTGGGCGATCAGAAGGTGATGAGCGGTTTGATCATGCCGTCTTCCTTGGTCTGCATCATGTGGAAGGCCCGCTTGATGTCTCCGAACGGGAAGCGGTGGGTTGTCATGGACAGCGGGTCGACCCGCTTGTTCAGGATCAGTCGCATGAGGCGCCCCATGCGTTCGGAGCCGCCGGGGCACAGGGCGGTGCGGATGACCTTGTCGCTCATGCCAACGCCCCAATCGAGGCGTGGGATCGGCACCGTGTCGCCGTCGCCGTGGTAGCCGATGTTCGAAATGGTCCCGCCGGGGCGTGTCGCGCTGATGCACGCCGCGAGGATCTTGGCGGATCCGAGGGCTTCGATCGCGGTGTCAACTCCTTTGCCTCCGGTGGCCCGGCGGATGGCTTCGACGGGGTCTTCCTTGGTGTAGTCGATGATCAGGTCGGCACCGAACTTGCGGGCGAGGGCCGCTCGCTCCGGTCTTGACTCAACCGCGATGACCATGCCCGCCCCTTTGAGGCGAGCGCCGACGGTCGCCATCATTCCTACGGGGCCCTGGCCGAAGACCGCGACGCTGCCGCCGATGGGGATGTTGCCGAACTCGGCGCCGACGAATCCGGTGGAGAGCATGTCGCAGCAGTAGGCCGCCTGTTCATCGGTAAGGGCATCTGGGATCGGGGCGAGGTTGGCGAGCGCATCGTTGACGTGGAAGTACTCGGCCATGCTGCCGTCCTTGACGTTGGCGAACTTCCATCCGCCCAGCATTCCGCCGCATTGTGAGGGGTATCCGCGCTGACAGTTGTCGCAGGCGTAGCAGGGGGTGATCGCGTTGACGGCCACGCGTTGGCCGACTCGGAAGAGTCCGGCCGCGGCGACCGCTTCGCCGAGTTCATGGATCACGCCGACCGCCTCGTGGCCAAGGGTCATGTTGGTGCGCTGGCCGATTGCTCCGGCGACGGTGTGGGTGTCGGAGGTGCAGATCAGCGCGGCGGTGGTGCGGATGATCGCGTCGTTGGGGCCTGCGCGTGGAACGGGCTTCTCGATGATCCCGACCTCTCCGATGGCGTGCATGACGAATGCCTTCATGGTCGTGGCCATGGTGATCTCCCGGCACAGCGGTCTGTGCGCCTGGTGTTGAAGGTGGTTGTTGCCCGGTGGCGAAGTGCCCCGGCGCGAGCTGGGCGCGGCGGTTGATGCCGCCGGTGAGACATGGTCGGAGCCGAAGCGACGTTCAGGCTCATGCCGCGCTCCGTTTGACTTTTCGAGGTCCGGGCGGGGCATTGGAAGGGGCCCGCGTTGGTCGGTGCATCGGCGTAGGCGGAGAGCCGTGCGTCGAGGTCCGAAGGTCCTCGAACTGATGCACATATTCTACGGCGGGTCGCCCATTCACTGCCCCGGGGCGGGAGTTCTGAAAAGTCGGCGGACCAGTGGAGCCCGGGGGGTGAAATGCCCGATTTCACCCCCTCGGACGCCGACAACGGAGTCCGCTACAATCCGACCCATTGCCATCCGGACAGGTGGCCGAGCGGCTGAAGGCGACGGTTTGCTAAACCGTTATACGGGGTATCACCCTGTATCTCGGGTTCGAATCCCGACCTGTCCGCTTCCGAACCCAACCCACGCATCCGCGTGGGTTGCGGTGTTTTTGGGGCGCGGTGAGCAACGAGGAAGGGCTGCGCAGACAGTGGCTTTCCAAGGGTTCCCTTTGGTCACCCCTGGCTACCGTCGGTCGCCCCGCTGGGGCGAAGTATGGTGCAGTGGTATCGCACGTGGCATGACGCGATCGTCCAATCGTCGGACCGCGCGAGCTGGCGGCGCGGTACGACGATCTGTCTCAGGGCATGAGCGGGTTCAGTTTGGCGTGGGCTGCGTACTGATTAGGGCATGCCGGCGGCGCCGCCACCTGAGGTTGCCGGTTCGGTGACGGAGGCGTTCTTCACGTACTTGTCGAGCCATTCGACCATCTCGGCCTGGGTGTGCATGACGGATTCGCGCCCGGCGTAGCCGTGGTCTTCGTAGGGGAGCATGACGAGGCGGGCGGTGCCGCCGTTGCCCTTGATGGCGGCGTAGAGGCGCTCGGATTGCACGGGGAAGGTGCCGGGGTTGCTGTCGATGGCGCCGTGGATCATCAGGATGGGCGACTTGATCTTGTTGGCGTAGGTGAAGGGGCTGAGCTTCTCGTAGCTTTCGGGCGCTTCCCAGTAGGTGCGGCGCTCGCCCTGGAATCCGAAGGGAGTTAGCGTGCGGTTGTAAGCGCCGCTGCGGGCGACGCCGGCCTTGAAGAAGTCGGTGTGGGCGAGGAGGTTGGCGGTCATGAAGGCGCCGTAGCTGTGGCCCCCCACTGCGACGCGCTGGCCGTCGGAGACGCCCATCTCGACGGCCTTGTCGATGGCGGCGCGGGCGCTCATGGTGATCTGCTCGATGAAGGTGTCGTTCATCGTCTCGGGGTCGCCGACGATGGGCATGGTGGCGGCGTCCATGACGGCGTAACCCTGCGTGAGCAGGAAGAGGTGGGAGATGCCGCCGATGGAGGTGAAGCGGTAGGGCGAGCCGCTGACCTGTCCGGCGGTGCCGGCGTCGCTGAACTCGAGCGGGTAGGCCCAGATGAGCAAGGGGAGCTTCTGGCCGGCCTGGTAGTCGGCGGGGAGGTACATGGTGGCGGAGAGATCGACGCCGTCGGCGCGCTTGTATTTCATGAGTTCCTTCTTGACCTGACGCAGCTCGGGCACGGGATCGACGAATGAAGTGATGGCGGTCTTCGACCCGGTCTTGAGATCACGCAGGAAGTAGTTGGCGGGGTCGGTGCGGGTTTCGTAGCTGGTGAGGAGGCGTTCGTCGGGGAGGATGTCGATGACGGACTCGTAGCACTCGCCCTCGTTGCGCCACAGGCGCTCGGGCTTGAGGTCGACGAGCGACATCCGGTCGAAGAAGGGGCGATCGCCGTCGGGGGTGGCGCCAGGACCGGCGAGATTGATGGCGTTATCACGCACGCGAATGACCGAGCGGCCGTTGGGAAGGCGCGTGGAGAGCGGTGAGCCGGGGTTGTTGTAGCGGTCGTTGACGGAGCGATCGAAGACGAGACGCGGCTCGGCGCCGGGTGCATCGATGTCGTAGAGCCAGGTGCGCGTCCAGCGCTTGTCGCGGTCGTACTCGCTGACCATGGCGAGGTTGGGCGTTTCCATCCAGCCGATGCCGGAGAAGCGGTGCTCGGTCTTGAACCACTCGCGCGGCTCGGCGTTGAAGGGTGCATCGAGCACCATCACGCGATCGCGGTGCGGGACCTTGTTCTTGGGGTTGCCCTCGTCGAGCGCCTCGTACCAGATCAGCGTGGCGTCGGCGGTGTCGCGCCACTGGTAGCCACGCGGGCCGGTCTGCACGCCCTCGATGGGGATGGTTTCGCGGAGCGGGAAATCGGTGAGGTGTTTGATGAGCTTGGCGACGCTGGTGTCCCAGATGTCCACCGACTCGGGGAACAGCCCCTCGGGGACGAGGTACGAGTACGGGCGCATCACGCGGGAGACGAGCAGGTACTTGCCGTCGGGCGAGGGGTCGAGACGGGAGTAGATCGACGGCGGGCCGAAGTCGGTGCGCTTGCCGGTGGCGACGTCGATGTACGCGGGCTGCGTCATCATCAGCCAGTCGAAGACCGCTTCGTCGTATTCGTTCTGGAGGAGATCCTGGTAGGTGCGGATCTGGGCGGTGACGCCGGCGGTTTCCTGGATGACGGGGCCGTTGGGCGTGGCGGGCGCGACGGGCATCGGGGCTCGTCCGGGGGGCACGAAGCGGACGAGAAGGCGTTTGGCGTCGGGCATCCAGCGGAAGGAGGCACCGGCGGCTTCGTTGATTCCATCGGCCAGCTTGCGTGCCTTGGCGGTCGCGACGTCGGCGACCCAGAGTTCGATGGTGGACTCGGTGGTGCGTGTGAAGGCGAACTGCGTGCCGTCGGGCGACCAGCCGGGCATGGAGAGGTCGCTGTCGGCGGGGAGTTCGATGCGGCGCTCGGCACCGTCGGCGATGGACTTGAGCCTGTAGCCGACGAAGACGCGGGGGCCAAAGTCGCCGTTGGTCTTGGGGTTGTAGCGTCCGCCGGCGATGCGGAGCATCGGCTGCGCCAGGTCGGCGACGGGCGGGAGGGTGACGCGTTCGATGAGCACCATGTTGCGGCGCGTGGGGTCGAGAGAGACGCCGGGAAGCGGCGGCGCTTCAAGGGCTTTGATGATCTGCGGCGGGGGCGTCTTGTAGCTGCTCTGGGCGTTCGACATGGCGGTCAGTGCCAGGGCGGCGCCGGCAACGAGGGTGCGGACGACACGCATGGGGATCGGCTCCGGGTCGTATTGACGAGGCGGTCGCCTCGGAGGACCCATGGTAGCGGAGCCCGCCGATGAAACAGGCCCCGGAGATGTCCGGGGCCTGGTGGATTGTCGTCGAAGGGTGGGGATCAGCAGACGTTGCCGAATCGGGCGAGCAACACGGACAGGTCGGCCCCGTCGACCAGGCCGTCGCTGTTGATGTCGCCGCCGGAGCCGGGCGTGATGCTCTGGCCGAACTGACCGAGGAGCACCGAGAGATCGGCGCCGTCGACGGACTGATCGCCGTTGGAGTCCCCGGTGCAGTCGGGGGGCACGATGGCGCCGCCGCCGAAGAGTTGAATCTGAGCGACCTGCGACAGGGCGACGCCGCCCGGCGCTGCGGGGTCGTTGACGCGCCACTGCATGTAGTACACGTCGCCATCGGTCTTCGGGTCGGGGGGGATGGGCCAGTGGAACGTGGCGAAGCCCTGACCGGTCACGGTTCCGCCGAGCGTGATCGGATCGCTCACGACCGCGGGGCTGACGACGCCATTGACAGGAGGGGTCGTCGAGATCGCGACGACCGCCTGCGCGGCTGGCAGGCCGCGGTCGAGGCCGATCTTGAATCCGGAGTTGCCGACGTTGGGCGGGC
>JBGSZV010000075.1:0-33853 GCA_041750235.1 Phycisphaerales bacterium
GCCGCCGTGCGGGTGGCGGGTTCGATGGGGTCGAGGAGGACCGCTGCGGCGGGCCGCGTCGTCTCGTCCAGGTAGTCGCCGACCACGGCGGGCTTCACATCCCCGGCGTTCGGCTGGCTGAACGTGGGGACCTTGTACGTCTCCGGGAATCCGGATTTCTTAGCCATTGCCGACCTCCGCCGGGATCGGCTTGGCTTCCGTCAAGACCGGCGCCGGTGCAACTCCGGCATCCTTCGCCCGGGCCACGACCTCACGCGCCAGGGCCAGATATTCCTCGGCCGAGAACTCCTTCCCGGCGTACTCGTGGATGGTCTGGCTCACCAGCGTCGCCTCGCGCAAACGCACGCTGTCGGCGATCTCGCTGGCCATGACCAGCTCTTCGCCTACGTCGCGGGCCAGAACCCCGCGGGTCTGGACGCCCAGCTTCGAGGACCGCTTGGCCTTGCAGATCAGCACGCCCAGGAGACGGAGTTCGGGCTTGAAGCTCTGCTGCACCTGCTCGATGGCCTTGCGCATCATCCCGAGCCCGGCCAGGTCATAGCCCGAGGCTGTCACCGGAATCAGGCTGAAATCCGCCGCGATCAGCGCCGAGGTCAGGATGAACCCGAGGTCGGGCGGCGTGTCGATGATGATGTAATCCCGCTTGCCGCGGAGCACCGAGAGCGATTTGGCGAGCCGCTGCCAGTGCTCGTTCTGAATGTCGCGGGCATCGAGCTCCGTGATCCGCTGCTCGGCCCGCAGCCGCTCGATCTCCACATCGAGGACGTGCCGGACCGAGGACATCCCGTTGCTTCCGGGCACGAGGAAGAGGCGGCCGCCGAACCGGTCGCCGAAGTCGAGCTCGAGTTTCGATGCGGGCATCTTCTGGATGTACGCATCGGTGATCCGCAGCACCTTCTGCTTGTCGAGCTCCGCCAGGTCGGGGATGAAGCTCATCGTCAGATTGCACTGCGGGTCTGTATCGACGAGCGTGACGCTGTGGCCGAGTTCGGCGAGCGCGGAGCCGAGGTTGACCGCGGTCGTGGTCTTCCCGCAGCCCCCCTTCCGATTGGTGATGGTGATGATTTTTGTCATGGCTCACTTTTTTTCTTTGGGCGTTGCGCGGGGGAGACAGCCGTCTGACGGCCCACCGTTCCACCGGTGAACCGTCTGACGGCCCACCGTCAGATAAGCACATCGGAAACCGCCGCGCAAGCCCGTGAGAATTTGCGCCCTCTCCTGTGACGGCCCGCCGTCTGACGGCACACCGTCAGACGGTCTACCCCTCCACCGTTAGACGGCCTACAGGCCAGCCGTCAGACTGTCCACTGTCAGACGGTCAACCGTCTGACGGCACACGAGAGATTTCTCTAAGCCATTGATATGACTGTCTTTGTGCGCCTTGCCCTGCGCGGGATCGGCGGCAAGGCGGGCGTGTTTCGGGGCGTTGAAGGGCTTGCCGTCTGGCCGAAGATGCGATAACGATTCTATATCGGACCCGCTCCGATTCTGCCAGGGCAGGATGCCCCTCAGCCCTGGACGGCTTCCCCGAGGGGCTCGCAGTTCGCACGGAGGCGCATGGCCTAACGACACCCAGACAATGAAAAACCTCCCTTGGAGGGGAGGTCTTCAAAGCCAGTCCAAGGCTTGTCGTCCAGGACCGGCGCACTTCGTTTTCGCACTTCGAAGATAGCGCCTTCACCCCGGTTGTCAAGCCCCTCGGTTTGGCTTGGGGTGTTGTCATGCCTTGCGCGGAAAGGAATCCGCACATGGCGCTATCTCATTCCCCCAAGGAGCCCCCCAGACACGAGAGCAGTGGGGGGGTGACGCCCCGCAGCCATCGACGGACCATCGGCGTCCGCGATGAGTGCATCGAGGGCCGCTTCGTCCACATCACGACGCACCAGCTCTGCATGGCCTGGTGGGCCCACGTCGAGGGCCACATCACGCGGCGGCAGCTGCGGGTCTGGTTCGCGGCCTGGGAGATGCGCGAGCGCAGGAGCTTCGCGCGTCCGAGCACGCGTCAGCAGCCGCTCTTTCGCCTTCGGGAGCTCCAGGGGCTTGTCGGGGGCCGTGGATCGGCGAGGGCCGCGAGCGAGCTCAACGCCGACGTGAAGCACCTGGCGAGGCTCGGGCTCGTGCGCATGCGGGCCAACCGCATCACGTTTGCCAGCAGCATCGAGGAGCTCCGCGTGGGAGACATCGCGGGGTTCTGGTCGATGTGGGAGCGCATCCCCAACAAGCGCCGGGCGGTTCCCGTGCCGCGGCGCACGCTTCGCGCCCTGGCCGCGGGATTCGGCCGGGCCGTCACCGGCGTGATGATCGCGCTGATGATCCGCTCGCTGTTCTGGCACCGAGAGAGCGGGGATTTCCGGGTGGACGGGCGCACCAAGGGCGCGTGGATCGCCGAGGTGTTCGGCATCAGCCGACGCGGCATCACCGAGGCCCGGCGCACGCTCACCGAGCTCGGATGGCTGGCGCCCATCGAGGCCACGCAGTGGCAGCTCAACCGGTGGGGGGCGCACGACCGGATCAACACCGACTGGATGCCCGGCGCGCACGATGATGGCGCACCGGCCGCAGCAGTGGGGGAGGTGGAGGAGGCGAGGGCGATGCCCACCGCCGGATCTGCCAGCCCTCGCGGCGTTTTTTCCGCTGGATCTGCCAGCCCTGATCTTGACCAGACCCTTCCCTTGAAGAAAGGGAATCAAAAAACCAGAACACCCGGGACGGACCCGGACCCGGCTGGTGTTTCGCTTCGCTTCACTTCGGGCGGTAGGAAAAAGAAACGCTGCGGCAGCGGTCCGGCGGAGTGGGGGGGGCAGGGAGCACCCCGCATCCGCGACATCCGGAGCGAGGACCTGTCTGACGTCAGACGGCTCTTGGAGCTCTACCGCCAGGCCGTCGAAGCCGGGCTCGCCAAGGCCGGGGAGGGCGGTCGGCTCGACTTCCTCGCGCTCGCAGAACGGGCCAGGGCACGAGGGCACCGATCCGGTGCGCTGCTGTTCTGGCTGCTCCGGGAGGGCAAGACGACGTTCATCACCCAGGCCGATGAGGATGAGGCCTCGCGGCGGCTGAAGGAGCACCTGTTCGGAGACCTGCGCCCCCGAGAGCAGTGGGGGGGTGATGCTTCGATGCCCCCCGCGCCGCCGCTGAGCGACGACGAGCGGTTCGTGGTGGCGTGCATCCGGGCCGCCAAGGCCCACCGGATCGAGGACCCGTTCACCATCGCGCGCCGGGCCCAGGGTTGGACGCGGGAGCGGTGGGAGGGGGCGATCGCCATCGGCCACGCAGGCCGGTTACTCGCCACCGGTGAAGCGTGAGCCCGGAAGGTGGTCAGGACCGGCCGGACTTGTTCTTCGTCCGATCGGCGATGCGGTACGTGCTCCCCTTCGGGGCCGGGGGCAACGTCTCACCCTTGCTCACGGTCACTTCGGGACCCTTGCCCCCGCGGGGGCCGATGACCTGGTACTGGGCAGAAGCCGGGGCCGTGTTACCCGGACGCAGTGGCTCGCTCTTCGACATGGGGATCCTGCCTTTCTGGCTGGAGAACCGGGATGATGCCCGAACAGACGACGCACTGGGAACAAAAAACTTGACAAAGACGTTCAGATAGACGATATTGTTCAGTATGACAGGTGTCAAGGACAGACGATGAGCAATTTGCCCGGCTTCACCGCAGAAGGGGTCCTCCCGCCTGGGGACTACGCCTTGACCTTGGATCAACTGATGGAGTCCCCGTTGGTGCTGGGGCCGGGCCCCCCGAAGGACCACCCGGATTGGGATGCCGCCTGGCGCCACGAGCTCGTCGGGAACCTGCGGGTGATGGTCCAGCAGCTGTGGAGGGTGGGGATCGTCGAGCTGTTCATCGACGGCTCGTTCGTCGAGGACAAGGACCACCCCAACGACATCGACGGCTACTTCGAATGCGATCCGCACCGGTTCGCCTCGGGGCAGCTGGAGCACGACCTGAACCTGATCGATCCCGCCAAGTGCTGGACGTGGGATCACGCGACCAGGCGGGCGTATCGCGGGTACCCGAAGCTGCAGCTGCCCATGTGGCACGCCTACCGCGTCGAGCTCTACCCGCACTTCACGGGGATGTTCGCGGGGGTGGACGCCCACGGGCAGCCGCTCGAGTTCCCCGCCTTCTTCCGCAACTGCCGCAGGAGCAGCGGGGCCAAGGGCATCGTCAAGATCGTCCAGTGAAGACAGAGAGAGAGAAAGGAGTACCACCATGATCCGCAACGAAACCGAGTACCAGCAGGCCGTCGCCCGCGTTGACGCGGAGCGAAAGCGCTTTGCTGAACACTTCGAAGAGTGGAGGAAGCAAGGCTTCACGCCCGAGCAGATCGACAAGCTCAAGGAGCCCCTGGAATCCTTCCACATGCAGCTGGTGGAGGAGATCAAGAGCTACGAGCGGCTCAAGCGGGGCCAGTTCAGCGAGTTCGAGAACCTTGACGGAATAGGCCAACTCTTGATCGGTTTGCGCATCGCCCGTGGCCTGACGCAGCGCAAGCTTGCCGAGCTGTTGGGCGTCGGTGAGACCATGGTGTCACGCGATGAGCGGAACGAGTACCACGGGATCACGGTCGATCGGGCCAGGAGGGTGCTCGAAGCGCTCGGGGGGGTCCGGCTGGTGACCCGCGTCGAAGTGGAGCCCATGCCGCCCACGACCGACCGTTCCGAAGCGAACGCGCCGGAGTTTGCGCGTTGAGCGGAAACGTGACATCCTTGACGCCCACAGCCCGGGCATTCATGATGGCAACACATGCCTAAGCCAGCATCTAAACGCACACGGAAACCGGCGAGGTCGAGCCATTCGATGGCCAAGCCCGCGCAAGTTCCCATGAAGCCCAAGCCCCTGAACCGAAGCATGAACGCCGCGAAGGCGACCAAGCAGGACGAGTTCTACACCCAGCTCTCGGACATCGAGAAAGAGCTGCGGTACTACACCAAGCACTTCAAAAACAAAGCCGTTCTGTGCAACTGCGACGATCCCAAGGTAAGCAATTTCTTCCACTACTTCGCGCACAACTTCGAGAAGCTGCGGCTGAAGCGGTTACTGACGACGTGCTATAAAAACCAGGACGCCGACCTCTTCAGCACGCACACAAACGAAAGGGGAGTCCACCTTCAATACGAGGGCGACAAGAACGACAACCGCGTACCCGACCCCGACGAGATCGGGGTGCACGAGCTCCAAGGCGATGGCGACTTCCGCAGCGAGGAATGCGTCAACCTGCTGAAGAAGGCGGACATCGTCGTAACCAACCCACCTTTCTCCCTTTTTCGCGAGTACGTCGAACAGCTGGTGAAGCACAAGAAGAAGTTCTTGATCATCGGGAACCACAACGCGCTCACCTACAAAGAAATATTCGCGATGATCAGGGATAACAAGATCTGGCTGGGATACACCCATCCCGTTGCGTTCATGGTGCCGGACCACTACGAGATGCGAGAGGTCCGAAGCTGGAGGAGCGAGGACGGAACGAACTGGCGCAGCCTTGGGAATGCCTGCTGGTTCACGAATCTTGACATCGAGAAGCGCCATGAAGAGTTGCCGCTGTACACGACCTACGACAAGAAGCAGTTTCCGCAGTACGATAATTACAACGCGATTGAGGTCGCACGGTACAAAGAGATTCCCAGCGACTACGACGGCGTGATGGGCGTGCCCCTCTCATTCCTTGAGAAGCACAATCCGGCGCAGTTTGAGATTGTGGGCTCGGACTACGAGGTAAAGCAAGGTCTGTTGCCTCAACTCATAAGGAAGGGCTGGACGGGCAAGCTCGACCGCGGCTATGTCAACGGCCAGCGGCGCTTCGCGAGGATCCTCGTGCGCAGAAGAACGGTCTAAATGAAAATCGAGCTGAAAGAAATCACGGTAAAGGAACTCACGGAGGGCTTCTCTGACAACGCGGAAGCGGGAGTTGTCGCGTATGGAGGCAAGCTCGACGTGCGCCCGCCGTATCAGCGGGAGTTCATCTACAAGGACAAGCAGCGCGACGCCGTTATTGACACAGTGCGGAAGGACTATCCCCTGAACGTGATGTACTGGGCGGTGCGCGAGGACGGCGCGTACGAGGTCATCGACGGGCAACAGCGCACCCTCTCGATCTGCCAGTACGTCAATGGCGACTATTCGATCAACGGCTTGGCTTTCCACAACCTCCAAGACGATCAGCAAGAGCAGATTCTGAACTACAAGCTGATGGTCTACTTCTGCTCCGGAACGGATAGCGAGAGGCTCGAATGGTTCCGGACGATCAATATTGCGGGGATGAAGCTGACCGATCAGGAGTTGCGCAACGCCGTCTACGCGGGTCCGTGGACAGCCGACGCCAAGCGATACTTCAGCAAGACGGGATGCCCGGCGTACGGGCTGGCCAGCGCCTACATCAAGGGCAGCCCCATTCGGCAGGAGTACTTGGAGACAGCCATAGAATGGCACGCCAAAGACCAGTCGATCGAAGACTACATGTCGCAGCACCAGCACCATCCGAACGCGAGCGTGCTGTGGCACTATTTCCAGAGCGTCATCGGTTGGGTGAAGGCGACGTTCCCGGAGTACCGAAAGGAGATGAACGGGGTTGCCTGGGGGCCTCTATTCAACCAGTACGGTGGCAAGCCGCACGACACCGACAAGCTTGAGAAGCAGGTGGCCAAACTTCTGGCGGACGAGGACGTGGAGCGCAAGCCGGGCATTTACCCGTACGTGCTCGACGGCGACGAACGCCACCTCAATCTCCGCGCCTTCTCTGAAAACATGAAGCGAGAAGCGTACGAGAGGCAAAAAGGTGTCTGTGTGAAGTGCAGGAAGAAGTTTCGATTGGAGGAAATGGAAGGCGATCACGTCAAACCCTGGCACGAGGGCGGGAAGACCAACGCAGCCAACTGTCAGATGCTGTGCAAAGACGACAATCGTAGGAAGGCGGGCAAATGAAAAGGGTCATTTCAGGCCGCCTTGTTCGGTCGTGGTCAGGCCACGACGCACACCGTGGAGTGCGGCGGCAAAGCGTGGGAATACCTCCTGGTCTCTAGTCATGCTGCACAAGATCATCCACATCACCAATGTCGGAAAGTTCCACGACTACCGTTGTGGAAACCAGGTTGATTTCCGACGGCTCACCCTGATCTATGCTCCGAATGGCCGTGGCAAGAGCACTGCATGCGCTATACTTCGCTCACTCATCAGCGACAAGCCGGAGCTCGTTATTGAGCGGGCAACACTGGACCCCACTGCCCGCCGAGTGCCGAGCATCAAGATTCTCATCGAGGGTGGTGAGTGTGTCTTCGAGAATGGCACATGGAGGGGGTCGCCGCCTCCAATGCTCATTTTCGATTCCTCGTTCATCCATGCCAACGTTTTCACTGGCGACCATGTAACGACCCATCATCGCAGAAGCCTTTTGGACGTCATCCTGGGGCAGCAGGGCGTGCAACTCGCCCAGCGAGTACGAGAGTGCGACCAGCAGCTTCGAACCAAAGACGGAGAGATTCAAGAAGCTGAACGAGCGGTCGAGGCTGCGCGGTCCACGGTAGCGCTCGAGGACTTTCTGCAGATGCAGCCAGACGACGGCATCGGCGTTCAGATCGCGGAGGTCGAGCGACGAATTGAAACGCTTGGGCGTGCAGATGAGCTCCGGGCAGCGCCGAGCCTCTCTGTTCTGCCATTGCCCGGCCGAATACCCAGTCTGCGTCGATTACTGCGGAGCACGCTGACAGACATGGCGGAGGACGCCGAACAGATGGTCCTGGATCACATCGCCAAGCACCACATGGCTCCAGGATTCCCTTGGATCTCATCGGGCCTTGAATGGATTCACGACACCGGTGAATGCCCATTCTGTGGTCAAAGCTTGAGCGGCGTTGAGCTGATCCGAGCATACCGTGACTGCCTTTCGGATGCGTATCGGGCGTTGAAGGCGGCGGTCGCCAGAGTCGCGGACAATGTACGAGGGCGTCGACGTGGCAGCGGCCTCGCAGAACAACAGCGGATGACCGCGGAAAACGCTGGGCGTGCGCAGTATTGGCAGACGGCAGGTCTGACCGTGACGCTTCCGGCGGCGGATCCCATGGACGGTGCTGCTGAGGTGGTGGGTGCGTACTTGGACGCGGTAGAGGCGCTCATCGACACGAAGCTCGGGGTCTTGTTCGAGTCGATCAACCCTTCCGGGGGATATCGGGATTCGGTGATCGCGCTTCGTGCTCTTCGGGTCCGGTGGCAGGCATACAACCAAGCAGTGGTCAGTGCCAATGCGCAGATCGCTGAATTGAAGGCGGGACTAGATGTAGCTGCCCTTGCTGCTGCCCAAGCCCGTCTTGGTCGCCTGAAGGCGCATCGAGAGCGGTTCACAGAAGCGACAGCATCCGCTTGTGATCGCATCCTCCAGCTGCGCGCTGAGCGTACCGTGATCGTCGAGGCCCGAGACGCCGCCAAGGTCGCGCTCACGTCCTACAACGAAACGGTGATGCCAGCATACGCACAGAGCGTGAATGAGAAGCTGAAGCGGTTTGGAGTGGACTTCCGCATTACTAACCTTCAGCGCACAGATCGAGGGCGGTCACCCAACGCGATGTACCAGATCGAGATCAACCGTGTGCCGGTAGATCTTGGGGATCCGGAAGAGGCTGGTGGTACACCCTCGTTCCGATGCACGCTCAGTAGCGGGGAACGGTTCTCGCTGGCGTTCGCCCTGTTTCTGGCCCAAACAGACCATCATCCAGCGCGAGCGGATATCACGGTTGTGGTGGATGATCCGTTTTCGAGCATGGACGCGTTCCGACTTGAGCAGTCCGCGGCGCAGATCCGCCGAATCGCAGCTGGTGTGAAGCAGATGATCGTCCTGTCCCACTCCACGGACTTTCTGGCGCGAGTTCACGATGGGTTCCGGGAGCCGGGGGTGGAACTCCGCCTATTGCAAATAGAGCGAGGGCACGGAGGCGGGTCACGAATAGCGCCTTGGGATATCGAAGAGGCACTCAAATCGACCTTTGAGAAGCACCTCGCGAAGCTGACCGACTTCGTTCACGACGGAGAAGGCCAGGAACTCGACGTCATCCTTCACGTGCGCCAGGTTTTGGAATTTGATCTGCGCCGTCGGCAAGGACTCGCCTTGGCGGGGGCAGCATGGCTCGGCGACATGATCGAAGCGATCCGAATGGCGGTTCCAGAGAGTGCGCTGCGGGAGCTCCAATCACACGCGGGCGTTCTCAGCGAAGTGAACGACTATGTCAAGCGGTACTATCACGGGCCATCCAAGAGCGCGATCGCAAATCATCCCCCGATTGATGACACGGAGTTGCGAACGCACATTCAGCTTGCGCTCGATTTCGTCCAACCGCCCCACGTTGAGTCTGTACCTGCCACGGCCACCACAGCGATTAGGCGGGCAGGTGCCTAGGAGCGCGATTTCAGAGCGTCCTCTCGGTTCCCCTGTTCTGACAGCGCCTGTTCCCTCAGATTTGTGCGTATCTCGACTTCGTGGCCACAGTTCTGTGGATTCCTCCCGCGTTGGCTGACCATTCGATGCACCCTGGCACGGGTTGCCTTGGCGTCAAGGGGCCGTGTTGTCGCTGCGCTCCGGCCCGCACCGAGTCCCCATGACACCGACGGCTCTGTCCCCGTGCCCTTGGCTTGGCATCGGTCAACCAACCACGAAAGGAAACAGACCATGACCACCACTGCATACACAAAACCAATCGACACCATTCGAGACGGGAGCCTCAAGGTGACCATCTGGAAGAACAGCGGGGAGAAGGGCGATTACTACACCGCCCGCCTGACCCGCACCTGGTCCGACGAGCATGGTGAGTACCACGACAGCGATACGTTCAGCGGTTCAGAGCTGATGCGCATCGCTCGGCTGGCGAATATCGCCTACGACGAGATCGCCGTCCACCGGAAGAGGGACCGCGAACAACGGGCCTGATCCACTGCCGAGCCCGCCCCTTCGGGGGCGGGCCAATCGGGCACAGCTGCTGGCCCCTCGCGATGGTTTGTGTTCGCTATCCGGTCGCACTGGGATAGCGGGCACTCACTTGGGTCGCTCCCCCCCGGTAGCCCTGTGTGGCACCAGTGGGAAAGGTCGACGTGCCTGCGTCTTGCCATCCGGAGGACTCAATGTCGAGAGGTTCACAGATAAAGCGGAAAGAGCGGACTTCCCTCCAGCGAGAGGGCTTTGGCACAGACACCGCCAGAGTGCGCATCGACGGATTCCGGATCAACCGGTTCCGGGCGGACGTCAGGCGCGCCGAGATCCAAGGCGACCCCTTGATGATCGCGCTCATCGCCGCGCTGCTGCTGGCGGGGGTGGTCGCCGTGGTGGCCGTTATGGCCATGGCAGCCGTCGCGAGCGAGGCGATCACTCGTCCGCCTCCCCCGGCCGCGGGTGTTCTCGCGGGCGAGGGCCACCGGTGACGGCGCGATTCACCTGTGGATCGATCGCCCCCCTATCGCCGATGACCGTATCCCATAACGTCGTTTAGGGAATGCCTTGGAGTTCCATGTCATCCGGGTGCGATCCGGTTCGCGATCTTCGGAACTCCGTGTGTAGTGGGTAGTGGGGGGCTTCGAAGGCTCCTCCCGCTCCACCCACAGTACAGAAACGAGCAGCTTGCGCCTGCCTGCTTCCGGACGACCAAAGCCCCCCCGGGCCCAGGTTCGTCAGCAAGCGCGTCCCGTGACGATAGAGGGACCCGGGAGCGGCGGGAGGTGGCCTTCGGCTCGCTTGACACCTCAGCCAGCGCAGCGGCCAAGGCATCACGCCGCGTCCCTGGCGGCGGATTCGCACGTGTCCTGCGGATCCGCCGCCGGGAGGCCATCCCAAGCGTGAACACAATGTTCATGAACCCGACCGGAACCGGTGAACCCCCCCGCGAGAAATAGCTATTCTGAGACTTACCACCTCAGGAGCTCCCATGACGCATCGTGCTCACTGTCGTATGGCGTCGGTCCTTTCCACTGCCGCGCTCGTGCATGTGATTGCAGCCGGGGGCGCCCATGGGCAGCTCTTCTGGCCCGACACCAAGCCGGGCCCCGATTTCTACGAGTGCCCGCAAGATTGCTGCACAGCAGAGGACAAGTCGATCAGTGATCCGATCATGCTCGGTCGCGGCGACTACCAGCTCCGTCAGACCGATCTCTTCATCCCGGGCCGCGGGATCGATTTCGAGTTCACCCGCACGTATCGATCCCGATCGGGGATCTGGACGTTGTTCGGCGGCGCGAGCGTCTACGCACAACAGTGGATCCAAGGCGTCATGGTGATGCCGACGAGCCCGATGGGGACAAACTGGTCCCACAGCTACGACATCTGGGCGAAGCGGGGTGGGGGCTGTGGGGGAAGTCCTTGCATCATCGATTTTCTGCCGGGGAACGGGCGATGCGACACCTACCTTGATGGCGAGGCGAAGGGCGACCTCTTCTTCGGATACTTCAAGGACGTGGTGCAGGGCGACATCGAGTGGGACGCGAACAATCCCGGGTGGGACCGGGTGAAGTACATCACCACAGATCACACTGTCTACCTCTTCTTGCCGTTCAACGACTTTGGCGCAGCGGCGGGCAAGGTCAAGACGATCACCGACCGCAACGGCAATGTGATGACGTTCCACTACGACAGTGAAGACCCGCAGTTCGTCAGTCCGAGCGGGCGGCTGATGCGGATCACGGACACGCTGGGGCGGACCATCACGTTTCGGTATCACGCCGAGTATCCCGACATTCTTTGGCAGGTCGAGGACTTCGCGGGCCGAATCGTGACATTCACGCACGACGAGGTGATCATCGAGCGCGGTGCCGCCGGGCCGAACGATCCAGGCCCGAGGCTCGACTACATCAAGCACAATCTGGTCAAGGTTGAGTTGCCCGAGGTCAAGAACGATCCCACGAACGGCTTCATCGTTCCGACGGAGCACCTGCAGTCGGGCCGCAGGACGTGGGAGTTTGAGTACGACGCCGAGCCCACGGCCACCGAGGCGCCGAACTACCACAACGATATCTGGTGGGGCGGTTCGCTGACGACCGTGACCAGCCCCAACGGCGAGATCATCGTCGAGAACGAGTACAGCGCGCACATCGACGGAAGCGACTACTGGGACGAGCGCAACTACCGCATCATGCGGCAGAGGCACGGGCGGACCGGAGGCGTCGACAACTGGTACGAGTATGTGCTGGTGGATCGCTCTTTGTCGCAGTTCGATTGGAGCCAGCCCAACGCCGTCGATGTCTGGGTGCGCAACAGGGCCGGTCATGTCAAGAAGATCGGTGGCGGAAACTGGATCACCGAGCGCCGCGACTACACGCACAACGATGGCTCGGCGGACATTCCCGGCAACCCGGGGTTCAACCTGCCGACGTTTCCTGAAACAGTCCCGTCTGAATTCTTCCCTCAGACCACGCCCCAGGTGCGGGCCGGAGATCCCGCCTATTGGACAAAAGAGACGGCGTACGCGAGTGTTGGCGGGCTGCCCGCATCGCAGATCGACGGGCTGGGCACCGAGGTCGTCAGTGAGTATGACGAAGGTAATGGGAACCCTCTCAAGCGTGGCAATCTCGAGACACGCACGCGCATATCGCCGATCACCGGTGACCCCCAGCTGGTGGAGCTCTGGGAGTACAACCACGAATTCGGGGCGTGCGGATGCGGTTCAAACAACGCGACGAAGCACACGGTCGTGATGAGCACCGGAGGCAATCAGGTCATTGACTACGGATTCGACGCCAACGGCAACAGGACCAGCATCACCCATCGCGACGTGAAGCTGGCCGCCTCCTCTGGGAGCGTTCAGGACATCGTCGAAACGTTCACCTACGACTCGCACGGCCGGATTGCCACGAACACGAAGCCATCCAACGGCACAGTGTCCCAAATCGTCAGGTATGAGTATCACCAGGATCCCCAGGCATGGGGCTATGGATACCTCCAGAGCGTCACCGACAACGACACGGAGCAGGACCCGCTGAAGCGAATCGTGACCTCGTTCGAGTACGACCGGGTCGGGAACGTCACGTGGATCGTCGATCCAAACGGTGCGGTTGTTCTGCACTTCTACAATCAGTTAGGCCAGCGCATTCGCACGGAGCACGTCTTCGGCGACCACGAGTCCATCGATTACGGTGCCGTGCAGCAGCGTGGCTATGCGGTTGATTACTTCTACGACCTCAATGGCAATCTCGTTCGAATCGACACCCAGAACCGCATCCAAGACCCCACCGACCCCGAGCTTTGGATCGCCGATCCGGTCAATCCGGTCCTCACGACGATCCATGAGTACGACGAACTCGATTTCCGCACCGCGACGTTCGTGGAGCTGGGCGTGGTCTCGGTCCCCCTCTCGGTGAGAGATGGTTCGACTCTGGCCGAGTCCGATTTCGTCGTGACGCGCTACGCGTACGATGCCAACAAGAACCTCATCCGCATCGAGAAGGGCGAGGCCACCGGCACATCACCTCGGCAGCCGGGGAACGTGGTGACCTTCGAGTACGACGAACGGGACATGCTGTACCGGCAGACGATTGGCACCGGCGCAGATGCCTTGGTCACGCAGTACAACGTCGATGGCAACGGCAATGTCGTGGATCGCATCCTCGATCCCGATGGCTCTTCTCGGATCACCACCTATACGTATGACGGCTTCAATCGGGTAAAGCGGATTGACGATTCTCCGGCGTTGACGGGAGGAGACTCGGACTTCACGACCTACACGTATGACAACGCGGGAAACACGCTCTCGGAGAAGCGATTCGCCGCGGGCACTAATCCCGAGCCCGCAGCGTTCAACAGGCAGATCGTCGCGAGAGTCATGACCTACGACTCCATGAACCGGCTGCTGCGGACCGAGGTAACGTCGGGGAACGGCGATCCCATGCCCGACGCGCAGGCACCTGCGCCGGTTCCGCTTACCACAGCGGGCGTCACCGAGACGGTGTACCACCCGAGTTCATCGGTGTGGAGAACTTTTCATCAGTGGACGGAGGGGCCCTTCTCGCAACGGATGGTGGCAACCGACCACTACTACGACGCAGCGGGCCGCATCGTGAGGGTGGTCGATGCCGCTGGTGCCGGCAGCGGCTTCCCGGCGTACTCGGCACCCACTGCGGTGGGCAACGAGATTCGCTACGAGTACGACCAGGCCTCCAACGTCACCGCGACGGAAGAGCACGACTTCTCCTCCGTCAACGTGTCTCTCGGGCGCATCGAGCAGACGTTCCGCACCGAGTACGAGTACGACGTGTGGGATCGGCTCATGCAGGTCACGGACAGCGCGGGCAATACCACGAAGTTCGGCTATGACTCCCGCGGCAATCGCGTGCGATTTGAGGATGCCAAGGGGCAGGAGACACGGTACGAGTACGACGCGTTGAGCCGATCGCTCGCGACCATCATCGACATGAACGGGAACGGGGCCGCGCGCGGGGACGCCGCCGATATCGTCACACTCCAGGATTGGGACCGGTCATCTCGGCTGATCGGTCGGCGGGATGACAACGGCAACTGGACGGCGTACGCCTACGACTCGGCCGATCGCCGTGTCGGCACCCGCATGGCCGACGGGACGGTGCACCAGCTGGGCTCCGGACTGACCGCGGGTGCGTGGAGCACCCCGGCGAGCCCCACGGACTACGCCCCGTTCATCGCTTCGTGGCCCGCCCCCGGGTTCACAACCGGCATCAACGCGGTTGGAGATGTAGTCGCGCAGATCGATGCCAATGGCTCGATGATCACGAGCGGATACGACGGCAAAGGTCGGCTGACGGATCGTGCGATCGCGCCGGGTATGCCCAGCATCCCGGTTCCGGAGGGGGGTGGTCCCCTGATCGCCCCGATTGGCGGCACGACCGCGGAGCACTACAAGCACGATGCGCTCAACCGCGTGTACTTCGCGCGTGACGACGACACGCTGGTGATCCGATCCTATGACGCGCTGAACCGTGTGCGTGTGGAGTCGATCTACATAGATCCCACGGGCGATGTGGACGAGTACGCCGATGACACCCTCGCTGTGGACGGCTGGAAGAAGCGGACGTTCACGTACACCTACGACAACGGGAACAACCTGAGCGCGACAACCTACCCGAACGGGCGAGTCATCGACCGAACCTACGACAGTCTCGGTCGCGTGGTTCAGATCAAGTCTCGTGGCAGCGTGTCCGTGCCCCCTGGGAGCGCGGCGGATGTCGCCGCGTACGCTTGGATGGGTGCTTCCCGCATGGCGGTTCGAATCTACGACAATGGAACTGAGTCCCTCTACGCCTATGACGGGCGGACCAAGGTCGCCGACCAGAGCGGCGTGCTTGTCGATCCACCTGCCGATCCCGTTAGTGATCATGGCGCGGGCAGGCTGTCGCGAATCACGCATGTGCGGCCGGGTGATCCGCAAGCGATGCCACCGGTACCAGATGTAGTGCTCGATCAGCGCGGCTTGCTCTGGGATCAAAACCAGAACAAGTCGCAGCGCATCAACGAGCGGATCGTGGGATCACCTCGTTTGCAACACGAGTTCGGGTACGATGCGTCCGATCGACTGACCGACACCGCGATCACCGACCTGGTGGCATCTTCCGTGACATCAGTGGAGTACACGATCGACGGTGTGCACAACCGGGCAGAGGTCGAGGGCGGATATGTCCAGAACCCGTTCCGGACCATCTACCAGATGAACGGTGCCGATCGTCCGGTGAACCAGTACACGTTCACGCCGGATAGCGCACCCTTGTACGACGACAACGGGAATCTGGTGAAATCGAGGTATCTGGCGCCCGGGGACATCAACCTGGATGGTTCGGTGAATGCAGGGGATTTCAACATCCTCGGACAGAACATGGGGCTGACGGAAGCGATCTGGGGCCAGGGCGACATGAACGGCGACGGCTTGGTGAACGCTTTGGACTTCACCATTCTCGCGACCAACTTCGGCGGCAGCGCTCCGGATCCCGATGTGCTGGAGTTCGACTACCGCAACCAGCTGATCAAATTCAAGAAGCGCGTCGACAGCCAGGGCGTTGCCGATGAGACATTCACCTACGCCTACGACTGCTTTGGGAGGCGGGTCCACAAGACCAGCAGCGTGCACCAGACCGACCAGTGGTTCCTTTATGGCGGAGCCGCCCTTTGGCAGATCTGCCAGGTGGAGGTGGCCGACGGCCCCCGCGTCCAGGGGAGCTCGTACACCGTGGACACGCTGGTCCACGGCGCGCACTACATCGACGAGATTGTGCAGGTCCTACCGGATCAAACGGCGGTGCAGACGGGACCATACTATCTACACCACGACGATCAGTTCAGCACGATGGCGATCTCGGATGCCTCCGGTGAAGTGGTCACTCGGATCGAGTACTCAGATTACGGCTCGCCGACGTTCATGAACGAGGCCGGCCAGCAGCAGACGCTGGTGTCGTTCAGTCCGCTCCTGCTCGCGAGCTTCCAAGGGAGAGAGTGGGACAAGGACATCGCCATGCACCAGTTCCGGTTCCGGTGGATGGATCCGGCGAGGGGACGGTTTGTAACGAGAGATCCACTCGGTACTTGGTTTGATCTGTTGTCTGCTGGTAGCGCCGTGATTGCCCACGGAAGCAGCCCACAGCATCGGATGGACCCATTTGGTCTGGCGAGCGAGCCACATTCAGTGCCCGATGGAGCTCCCTTGCCCCCAGGCTTCGACCCCGAGAATCCAGGCGAGTGGCGCGTAGTCCCTCCAACCGAGAAAGACCCTAGTACGCGATTCATCGACCCAGATGGCGGTGTTCGGCGCCATCACCCAGGCGATAAGATACATCATCCACACTGGGATGTTACCGATCCGGATGGCGGCGAAAGATGGGAGCCGGTGAACCCTGACGATGGGGTATTCAAGAATCCCGACAGAGAGCGAGAGTATCGAAAGAGGGGTTACCGAAAGAATACACCAAAAGAGGATGGCCTTAAGTGGCTAAAGAAGTACAAAGACAAATCTCGTGCTATTAGACCTAGTATGAGGTGCTTGGGCGGAGTATGTATCGGTGGTGGATTGTTGTTGTTGGTGACTGATGCTCCGGCGGCATTCGCAGAGGGCACAAACTGTCGTAAGTACATTGACATGGCTAAGGAGCTCTCTCAAACGTGCGGTAGACCTAGCAACGAGTTTCATAACCTGGCGAAAGAGTGCTATTTGGATCTATCGGAGAAGGAGGTGCGATTGGGTGGCGCATTTTGGGAGAAGCACGAGGATTTTCTGAAACAGCTCGATGATGTGTACACACCGGGCGGATGTGGGTGTGGAGGCAAGCCGTGAGTACGCCCATGCGAGGGCGCGCCTTTAATGCGGTCTTGGTCCGGCAGAGCAACCGCGCGGTTGCGGATGACGGTGATCCGGTGGCGGTTCAGGTGTATGTGAAGCGGCCCGGCGTTGTCGAGACTCGGTGGCGATGGCAAGATAGTCAGGGAGCCCCGTCGCTTGACCAGAGTTTCTGGCTGCAGCTGCCAAAGTTTATGCGCGCGGCGTCAGTATCTGGGCTGGAGTGGATAGCATGGATTGCGGGAGCATTTTCGGGGCGTGGTCTCGGAGAATTGGTGTCTGAGTTGTGGAGTGGTGGGGATGAGTACTATGTCCCCGCCATTGACGAGTCAGAGGCAAGTAGTAGGGCTTCGGAGCGACCATGGGTAGCATTTAGACTCAACGCTGCCGCCCTTGAGGTGATCGGGGGGACAATTGCTGCAGATCGAGTTGATACGGAGCACGAGATCGACGCATTGTGCCTGATCGGAGTACCAAAACAACATTATCAGGGGAAGCTGCTGCGACTCGGACTTAGCGGTTTACTTGATCGGGGAGACAAATATGATAGTGTCGTCATTATGGTAGATCGATACGGCGCAGACGTGCGGGTGTTCGGTAGTAAAGCCACATGCGAGTTAGTCTCTACGGCGTTTTGCGGCCACCAAGAAGTCGAGCGTGCTCAAGAATGAGGCGGCACGACTGTGTTCTGCGACAGTGTATTGTCACGCTTGATGTGGACGGAACCAGTAAAGCTTCGGTGAGCGGGGCCTGCAAAGAACGCAAACAGACTACGGATAATACTAATGACGGATTAATATAAGGAACCTCAAATCGCGATCCGCTCCACGATGCTCCGTGTCACCGCCTGCTTGCGCCGGTCGTAGAGCTTGGTGGTCCGTGGGTCGGAATGGCCCAAGAGGTACTGCACATCTGAGAGCTCAACTCCCTGCTCGAGCAGGTTGGTCGCAGTGGAGGCCCGGAGCGAGTGGCACTTGAACACGTGTGCAGGCAGCCCGGCCGCGGTGAGCCGCCGCTTGAGCATGCGCAGGATGTCGTTGGAGGTCATGCCCTTGTCGCTGGGGCGGCCGGTCCGCCGGATCATCGAGCGGAACAGGGGGGTTGAGGGATCCCCGGTACCCACAGCGACCCGGTACTCCTCGAGGTACTGCTGGAGGTCGGTCCGGCAGGGGATCGCCCGGAGCTTGCCGCCTTTCTCGTCGAGGCGCAGGTAGTGCTGGCGTCCATCGGAGAAGTAATCCTGGCAGGCGAGTTTGGCGACGGCGCCCGCGCGGGCCGCGGTGTACACGAGGGTCGCGATGACGGCCCGATCGCGCAGCCCGGCGAGATCAACCTCGCCCTTGTCGGTGACGGTGGGGATGGCCTTGAGGAGCTCGCGGATCTGCTTGGGGTCCATGGCCGGGGTCTTGCCCTCGGTGACCGCGTGCTTGGGCCCGCGGACGGACAGGGCCGGATTCAACGGGATGGCGTGGCGCGTCACCATCTTGTCGAAGAAATGTCGCAGGGCTGCCAGGTGGAGTTTCCTGGTGGGCTTGCTGGCCGGCCGGGACCTCGGGGCCTGGCCGTCGGGGACCTTGATGTCGGCCTGCAGGTCCTTGAGGTACAGGGAGATCATCCGGGGGGTCACCTGGGTCAGCGGCGTCCCGGACTCATCGCACCAGGCCAGGAACCGGTGCACGGCGTGCCTGTAGGCCCGGGCCGTGTGGGAGGAATCGAGCCCCGCGAAGAACTCCTCGTAGGCGTACCGGGCGTTGGTGCCGGACTCGACGACGACCGCGGGCAGGTGCGCGGGGGAGTCGGCAGGTGTGGCGCGGCGCGTGGGAACGATGGACTTTGGGGTGTCGGGCATGGTGTCGGGCCTCCGTGCCCTGTGTATCGGCTGTCGCCTCTTTAATGCATGATAACATCCTTTATCATGCATGAGAAGGGGGGTTGAATCGGCGCGGATGCGCACCAAATGGGCGCGACTCTCTTCAGGTTCGCTTCCCGGCTTCGTGCGCGTTGATCCATCCGTGAACGTCTTGATACCGGTCAACGCCCGGCTTTACGCGCCAGGTCAAAGTGTCAGGGTGGTATTCGACCAGCCAATCGTAAAACTCTCGAAAGCGCACGCTGAAGTGCCTCTGATCGTCCCGTGGCCGCGCATCCCATAATTTGAGAATGGCGGCCCTTGCTTCCTTGATGTTCATCTCCCTCACCTAGCGAACCTTTCCGGGATATCGGGTTTGGCGTGTAGCGGTACTGCCGATACATAGCGTACATCCAGCAGAGGTACGCGCCGATTGCTGCCAAGTACCCCAGAAACGGCGTGATGGCCAAGTCCTTGAAGGCCAGGTCCGCCAGCCAGCCGGTGGCCGCCAGCGTGAGCCCACTGGCAAGCATCACCGCGGCGACGGTCTCCCCGCCTGACCGTCCACCAGTCGTGCGGCCGCGGCTGGGATGACGAGATTGGAACAGCAGCAGTTCTTCGCCCGCGATCGCGTTGGTTCGTTGCTCGATGTGTTCGATCCGGCGCAGGCAATCCTCGAAAGACCGGGCGTGGCTGATCGTGGTGCGCACGACCCAGATGAGCGAGATCGGGACAACCATCAGCACAACAATCTGCGCGGTCCATGGCAGCGCAGCCACGGCGACCAGGAACGCCCCCAGTGCCCCGACTGCGAGCGGCACGCGTCGGTCGAGCGCCGAGAGGCGGAACAGCGCGAGGGTGTAGAGCACCCGGTACTCCTCGAGGAGCACTTCCACTTTCCGCTCTTCGCTGATCGATCCCCGAACCGTCACACGCTGTCTCTTTCCCTGCTACCCCTCTCTCCTAGCACGCCGGGAGATGGGCAGTAAAGGGACTAGCGGCGCCGACGCCTGCTATCGGCGTCCAGCGGCGGCATCAGCTCGGCCGGCTGGACACCAAGACCGATCGCCAGCTTCGCGACCGTCTCGATCGAGGCCGCGCGCTTGGCCTGTTCGATGAACCCGATCGCGGTGCGATGCAACCCCGCCCGGGCCGCGAGGAGCTCTTGAGAGAGACCTCTTTCGTCGCGGAGCTCGCGGATTCTGGCGCCGAACGCCCTGACGTATGCCGTCTTGGACACGGACGAAGAGTCTGTCAGGCGTGACAAATCGTCTACATACAGTTGTCACCGTACAAAACGTCGCATACACTGGTTTGGCCGTCCGGCCGGGGAGGTCTCGGATGCACAGCCGGGGAGCGGTGCAGGCGCCCATCACGCTCACGATCGACGGATCCGACGTACGTTCGGGGTACCGGGTTCTTGCCGGGATTCTCCGCATGGGCCAGGCCGCGGTCGACGCTATGGAAGGGCAATCGGTCGCCCTTGGCCGTCTCCGCGGAACCGGGCCGGGCGTCTCTTGCAAGGCGCTCGCCGACGAACTCGAGACGGCGCTGCCCCGGACGCTGGAGTTCCCCTTCGAGGGCAGCGCGCGGGTCGGCGGCGCGGTGTGGTCTGGCGAGCTCCTGCGACCGCCCCTGCCCCAAAGCCTCGCCAAGCTCCGGTGGGAACCGGGCGCCAACGACCTGCCGATGCACACCCACGAGTCCTCGGACCGCTGCATCATCGTCCTGGAGGGCCGCGGGTTCTTCCACATCTCGGATGAAGCCGGGTCGGCGTTCACCGGGGAGCGCGTCCAGACCATAGCGGCCCGCGAGCGCGACGTGTTCGTGTTCCGCCGCGGCGTGGTGCACACGTTCAGCACCACGGCCTGGGGAATGACCCTGCTGTCGTGCCAGCTCCCGTTCGTGCCGTTCGATGACCCCGGTCAGTACACCCTGCCCCGCGTGCGGTGGATCGCCCGGGACCGAATGGCTCAGAGCGCTTCCGCGATCGTGCTGGATGTCAGCTCCGGGGCGGTGCTCGGCAGCCGCACACCTCGCATCGAGTAGACGCAGGGCGTATCGCGTGGAAGAGGCGGGCTCTTGACCACGCGCTCGTGATCCGGGCGTGACCTCTCCGCGCGCCGGTTCTCCCTCGGATCGCGGCTTTGGCCACATGCGGATGCATGCGGAGTTCGTGCCGTGCCCATTGACGGCGTGCCCTTCCGTGTGGTTTGACCTTCTCGATGCACCCTGGCGATCGCCGCCCCGGCTTCAAGGGGCCGTGTGGTCGCTTCGCTCCGGCCCGCACCAATCCCTTGACCCCGGGGCTCGGCGCGATCGCCACTTGGGTCGCATCGGTCAACCACTCACGAAAGGAGACACCCCGATGAGCACTGCAAACAACAAACCCCTCCACACCATCCGCGATGGCAGCCTCAAGGCGACCATCTGGAAGAACGCCGCCGCGAATGGCGAGTTCTACAGCGTCCGGATCACCCGGACCTGGACGGATGAGCAGGGCAAGTTCCACGACGGCGATACGTTCAGCGGCACCGAGCTGCTGAGGGTGTCGCGTCTGGCGAACCTCGCCTACGACGAGATCGTCGTCCAGCGGAGGAACGACCGCGCCCCTGACTTGTAAGCGATCGGTCCCAGGCCCCGCCCTCCGCTCACGGAGGGCGGGCTCGTGCGGCACAATCCTCAGCATCTCCGATTACCAATACCTGCACATCTATGGGCGTGACCCCGTGCCGGTGCCCGGCATGATCGAGTCTGCGCTGCAGGACCGGGCGGACCGCCTCCGAGAGCGGAGGAACAACCGCGTCCGCCGGCGTCTTTAGGCGTTAGCGTGACGACGCTTTCACATTGGCTTGCAACAGATCCTCGACCGATTGTCCGATGAGTGTGAACGTCGGCTCTGAGGTGATGCGGTTGTCGCTCCGGACAACGCGCTGCCGATGGGCGGACTTCATGAAAGGGTTGGTGTCGAGCAGGTGCACGGAGGCGAATGCGTCCTCCAGCAGCGGGATGCTTCTCCGCCCCCCGCGCAGAAACAGCCGCAGGCGGCCGCCGGCCGCTAGCCCCAGCTGCCTCGCCCGCTCCAACATGTAAGCCCGCCGTTCTGCGTAGCGCCCGCCCGTGGCGAGCTCCACGGTGATCGCCTGAACCTCCGGCCTGGCCAGCACGAACTCCGTCCACCGCTCCCAGTCGCGCTCCGTCCGGGCGTTGACCGGGAGCGCCACCGGGATGCCCGCGGCTGAGAACTCCGACCAGGTGAGCGCGATTCGCTTGATCGCGTGCAGATTGTCCCAGCGCGGGACATCGGTGATGACGCTGTAGTTCGGGGCGATCATCCACGTGGGGCGCAGTCGAGCAATGTCCTCGATGAGGCGTGATGCGTTTCGTTCGGCCCAGTAGTTCTCAAGGCGCCAGTCTCGGCCGGTGAAGTCCAGCACCAGCCTGGCGCGTGGAGAGACGCGGAGGTGGTTCATCAGCGCGGTCCTGTTCGCATACTTTACCTTTGTCGCTCGATCGTTCAGGACGACCCGCATCGGGAGTGCAACGGCCGGCGCTTTGAGGAGATCGTCCCGCTTGTACCGGTGGTAGATGATCGGGATCGACGGGGGCAGATCTGGTGAGGCCGTCGCGGCCGTGCGCGGAGTGTTGTCGAGCTCCCAGCCGTCCACTTCCCGGCGCCGCATCACAAAGTCGGCCGGACGCTTCGGGCACACCTTGGTGCAGGAGCCAGGCGCGCCGCAGCAGTAGTCTTGGCAAGAGAACACCTCAGCCCGAGGGCGGATGGCACCGCACACAGCTAGGTCGTTGCAGCGCGAGCATCCGAGACGCGCGGGATCCTCCGGTCGCTCCCAGTGCTTTCGATTGAGGACGCTCAGTGCTATGGGCTCC
Source organism: Phycisphaerales bacterium (assembly GCA_041750235.1). GTDB lineage: Bacteria > Planctomycetota > Phycisphaerae > Phycisphaerales > UBA1924 > JBGSZV01. The sequence goes on from JBGSZV010000075.1 coordinate 22,997, forward strand.
GCCATTTCGCACTCCGTTCCCGCATCAGCGGATGGTCACATCAGCTACCCCGCTGATGGGTCGGACTTCCTGTTCAACCTGTACGATCGCGACGCCGCAGCCGGCGTTGCGCACCCGGTTCTGTTCCTCGACCGGCAACCGGATCTGGGCAATGACGCTCCCCTCGTCGATGACGCACAGGTCCGGCCCACGGAGCTGCCCCTCGTACTCACGGCCGGCGATGAGGCGCGGCGCGCCCACCGGCGTCGCCGGGAAACGACGCCTGGCGAGCTCGGGTTCGCGCGAGAAGAGGTTCCCGTAGCACATGTCGCGGAAGGCGCGGTCCCATTTGCGCTCGAATGCCGGCATCGCCTGCTCAACAACCTCAGCTCCCATAGCTCAGTCCTTTCACGACGGGACGGTACACCTTGTGGCGTTCGCGCCGTCCTTCTGTGAGTACGCCGCGGCCCACGAGCGCGGTGAGCCGGTTGTTCCATGCGGTGGGTTTCACGCTCGGATTCTCGGCGACCAGGTCGGATGCCGTCGCCTCGCCGAGCCTAAGCACCAGGTCTAGGGTCTCCCGCTGTGCCTCGTCCAGCTCCCCGAGCAGGGTGGGCTTGGCCAGTCCGCGCGGGGACATCAGTGCGTGGACCACGGACGATCCGAGCGCTCGCGCGACGAGCAGGACCTCTTCCTGTACGACGCTCTCGGCGTTCACGAGCACAAGCTGTGTCGAGACCCCGGCTCGTCGCAGGGCATCGCGCGTGCCGAACACGGCCTCGCGGACGAAGCTGGCGCTGGCGAACTCGACACCGGCGCAGTCGAGCGCGCAGATTTTCGGTGGACGGCCGGCCAGCGCGACCATGATGCGCTTCTGCGCGGCGGAGCCGGCCGCTGCGCCCGCCAGTATGGAGGAGCCGGCGATCTTGTGGAGGTGGATGGCGTATGTATCGTTCATGTGATTCATATGAGCATAGCCAGATTCGAGCGGGGCGTCAAGGCGGCGGGAAGCACTGGGCGGAGATCAGCATGCCCTGGATCTGCGCTCGGCCCGCGGGGATGGCCCATCGCGGGCCCAGCCGATCCCCGCGGAGGTCAATCACCTGGTTGTCGCTTCGGATCCGGACGCGGGCGTTGAGGTCCGCCAAACGGGCAAAGAGCACCTGAAATCCAAAGCCCCGCGTCGCGTCGCGCCCGTGCCGGGAAATTCCTTCCGAGAGGCAGAGTACGAGCGCCTCGCCGGGGTCGTGGATGTGGCCGAACTCCGGACAAGTGCGGAGGCTGGCGGCGGCGCCCACACCGGCGTCGGCGACGACGAACTCGAAGACCGTCGGCGAGGTGTGGAACGCGGCGATGGCGCTGCGAGGCCGCTGGGAGTGCTCGAAGGCGTTCGAGGCCATCTCGCCCATCGCCCCAGTCAGGGCTGCGGCCTGCGACCTTGAGAAACCGTGCGATTCGGCCGCGAACATCATGCGGCTCTTGAAGCTGACCCAAGGGGGGGCGGTGAAGCCCTCCTCGCTCGTCGGGAGGTGTACAAAGTCAAATGGCGATCCATCGTTGAGCGACCCATTGCAGCTCGCGGCGGGTTCGGTCGCGAAGTCGCGGAAACGCTCGCTTAGCTGCGTCCCGGGCGCTCCAGAAAGAGAGGGCAGCGGGAGGCTCCGCCGGAGCCAGGTGTATTCGATCATGGGACCGAGCAGCTCAAGTTCGGCATCCGAGAGGTGTGAGCCGAGATTGCTCCGGAACGGCTGCTCCGCCGCGAAAGCGATGTCGTCAACGAGCTCGTAGGTCAGCGTCATTCCTAGTGGTACGGTACCTCGGCCGAGCACCGGTCACCCCGGTTCGGAGGCCCGGTTTCCGAGGATCCAGTCCGCGGCCCGCTGGCCGGCAACGGCGGCCTGGATCACGAGTTTCCTGCCGCTGCCGAGCTTCTTTCGCCATCCCGCGATGTAGGCCGCGGACTGCTCGATCGTGGGCGGGCTTGAGCGAGGCCGCGGCCAGGAACGCTGCGCCCATCTCGGCGACCAGCTCCTCTTTGGAGTAGTCCGGAGATCCGAACGAGGGCGGCGCGGCTTCCAAGCCCCGATCGAGGCGGGAGGAGTGCCCGGTCGAGTGGGCCAGCTCGTGGAACATCGTCGCGTAGTAGGACTCGGGATCGACGAACCACTCGGGCTCGGCGATCTGAACGAAGTCCTCACGCGGCCAGTAGGACGCCCGGCGCCCGCGGTGCTGGATGCGGGGTCCGCCTCCCTCCTCGGTGTACCGCTCGACGATCCGGGCCGCGGCTTCGATCGGCTCGAATGGCAGTGCCGCCGGATCCGGTTCGGGAGCCCCGGGCGCAGCGATCCCCTCGCACTGCTCGGCGTTGAACACGGTGTAGTGCCGGAGCACCGGGATCGTGACCTCGTCCCCGGTTGCCGCGTCCTTGGTTGCGCACTGTTTCCAGAAGATGACGAGCGAGCCCTTCTCCCGCTTGCGGACGCTCCCTCCCCTCTCCCGGGCCTGTCGGAACGTGAGCCAGTACGGGGACTCGTAGCCCTCGATCCAGGCCGTGATGGCGAGGAGGAACACGTTGATGCCGCGGTAGTTCCGGCCCGAGGCCAGGTTCGCCGGGAACGAACCACTTCCTTCCCTACCGCCCGCCCCTCCTCCTTCGCGGATCGGATGGCGCCAGGGCGCGGTGCCCCGATCGAGCAGCTCGATGATGCGGTCGGTGACCGCCTGGTAGATGTCCAGCCCCATCGCCCTAACTCGCGCGCTGGGTGAGATCCGTTCCTGCGGTGCGCATGCGTCTCCCTCCGGTTGATTGGTCCCGAGAACCGACACAGAGATGGCACAGACCCGCGCGTCCTGTCGAGCGGAATCGACGACGGGGCACACCGGAGCATGCGGAGACAACCTGCGGCGCGGGCGCGCGTGGGACGAACGCGCACACGCGTGCATGGTGGCGCGAACCGCGCTTGCGCCGATGCGTAGAGTGTGAGAGTCTCGCGCGCAAAGACGGGTAGCCAGATGTGTTTTTCGTACCGAAAAACGACCGCCGTTGGCGGCATCTGGCCAACGCTTCGCCGTTGGATCACGACCAGAGGGGCGACTTCGGCTCTCCCCTCTGGACACCCCATCGAGTGGGGCGCGTAGGTCCGCGGCGGGCGGTAGGGAACAGGAGCGCCCGGCATGGCACGGCCACGCAAGCAGGAGCACGAACGACGCACGGCATCGGTCCGGGCGGACCTCACGGAGGCCGAGAAGGTCTTCGTGCAGGAGCAGGCCGCCAAGGCGGGCCTGAGCGAGGCCGAATACACCCGTCGGCGCATCCTGGGGTATGCGGTCGTGTCACCGGCCGCAGCGCGCCGGGCCGATCCGGAGTTGATCGTGGCGATCAATCGTGTCGGCGTGTTGGTCAATCAGTTGGCCCGGGCCGTGCACACGGATCGCGAGTTCATCAAGTACTGGCGCGAGATCGGCGCGGAGCTGAAGTCGGTGCTGGCCAAGGTTGTGCGGACGGGGGAGGTCTGAGCGATGGTGCCGAAACTCCATGCAAAGGGGAAGAGCTTCCGCGGGGCCGCGGCCTACCTGCTCCACGACAAGGACCGGGCCACATCGAGCGAACGGGTCGCCTGGACCGAGACCCGGAACCTCGCGACGGACGACCCCGAGACAGCCTGGCGGATCATGGCGGCGACGGCGATGGACCAGCAGCGCCTGAAGGCCCAGGCGGGCATCGGGAACACCGGGCGCAAGAGCGTGGATTCAGTGCTCCACCTCACCCTGTCCTGGCACCCGGACGAGCACAAGGGCTTGACCCGCGAAGAAATGCTGCGGGCGGCGCATGGCGCGATCCGGGCTCTCGGAGCCGAGGACCGTCAGGCCCTTTTTGTCTGCCACAACGACGAACCCCAGCCGCACATACACGTGCTCCTGAATCGCGTCTCTCCGGACGACGGCCGCATGCTCTCATCGTCGAAAGAGAAGCTCAATCTCTCCCGGTGGGCCCAGGCCTACGAACAGGAACGCGGACCGGTCCTGTGCGAGGAGCGGGTCATCAACAACGCCGCCCGAGAGCGCAATGAGTTCACCCGCGGTGAGCCGAGCAAGGCCCGCCACATTTACGAGCTCGAGGCCGCGAACGACAACCGGCCGGATGCGGAGCAGATCCGCGACCAGCAGCGGCAGCGCGATGCCGACATCGCCAAACGCGATCGCGATACAACACGGCGCCATGCCGCGGCCTGGGAGCAGCTGCAGAAGACCAACCGCGAGCGGGTTCTGGAGATCCGCCACAGCGCCAGGACGGAGATCATCCACGAGCGGGCCAAGATCATCGCAGCGTTCCGGCCCCGGTGGCGGGCCCTCCACCAGCAGCACGCGGAGGAACGCAAGGCGTTCGATCGAAACGAACAGAACATGACCGGGCGTGTCGGCAACGCGTTCCGGGCGATGGACCTGCGGGCTCTCATGCGCAAGGGGGAACGCGCCCGGGCGATCCGTCAGTCGTTCCAGGTGCTGGCTTCGAGGGGGGCGAGGTTGGAGGCGCTCAACAAGATCCACGCCGAGCGCGAGCGATCGCTCGCGAAAGATCAGCGCGCGGCCGAGCGCGCCGGAGCAGCGAAGGTTCGGCTCCGGCGGGCCCGAGCCCTGGAGGAGCGTCGCCGTGACTACGAAGCGGAGCGGAGCGACCTCCGTCTCACACACCGAGCCGACCGCGCGGTCCGGCGCGGGCTGTGGCGCAAACGGGCCCAAGAACGGGAAGACGCTTGGAATGCCCGGCCCCCGCGCGAGAAGGCTAAGGACAAAGCGCCGATGTCCGCCAAGGACCAGGTTCTGGCCCGGCGCAAACGGCGCCGGGACCACGACCGCGACGGCCACGACCGCGGGCGCTGATCACCGCCACGTCTGCCGCCGCCACCGATTGAACGTGTCCGAGATGATCGCCTGAAACCGGTCCTCGAACGGGAGATCCGGTGGGTCCCAGCCGGGTTTCTCGGCGTACTCGACCAGGAGTTCGTGCGTGAACCCTGCCTCCAGCAGATCGTCGTAGCCGTCCCAGATCATGAATGAATAGGTCACTTGGCGAAGCGACCCATCGGGCAGCGCCACCATGCGCGTCTCCGGCGTCAACCAGGCTTCGACCTGTTCATCGTTCCACAACCCCATCCTCTACCGTAACACGGTGCGCCGACACCGCGCAAACTTCATCGGCCGTTCCCAAGATCGTTGTCGTGGGCCTTGCGGAAAGCCCGACGCAGGAGCACCTGCTCTTTCGGAGACAGCGGCGTCTTCGACGGCACTGCCTCGACGGCTTTCGCAGGCGGCTGATGGACGGTCGCGTTCTCCGGCTCCCTCGCAGCAGTGTTCGTGTTCACCGCCACGGTTCCCGATCCGCCGCCCAGCCCCGGGCCCGTCGGCACCCGCACCGGCGGCTTGTAGTGCAACTGGTGCTCGGGAGTTTTCGGGGGCGCCTTTCCATCGGCGGCATCGTTGAACTTCGGCGTGATGTCTTTGACGTCGGTGTCCCGTGCCTTGGACATGGATGATCTCCTTCTTTTCAGGTGATGTCTTCCGGCATCCTGCGCGTGGTCTTCGACAGCACTTCATTGCACCAGGATGCGAACGCCTCCCCTTCACTGGCCCGCAGGATGTAGATGCGGTGCGGGAGCTTGACCCCCTGGTGCACTTCGAGGAACGCGGGCTGCTGGTACCAGCTTGGGAACATGATGGGGCCGCGGTGTGGTCGCTCGGGTCCGGCCAGGTGGGGCTGCAAGCGCTGCACGCGGAACGTAATGCCCTCGGTGACGCTGCGGGGGATCGAGATCGGTCGGGAGAACCCCGACACCTCGATGCGCTGCGGAGTGATGCGGACACCCACGCGACGGTAAAGGAGCGGCCGAACGATGGACCCCGCCACTCGCGCCAATGCATCACCCAGCGGCCGCCGCAATGCGTTGATGGCGATGCCCGCCGCGAGCAGGTGCCAATCCACGAACGCTCCAGGGTCATAGTGGACGGCCTTGCCCAGTTCCGGCCACCGCTCCGTCATGAGCCAAGCCATACCCCTCCGAGCGCGGAGGAGTTCGTACAACGCTCGATTGGCCCACCAGGGCAGGTCGGCATCCTCGAACATCCCGAACACCAAAGGAAGAACCGCGACGGCCAGCAAGGTCAAGCCCACGATCGCGACCGTGCCCCGCCCGATCCGGGAGAGCACGGCCCAGCGCCTGGCCGTTGCCAGGTCACCGGTGATGCACACGGCGTTGGTGTCGTTCGATGGGGTGCGTTGTCCGGTGATGCGCCGGGCCGGTCTAGCGAGTGCCATGATGATGGATCCTCCGCAGGACTTCGTGCTGGTCGTAGAACGCGCGGTGCAAGATCACCGGCCCGATGGTGGGCAGGAGGACCAGCATCCGCAGCTGCGGATCTTCGCGCCCGAAGGTCGATGCGATCTCCGGAACAGACATCAGGGGATGGCTGCCGATGGCGAATGATGCGCCCGTCGCGCCGGTATGGACCGAGGCATCGAATGTCGGCTGGCTGTGCGACGGCGTGTAGATCAGCGTGCTCCCGAGGCGCTTCTCGATGTATTGCAGCGTGAAGAGGTCCATGTTGGAGAAGAACGTGATCACACCGGCGTTGCCCAGGAACGTTTCCCACCGATCGCGATACAGCGATTTCAATTGGCCCAAGTCCTGGACAATGCACCAGAGCTTGCACCCCATTCCGGCCGCCAATCCGGCGCAGTCCTCGACTCGCTGCAATCGGCCCAGGCTCGCGAACTCATCAAGGCACAGGAGCGTCGGGTGCCGTCCGGTCTGGTGCTGGTAGTCACGCCTGCTCGAGCTCGACTCGAACGCGCTGAGCGCCAGGTTGACGAACAGGCGAAGCCACCCGGCGCACGTGCCGATCCGGGTCGCAGGCAGGCTCAAGTAGATCGTGGTTGGTTCGGTCTGCATCGCGCCGAGATTGACCGGACCGTCTTCCAGCACGCGCCTGATCCTCGGATACCCCAGGAACCGGATGTGCCTCCGAACACTGGAAAGGACGCTGCTTTCCTCACGGTCCTCCCTGTCGTAGTGGGCCCGGGCCGCGCCGATGACAGCGCCCTCGCAGGCCTCGTTCTCCAGCATCTCGGCGGCCAGCTCTGGGAGATCGTCCTCTTCCGTTCCGCTCGTGGCCGACGCCTTGTGCGTCAGCAGTTGATAGACCGTGCCCAGGTTCCGGGCATCCCGATACTTCGGGAAGGTCATGACGTGCAGGACCACACCTTCGATCAGTTGGAGTGCCGCATCGTCCCAGTGAGGGTCCTTGGCGCCCGGGTTCCGCACGACCAGGGCGTCGGCGATCAACGATGCGTGCTCGATCAGGGCATCGGTGTCGCTTCCATCGATCCCGGCCAGCGGGTTGAAGCTCGTGAGATACGGAGCGGCTTCCGGCCCCGCCGCGCCGAAGGGGTCCAGGACGTACACCTTCTGACCAAGGCGCTGCGCGCGGAACGGCGCGGATTCAGTGGCCAGATCGGCCTTGGGGTCCACACAAATAATGCTGCCCGGATAGACGAGCAAGTTCCCAAGCAGCAGAGCGCGGCTCTTGCCACCGCGCGACCCGGCCACGCTCACGATGTGCCGGTCATCGCGGATGCCGATGAACGTGCCCGCAGTGGCGTAGCGCGACCGCACCCCCCCACTGCTGCTCACCGCTTCCTGGATGACCGCATCCACCAGTCCGAGCAGGATCTTGCCATCGGGCTTCGTGGGATCGAACCGAAGGTCATCGCGAGCCTTCAGGTCATCGGCGCTCGGGAACCGCTGCGCGGTGCCGAAGGGTGTGTCGCCCTGGCCCCGCCGCAGGCCCTCGAAGAGGTTACCCGCGCGTGCGCTGCTCGTGGTGGTGGTGGCGCTCTTCTTCTTGCCGAACATGGGATCCCCTCAGCGAAAGCGAAGATTGTGGAACACTCTCACACGCTGAAATCCTGTTTGAACGCTGCGACCACCATCGGCCAGCTTGCCGCGCAGACCGCGACGAGCCCCGCGAGGAACACGAGCCCGAAGCTCAGGTCTCCGAAAGTAGGGCTTTGACGAGCCGGGTCCTTCAGGTAGCCCTTGGGGAAGTACGGATTGAGCGACAAGACCATCCCGAGCACGAGCATGGGGCCGCAGAGAACTCCGAACGCGAACCCAAGTCGCCCGATCGGATCCTCGATCTGGATCCTCCCGATGACGTACAGGTGCGTGACCAGCGCGGCGATGACATAGAGGACCGCGGTGGCCAGACAGTTGACGAGATACCCTTTGGCGAGCTGCGCCAACGAGACCCGCGGCGGCGCCACGAGCACGCGGGCGACGCGTGCTCCTGCGCGTGGCTTCTTCGGAATCAGTTGCCGCACCACACAGATCAGCGCCACCACCACGACGACACCGATGGCAAGAACGTTCATCAGATCTCCCTTCATTTGGATGCAATGGCCACGCCACAACGCTGCTGCCCGTGTGACGACCATTCGATACCTCACCGACCGCTCGCCACATCAAGAACCGAACCCGTGCTGGAACGGCTCGATCGCCAGAGGCCATCCCGCGATGCAGTAGGCCACCACACCTGCGCACACCGTGAGCCCAACGAGGACGTCCCCGAAATTGCACTTCCTGCTCTTGTCGCTGATGTACCCCGGAGGGAAAAACGGATTCAGCCACTGGACGACCAGCAGCCCGAGGAGCGGCCCGAAGACGGCGGCGAACACGAGTCCGATCCCGATCATCCAATTGCTATCGCTGATGGGCAATTGGCGCGTAGCGATGAGGTATTCAAGAGCTACGCCGCCCGACCAGAGGACCGCCGCCGCCACAATCTGCACCACATAGCCCTTCACGAGCTGCATGAGCGGCACGCGCTCAACCGGAACCACCACGACACCGCGTGCGGTCACCTGCTTCGGCCTCCACTGGCGGGCCAAGACGAGCACCACGACCACGATCCCGATTGCCAGCCACAGTCCGTCCATGTTCAGAACTCCTCTCGAGAAAGGTTTGCTGGATCACTTGAACGAAATGGCAGCCACGGCTGGGGATGGGTCGCTCCCGTTGAGCGCAACATCACCGACCAAGGCGACATCCCTCGGCTGAGCACGCGCTCGCCGTATCGCACCGGCGGCAACCGCCGCCACGTCATCTGGTCGAAAGGCGCGTGATCCCGGTGGGGATGACGCGCCAGGGCTGGGAGGCTGCCAGCCCTTCGAAGCGTCTAGCGGCCCAGCGGCGAGGTGGAAGCCGGAGTACCGGCCGCAGACCCCGCGCCGTCGTTGGACGCTGCCGCGATGACAATCACCAAGAACACGATCAGGACGACCCACCCCCAGGCGCCCTCTTTCTTCTTGTAAACCCCAAAGCTTCCGCCGCCGACCCGCTCGTAGTTCGCCATGGTCCACGCTCCAGTCCAGCGCCCCGGAATCTGCTCCACACGGGGAGATTGTTGGGCGTCTGAGTATTGTTCGTGTGAGTATAAATCAGGTTCGGTGCTGCCGCCACCCAAGGCAAGGCATTTTCTTCAGATACTTGGGGAGTTGGTGACCCGGGCATACTCTCGGGGAACCCGAACCACCTCGACCCGGACACCCTTCCGCTGGAACCCACCTCGGGTGCCGCCTGGCCTGCCACCACGGGTCTTCGTCACCGCGAATTGGATGTATTCGCGTTCGTTCGCTCCGGGCACGACCCGCAGTTTGCCCAAAACTTCTCCATCTACTCGAAGGCGCAAGTCCAGAAGCTCCAAGAGTCGGTTCACATCCCTAACAAACGCCTTTGGATCCGACGGAGGGTTCGCCCGTGCATTTTCAACTATGGCTTGGACGCGCGCGACGGCCTCATCTGTGACGATCGGCACGTACTGTGCGAGCATGCTCTGAAGTTCACGCGGGCCGTCCACCGCGATCTCGAAATCCATATCCAATGGGGACGGCTGTTTTTCCCTCATGATCCTCCGCAGGTCGCCATCCTGCGCAGAATCCTCTGAAGATTGCAAGGGATACGCCGTTTGGGGCGGTGAAATTGGGGTTATTGGCTTCGTTTCGATAACGAGCCGACGTCCGCTGGGGCCGGACTCGCTCTGGGGGGAGCTGGGTGCTATTCCGAACGCTTCGCCCGGAGCAGGATGAGGAGGAAGTAGCCCCAATCCACGTAGCACCTGCCAATCGATGTCTTCGAGGTCTTGGCCCTCCAGAGCATTCGTACCTAACAAGGCCCTCGCTTCCGCCCGCGTTCCCTTCTTGACCAGGTGCTTTCCCATTTGAGGATGGTAGGGACGCGCGCGGTGTTGTGCTAGTGGTTTCCGGAATCCTTCGCACGAACCCGGGCATGGGAACTGTCGACGGGATAGCCAGTCTTTGTTAGGGTAAGCCTGTGCCAGTTTGTGACGAGCTCCTCGCCTTCAAGACCGCGATCAACCTCTCAGAGTTCGCCGCCGCCCACGGCTACGCCCTCGACCGCAAGGCCTCCAGCCGCAACTGCGCCGTGATGGAGCACCCGGGCGGGGACAAGATCGTCATCGCCGTAGCCCCCGATGGCCACTGGGTTTACTTCTCCGTGCGCGACGACCGGGACCACGGGACCATCATCGACTTCGTGCAGCGTCGCCAGGGTGTGTCTCTGGGACACGTCCGCAAGATCCTCCGCCCCTGGATGGGTGGCCATTCCCCTTCCCTACCGTCCGGACCCCCCCGTCCCGCTGATGGCTCATTTGCCGCCGGGCTCGAACCCGTGGCCCGGGACATCCCGGCCGTGTGCGCGCGCTTCGAGGCGATGGCGCCCATCCGCTCGGACAACGCCTACCTCACGGGTGACCGGCGCATCCCCCCCACTCTTCTGGCCAGCCCCCGCTTCGCCGGGGCCATCC
>JBGSZV010000076.1:0-3953 GCA_041750235.1 Phycisphaerales bacterium
AAGGTCGAGCCCCGCTCAAACAACGCGATCGTGGCAGGCTTGAGTTCATTCGCGCTCGGGAAGAAGGCCAACTCCAACGAGCACGATCAGCAGAGCGCCGACCTCAACCGCTACCCCGAGAAGAGCCGCGCAACGCACAAGAAGCTCCGGGCCAAGGACCGGCCGCTCGCCAACGACTTCGTGTCCGATGACGAGTTCGACCGCCTGCTCGCGGCGTGGTTCGGGAACATCACCCGCGTGCTCATCCCCGGCGGCACTTTCTACATCTGGGGCGGCTACGCCAACTGCGGTAACTACCCGCCCGTGCTCAAGCACTGCGAGCTCTACTTCGCCCAGGCGATCATCTGGATCAAGGAGCACCCGGTCCTCACGCGGAAGGACTTCATGGGCAACCACGAGTGGTGCTTCTACGGCTGGAAGGAAGGCGCGGCGCACCGCTTCTTCGGCCCGGCCAACGTGCCCGACACCTGGTCGATCAAGAAGGTCAACCCGCAGAGCATGGTCCACCTCACGGAGAAGCCCGTGGAGCTCGCGCGGCGGGCGATCGAGTTCTCATCGCGCCCCGGCGAGAACGTGCTCGATCTCTTCGGCGGCAGCGGCTCCACGCTCATCGGCGCGGAGATGACCGGGCGGCACGCATTCCTCATGGAGCTCGATGCGCTGTACTGCGATGTCATCGTGCAGCGCTGGGAGAAGTTCACAGGCCGCAAGGCTGAGCGACTGCCGGCGGTGGAGGCACCGAAGTGAACTATTCACTCTCGTCCAAGCCGCTTGCGTGTGAGTTCTCCTGCCTCGCTGATTGTGTCACACGTCAGGAGGAGGTCGATGGCAGCGTACACACGGTTGGCCATGACCACTTTGCCATTCCGAACGGTCTTCGACGGGATGACTGGCTGCCCCAACGTGTAGAGGTAGTGCGGGCCGTCCAGTCGCAAACGACAACCCGGGATTCGATCAGCGAGGTCGGAGACAACCTCGCACTGCTGTACGTGGCGAATCGAGTGAAGCTGACCGCCGTAGCGAAAGCCAATGTAGTTGACCGGCTCGCGAGGGTACGACCCACCGACAGGATGAAAGTACTTCCCATGCATCTCCACGATCTCGCGCCAAGTGATCTCGGAGTCCGTCGGTCGCTCATGGCTCAGGGCAACTACGTACACCATGTTCGAGGTCAAATCCTGCATGCGGGCAATCCTGTTCAGATAGACACTCAACTCTTCGAGCAGCCGCTTTTCTGCATGTGTGCCGGTGCGGTTCTTTGCGAGCGTGTCAAGATCGGCAAGCGACAAATGCTCGCACGGGATACCAGACACGTTACTGGGAAGCCTCGTTCTTGCAAACGCTCTACTGGCCGCAGAAACCGAGATGATGGCTCTGTTGGGAACCGGCGATCGCAAGAGGCGGTTTGCATATCGAGAGAGCTGCTCCAAGCCCGGGATCTCAAGGCCGCGTTTCGCTTCCATGATGATGTGGACTGCTGGACCCTTGAGCTCGACATCGGTAATGCCATCTTCTCCATGCTCCTGAAGGAGGACGGAATCGGTGCTGACGTCACCAGCACCCGTGACGACCGTCTGGACAACACGCGAGCGGAACTCCGTGCACTGGGCCAAAGCCCAGCCCAGGCTGAAAGTGACGTCATTCTCCCGCTCTCCGAGCAACTCGAAGACGCTGTTGATGCACTTGCCGTGAAGCCGAATCTCTGCGGGCATTGGGCTAAGGGTATCGCGCCTGATCCAGTTGCACCGAAGAAACGCCCCAGCCGACGGCCGGGGCGAGTTGGTTCTCTGGCTCGTGGACATCGCTCAGGGCTCTTCAGCGGTCAGGAGCGGGCCGTCGGTGGCTTCGTCCCATTCAAGGGCGTAGCGCTCGGCGACGTCCTCGAGGTCGTGCTCGGTGAGGTAGTCGGCCGTCTTGCGCTCTTGGCAGGCGGCGACGGCCCGCGCCAGGTCCGTCCACTCTTCGATCGTGACCATCCGGTCCTGCCGCGCTCCGAGCAGGTAGAGCGCGGCCTGGAGCACGGCCTCGAGTTGCACTTGGGTCGGCGCGGGCTGGGGAGCGGGGGTGGCGCTCATGGCTCAGGCTCCCTTCCCCGCGACGAAGACGCCGCGTTCGTGCTTCTTGAACCGGGCGGCGGTGCCCTTGGCGGCGATCTCGCGGATGATGGCGGCGTAGAGCGTGGCCTCGGGGGTCTTGCCCTTGGGGCTCGACCACAGGCCCTTCGCGCTCGCCGCCTCGATCATCTCCTTAGCCCGCATCGGCACCTCGCTCGCGGCGAGCACTTGCGCAGCCGCGTCGAGGGCGCTGACTCGCTTGGGCTTAGGGGCCTTCGGCGTCTTGGGGGCCTTCTCCCCCTTCGCCTTTCTCCCCTTTGCGGCCGCGCCGAGGTTCGCGTTGTTGGCCACCTCCTTCTCGCTGGGGACCTCGTGGTCCTGCTTCCCGCCCGCCAACCGGTCGTTGATCTCGGAGAGGGCCGCCTTGCGGAGGCGGTCTGTCTTGGCGGCTCCCTCCGCGCGGGCAGCGCTCTTGGACATCTTCGGGGTGCGGGTGCGGGGCTTCGCGGGCTTCTTCGTCTTCGTGCTCATGGTCATCTCCGGACTGGGGGTTGGAACACCCGTCGCACACTGCGGCGGGAAAGCGTGGCCGTCGCGGTTCCCCGCGACGCCGCGTGGTGCGGGTCAGCAGCCCGCGACTCGCTCGATCTCATTCATCACGTCGTGGACCATCGAGTTGGTGGCGGCGGGTCGTCCGTGGCGGTCGGTCCCGTAAACGTGCATGGCGATCACGCAGGCCTTGGCGTACCGGGCCTCGCGGCTCTCAGCGCGTCCGAACTCCGCCAGCACTTTGTCATGCTTGCCCTCGCTACGGCTAAACCGCTGAATGCTCACGGTCGCGCCTGCGTCGGTGCGGGCAATCTTGATGTCCTCTTCGCTGCCTTCGATCACGATCGTCTTGATGGTCATGGCTGTGCTCCTTCGGGGTGCGTTGGCGGCGTGCGGTCACTCTGCGTCGTCGAGAAATGCCTCGACGTGCTCGGGATCCATGTTGCTGAGGAACCCGACCAGGTCGATCAGGTCGCTGCGGACCTTCCCGAGGCTTCCCGCAAAGCCCCAGTTGCGCGGGTCGGCCTTCGCCCCCTCGGCGTGCTTGTCGAGTTCCATCTGCAGCACGTCCATCAGGCGGGCGATGTCGTTCTGCCTCGCGGCGTAGGTCTGGGCGGCGGTCGGTTCGGGCTTCTTGGCGTTGGTCGTGCGCTTGTTCATGCTTCTGCTCCTATGCGAATGGGTGGTCGGTTAAACAGCGAAGCCCGCATTTCGCGGGCTTCAGTTCGTCGGCAGTTCAGGATTTCGTGGGCTTGTCGGGGCCTCTTCTCGTGCCGCCTCGCGGCACGCGTCCGCTCGCCCTTGGCGGTAACCCGTGTGCAGGCCCTCGTGGTACCCGGCCTCAAAGGCATGGCGGACCAGGTCGCGGATCGACCAGACCGGGATCTCGTGGAAGTCGAGGCCGTCGCTCTTGCGGGTTTCCAGGGTTTCGAGCAAGAGCTCGACCTTAGCCCATTCCATCTCGGCGTCGATCGCCTTCTGCTTGCTGATCCCGTCGAGGCTGGTCTTGTTGGTCTTCTTGGCGTTCATCGTCGTGGTCTCCGTCGCGTGCGGCCATCCCGCTCGCGTGTGACACACATTCGTCGGCATCTGGCCAACAGGCAAGGCGTTGGGGCTGCATTTCTCGATGATTCTGCGACATGTGGGCAACTCTTCCGCCCATGTGGGCAAGTTCGCGCGGGAGGTCCGCGATGACTCCCGAACACGCGCCTAGTTCCCAGCCTGCGGGGAGCGGACAGGGAATGTCCCGGCTCAACCCGGCGGCGATGCCCGTGGCGGACGCCGCCCGCGTGCTCACCCGGCTTGGCGGCAAGCCCGTGACCGAAGCGATGCTCCGCGCCGACATCGATG
>JBGSZV010000077.1:0-6301 GCA_041750235.1 Phycisphaerales bacterium
CCGACAAGGGCCTGATGCCCGAAGGCAAAGACCTCCTCAACGCCGTCAGCCGCCCCATGCCGGTGCGCCCCGACGCCTTCGTCATCGCGTCCAACGACGAAGCCGCCGCCCACGTCACCCCCGTCGTCGCCCAGCTCCGCCGCGGCACCGAATCCCCCGAATACCTCGCCCGCGAAGCGCGCAAACCTTGGGATCAGGACCGCTACACAATCCCACCCCTCCACGCCCGCCGCTCCTACAAGTCCACCAAAAACGTCGGCAAACTCCTCGCCGACGCCAACGCCTGCCACGCGAGGTTCGCCGTCATCATCGAATCACCCGACAAAGCCACGCTGAAAAACCTCGAATCCGGAAACCAGGACACCATCAACACGAAGGACCTCGGCAAAGCCATCTCCGAGCGCCACTAGGCAGGCTTCGCGCCAATCCTCGCTGTCCCCTCACCACACATTCCACAGACTTCAGTCCACTCTCCAATTCAATCTCCGTGCCCCTCCGTGTTCTCCGTGGTGAACCCTCTTCATGCCTTCTCTGATTCCCGCCGCCACCCTCCTCACCGCCAACCGCGCCCTCCTCGCGCTCAAACTGCGCCCGCGCACCGACGCCTGGCGCCGCGCCGCCCAGATCATGCTCGGCGGCGAGTCTGCAACCTTCATCCTCACCGCCTTCGCTCTCAACTTCTTCTCGGACACCACCGCGCCCGCCAACCCCACCGTCGCCAACGCCGAATCCCACCTCGCCCAGCGCCTCCACAACTTCCTCACCACCGAGCCCCTCTCCTACACCCGCATCACCCGCGCCAGCCACATCCACCACCTCTCCCGCGCCAACCTCCCCAACTACACCCTCCGCATCGAGCCCGCGCCCCGCGGCAACGCACGCTTCCTCGCCCCATCCAACTGGCAGGGCGACCACCGCCCCTCACACCGCCCCACACCCGACGATCTTCCCCTCTTCCAGATCGTCGCCCGACTCCACAACAACCAGTCCGAAGCCGACCTCTGGCTCCGCATCAACCACGCCGCGACCGACGGCATGCCGGTCCAAGAACTCCTCGCGCGCATCCAGAAACAGTGGGGGACCAGCCCGCTCCTCACCTTCCCGACCACCAAGCAGTTCGCCCCCCACGCCGAACCGCGCCAGAGCCACGGCCGCGCCGACCTCGCCGAATGTCAGCTCTTCCTCGACTTCGCGCCGCTCCAGGAATGGCGCCGCGCCGCCAACGTCCGCCTCGCCGAACCACTGACCACCGCCGCCGCCATCCTCTGGCAGCTCGCGCACCACGATCCTTTCACGAGCCTCCACCTTGGCACCACCGCCGAGATGCCCGCGACAAAGAAACTCCCCCGGGCCGTCGGAGTTGTCACCACCAAACCCGGCGCACACCACCGCGCCGGCGATCCGCTCTCCGACTACGCCGCAAACTTCAACACCACCCTCGCCGCCACCCGCGCCCGCTCCACCAGCGCATGCAAAACCCTCGAGGCGACGGCACACCTCCCACCCCGCCACGCCCGCACACTCCTCACCCACGCCCTCACCAGCGTCCCCACCACCTTCGGCAGCTGCGCCCTGACCATGCTCAAAGATGCCCAGGTCTTCGGCGCCCCCATCGCCCCGATCGGACACGACCACGGCTTCATCGCCATCGGCAACCTCACGCTACCGACGCGCGAACCCGCAACCGCCGTCGGCAGCATCACCATCAAGGCACCGGTTGATCAGATCGAACGCACCCGCGACGCACTCATCGCCGCCGTCACCAGCCCGCGCATGTGACGACGTCCGGCGTCACATCAGCCGCGTCAGCACAACCATCACCACCGTCACCGCGACGCCCACCCCGATCGACAGCAACACGACCTCGGGCATCCCGAACTCGCCGCGCCGATACCGCTCCACCCACAAGCGCAGTTGCCCCATCCCGCCACATCCCTTTTAAGCCCGCGGGCCTCATCGCCGCACGCGAGCGTTCAATGCCGATTGGTTGACCCAAACACCCCTGCGCGTCAGCATCGACGCCCCGACGCCCACACCAACGTCCACCCCGCCCCAACTATTCCCAGACAAGTTCCATCGCCCCGGCCCCACCTCATCACGCCGCGCCCCGCTCTCGCCCCCGTGCGATCCCACCGGACCACCTGGTGACACACGGCGACCCCACGGACAAAGGCGCCGCCACGAGTGAGTCGAATCTCAACATGGCAACGAAGAGCAGCTCAGACCGCCTGGCAGGCGCACCCCCGCCCCGCGCACGTCATGTTCGTCACGGTTCCGATTGACTGAATGAGTGAAGCCGAGAAAGCCCTGGAGCCCTCCCGCACCCCAACAACGCCGCGCTTCAGCTTCTCAGCCTTGTCGGCCGAGGTAGCCGCGCCCCTGGAATCCGGACGGCACCGAAGAGTCCCGAATGTACCTTCGCGCACACATCTACCCAATCGACACTGATAAAGTCGCTACACCGACTTTGACAATGATTCATTCGATTGAAGTGCAGTCACAAGTGACTGCAATACGCGACAGTCTGGTGCTCTTGGCCGCAGCTACTACAAATCTTGAGAGTTGCTGTTCTGAGACCTACGAGGAGGCCGGGACGTCGAATGACGGTGAGAGTTGCTGTGGAATTCAGCACACTCGGGGCAATCGGAAACACCAGGATGTGCAGCCAACGCCTTCGATAGCCAACAGCACCCCCCAAGTTGCTGCGCGGCAGATGCACTCTGCTGAATCACAAGGCAGACTCTCCAATCTACGGCCCGGCGTCGGCTCCAAGAATATTCGTTCATCTCTTGCCTCCTCGATCACGCATTCACAGGTCTCTCGCGTCTCCAGACGAGAGAACTCGATCTCCGGATCTTGACCGAGTCTAGAACCGACATCGGAGCAAATCCTCACAGAATCGGCAACGGATCGTCCTCGTCGCCGCATGGATCGCGGCGGCAATCCGATCCACCAAGACTCCTGCGAGACAGGATTCAGTGCCGCCAGACAAAACGCTTCTGCCACGAAACGGCAGAATTGCGGATTATCAAAACCACGCGAAACCGCCAAGGGTCCATAACGGACAATCTGAACGTGGCTCCATGTCGTGCTGTCGTCGAACAATCAGCACGTCACGACCCCAAAATATCTGTCGCCGCGAGCTCAATAATGACACCTATCCGCCAGCAACGACGGATTGGGCCATGATTGTTGGGCTCCCACGGTGCGCTAGGTTAATCAGTCTCAGCGAAGTGACCCGCGGAAGAATCTTGTGGGCTGGTGATCATCCTTCGTTGGCGTCAACATTCGGATCCACATCGATATCCGGCAATGCTTCGTCTCCACGCCCATCTATCAAGTTGTCAAAGCTTGCCTGCTCCCGCAGCAAAGTTTGGTTTGCGGCGTGTCGATCATTCCGTGCGGCTTCCAGCCCCGCCACAATTCGGGTTTGCTCATCTCTTGTTGGCGGGAAGCAAATCTCCAGCGCCTCGAAGTCTTCTTGTTGGGTCCGCCGTCGGTTGCTATGGCCCGTGGTGATTGCACGAAACGCCCGCTGGTAGTACCGAGAGCGCAGCAACGCAGAAAGAAACTGGGGGCTGACTCGTTCGTCTGTAACTCGATAAATTGGAAACTCTTTGGTCACGAGCGCGCGGTCAAATGCATCGGGCACAACAGAAATGCACCCTTTCCAAAGGTCGATAGACGAATAAACCACATCGCCAGCCCGTGCGCGAAACCACGTTGAACCGCTATCCGCAAAATACATGCCCAACCACTCGGGCGGGTTTCTCCCCTTGCCTGCTTGACGCGGGCGAATGTCCCCTGTCTGGGAAAGGGTCATCACTACGACTGGATCGTCTGGCGCTTCTGATGGGTCAACTTCGTCCATTCGGCGTTCCATCACGTCTCGAAGTGGAAGTCGCACCCAACCCGCCGGGGTCGTCAGGGCTTCCTGCGTCTTGAATAGGTGGTACTTCGGGTCAAGCCGGTTGCTTGCGTGCGCAGACCAGAGGGCTGTGAAATCCATCGAAAGACAGTCGGGAGTGTTCCGCCCAACGTAGCGTGCGGGGTCGGCGAGGAACCGGCGGTACTCGCCCAAGATCGATTGCGTTTGATCGCCGTTCACCCGCCCCGCAGCATCACCGTGGTACAGGTCGTTCCGCCCGCCCGCTACTCCCGATGGGCTGTAGCCAACCCAATTCGCTTCCGCGAGGAAGACGGGGTAGTCGTCAAGCTCTGCGTAAGCGCGGGAAATCGATTCGGATGCATCAAGTTTGGAAAGAGTGTCATCCTCTTCCATCGCGGTTTCGTGCTCGGCTTCAACAGCATCCATCACACGTTGAAACTGGCGGCGCTCCTGTACCGTGAACTTCTGAAAGAAAAGGATCGAAGTCTTGTTCTGCGCGCCTGACTTGCGAAATGCATAGTCAGGCAGTGACACCACGGCCAGGATGCGCCCGGTGCGCGCGAGCAGTTGCCGTACTTGCGGGCAGTTCGATTGAAAGCCCTGATTGTTCAGCATTCCGTCGGGAATCACAAACGCAAGCCGCCCGCCAGGTTCGAGCAACTTGATTGCCCGCTCAGTGATGATGTGCTCGCTGTCAACTTTGCCGCGTCCGATGGCAATCTCGAACGCCTCAAGATCGTTACTGCCTAAGTGATCTTCGCTTCCCGTTTCGACACTATCCCCGAAGGGAGGATTTCCGACTACAACAGTGAACTTCGATTCCGGTGGGTTAAGCCGCGGTAGCGAAAACTCGGCATCTAGGCAGCTTCGGTCCCCTTCGATGTTTGTGTGCCCGTCGTGGTGTAGTAAAAGATTGATTTTGCAGATTCGGGCAAGTGTTGAATGTAGTTCCACGCCGTAGACGTGCGAAGCTGCAAAATCCATTTTCAACCGATCACGCTGCGGCTGCCCCGCATACTGATCGTCGATGTTGTGCCAGGTCTGGAGCAAGGCTTCCAGCAGGAAGCCGCCGCTGCCCGCCGTCGGGTCAATCACGAAGTCGCGGGGACCGATGTTCACCATCGCTACGGTGAATCGGGCAAGTTCGCGCCGGGTGAAGTACTGGCCTAAGTCGCCGCGGAAAATCGACCCGAAGAAATGCTCAAAGGCGGAACCGATGCTGTCAACGTCGGTACGGGTGAAGCTCAGGTGTTGGAGCAATTCAACTACAACGGCTACCTTCTGATCGGGTAGCCGAATGCGCGTTTCGGCCGGGAAGATCGCGGGATCGTTACGGCAGGCGTGCCGGAAGAGTTCGTGAACGCGACCCGCAACCGCCGCATCGGTCTCATTCGTACCTCTCTGAAACAGACGCGGCTGTCCGTTCGCCGTGGTGCGTTCGTCAACCACTTTGGCAAACAGCAGCTTGCTCCACTCCTCAAACGCCGTCAGCGGATCGCGCCGTCCGCCCGCCCAGATTGCAGAGTGAGCGCGTCGCACAGCGTGCTCCAGCATTGAGGCAGGGATTGCCGAGATATCCTCCGTGCCGCCCGCGATAAATCGGTACTGTGGGACATTCCCATACTGCTCCGGAAGCGCGTCCCGAGGTCCCAAGTGATTGCGCCTGCGCTCCATTGGGGGATGGCCCGCAACTTGAAAAAACCGGGAGTCATCTCCATCATCGAACAGCATCAACTCTGCTCGAAGAGAGTTCGCGTTCCCGAAGCCCTGTTCTACGGCTTGCTTCCTCCGGGCTTCGGACATTCGCGGAGCTTTGTTCTCCACAATCAGATAGGGCTCTTGGCAGCGGTCATCTTTGTAGACCACGATATCAGCCCGATCCTCGGGGGTCCGACGCGGAACAGTTACTTCGATGCGCATCCGCGTTGCCGGGTACTTCTTGCCAACGATCAACCACGCGACCGACTGAGCGCGGACCTTCTCTTCCGGGTCTGTCCAGTCGTACTCCCGCGATTGCTTAAGGTTGTAGCGGACCCGGTTCTCTGAAATTTCAATGACCCCTCGGTCGATCGCAGCTGCGAGTTCTGGAGAGATTTCATTTGGGTCGGGATGTCGAGAGGGACGTCGTGCCACAAGTTATGACAGAGTAGCGTAGTCAAAGGACTTTGTGCTTCGGTTCCGTCATCCCTAGCCCTCGCACCCCAAAGCAGCACAGCGTGTAGCAATCCCCAAAGGTCGGACCGATCGTCCTTCCATCGGGACGGCAGCGCCACGTATCCCCCGCCATCACCCGCGGCGCTTCCATCCCAAACTGCGACAGCACCACAGCCAGGTCCCGCCCGTCCACCACCTCATCCACGTTCACATCCGCCCGCCGCCAACCCCGCCGCGCCGCACGCGGCCCGCTCTCCT
>JBGSZV010000078.1:0-3337 GCA_041750235.1 Phycisphaerales bacterium
CGATGCGACCCGACCACGCGCGACTCGGTGTGCGCGATCCCGTTCTGCCCATAGATCGTGATAGTCACCGTTGAATCAAAGTCGGACGTGTTGAACACCAGGATGAAGTCGCGAATGTCCGTGGCGTTCTTCTGCACATCGCCAAAGGTCCACTGCAAGCTCGTCGTGCTCGTAAAGCTCTCGCCGATGGCCGAGTCAAAGTCGTAATGGCTCAACGTCGCCGTCACCCGCACGCTCGACCGCAGCTCGAGCGCGAAGGGCGTGTCCTTGCGGACCACCGTCGCGCCGGGGTTCTGCGAATCCGAGACCGTCACGCCGCCGCGCGAGAGCGCCGCGATCGTTCCGCTCGCGATCAATTGGTCGCGCTCGCCCGTCTCATACCGCGCCCAGAGCTCGTACTCCGCCACCTCGCTGCTCGGGTTCGTGATCGGCACGAACTCGTTGATCAGGTCGCTCGCGTACCCCTCCGGGCTGTACAGCACGAACGGCAGCGTCGAATCCAGCAACGCCCGCGGCTCGAGCGCATCGAACCCGTTCGCGTGCCCCGCACCATCTTCGCCGAGCGCATGCGCCCAAAGCTTCGTAAGCAGCGACATACCGCCTCCATCTCGTTCCAAGGAAAGGTCCGCGCCTGGTCCGCGCCGTTGCGGTCTTAAGGGCCCCTCGCTCTGACGCGAGATGGTCGCCATAAGTTCCCGAACGCGCCCCTCGCGCCGGGCTGGCTTAGGAGGTGTGTCGCCGGGCACAGACGGACCCGATACCGACACGCCAGAATCCCGCCAGCCCTCTCCCAGCCGTACCGTGCCTTCGCACTCGGCCGGGCATTCGTCCCCCCGCTCCATGGAGTGTACCGTGGATCGCCGCGGGTGCCAACGCCCCGCCCGCCATTCCAGTGTCAGGGCCCTGTCACTTCCGGAGCACGCATGCCCGCCCTCCAGCCCACTCTGTTCCGCCACCACCAACTCCCCAACGGCCTGACCGTCATCGCCGAGATCGATCCCCAGGCCCACACCGCCGCCGCCGGCTACTTCGTCAAGACCGGCGCCCGCGACGAGCCCACGCCGCTCATGGGCGTCAGCCATTTCCTCGAACACATGATGTTCAAGGGCACCGACACCATCTCCGCAGAAGAGCTCAACGTCGCCTTCGACGCCATCGGCGCCCGCAACAACGCCTACACCAGCAACGAGATGACCTGCTTCTTCGCAACCGCCCTCCCCGAACACACGCCCCGCATCGTCGATCTCCTGGGCTCCATGCTCCGCCCCGCCCTCCGCCAGACCGACTTCGACATGGAAAAGGGCGTCATCCTCGAAGAGATCGCCATGTACAAGGACCAGCCCTTCTGGGTCCTGTACGAGTCCTGCGTCGAGAAGCACTTCGGCGTCCACCCGCTTTCCCACCGCGTCCTGGGCACGACCGAGTCCATCACCGCCCTCACCCGCGATCAGATGCAGGCCTACTTCGACGCGCGATACGCCGCCGACAACACCGTCATTGCTCTCGCCGGCAAGGTCGATTTCGACGCCACCTGCGCCCAACTCGCCACCCTCTGCGGCTCCTGGAAATCCACCAAGCCCACGCGCAACGCAGAGCGCCCGACCCTCGCCGGCGGCGAACTCCGCCTCGCCGACGCCAAGGTCGAACGCGGCTACCTCCTGGCCCTCTGCGACGCCCCCTCTTCCTCAGACCCGCGCCGCTACGCCGCCGCCCTCTTGGCCCAAGTCCTGGGCGCACCCGACAACAGCCGCTTCCACTGGGCCCTCATCGAGCCGGGCCTCGCCGAAGAAGCCCAGGCCTCCTTCGACCCGCACGACGGCTTTGGCGAGTTCTTTGTCTTCGCCAGCGGCGACCCCGACAAGCTCGACGAAATCTGGTCCGTGATCCAACGCGAACTCGACAGCCTCATCGCCTCCATCAAGCAGGACGACCTCGTCCGCCTCACCAACAAGATCGCCACCGCCGCAACCGTCGGCGGCGAACGCCCCGGCGACCGCATGCAACGCCTCGGCCGCCAATGGACCTACCTCGGCGAATACACCACCCTCGAAGAAGAACTCGCGCGCATCCAGGCCGTCACACTCGATGACCTCCGCGCGGTGCACGA
The DNA here is from genome assembly GCA_041750235.1 of Phycisphaerales bacterium. Lineage (GTDB taxonomy): Bacteria > Planctomycetota > Phycisphaerae > Phycisphaerales > UBA1924 > JBGSZV01. The sequence continues at coordinate 2,108 of JBGSZV010000078.1, forward strand.
AGCCTTCCCCTTCAAGCCCGTGACCGTCGGCCGCCTCGGCCCGGCGTGACCCGTCGAGATTGACCTTTCGTGCCACCAACGCGGCCGGCTCTGCAGCCTCGTTGGTGCTCACCCAACTTTGTTTCCAAACCCGGCGGCGTGTGTTGAGCATCTCCACACCGAAGGTGTGGCAGCCAGTAGCCGGTGGTGGAGCGCAGCGACACCACCGGATCACGCCGCCAAACCCGCGTCGCACGCCGAAGGTGTGCAAGAAGTCTGCGAGCACACCTTCACCATGCCGCGCTAAATGGAACGCTTTCCGATGGACGCTCCGCTTCGATCGGTGAGCGTGCCAACGCGCACCACGTCAAAGCAGCCCCTCTCGCTCCGGCACTGGCACGCGCGTTCCCACCTCGCCGCACTCCGGACACCGCTCTACACCCTCCGCGAGCGCGTACCCGCAGTTGCCGCAGCAATTCGGCACGCGCTTCGGGCCGATGGACATCCGCCGAAGCACATATATGGGGACTCCCCAAAGCACGTATGCCGACAGGAAGAGCTTTGAATGCGTTAGGACGAAATGCCACGGTCGAATCCCAAGCTCGGGATAGAGGACTTCGATCGACATCATCACGATCGAGCAGAGCGGTACCGAGATCACCATCCAGAACGCCAGCCTTTGATATCCCTTGCGGCTCATGTGATCCTCGGTGCACGTTGTCCGCGTTCGTCACGATGGCATCGGCGTCAGCATCGGACCGGTCTAGAGAAGCCCCTCGCGCTCCGGCTTCGCAGGCCTTGCTTTGCCGCACTCTGGACACCGCTCCATGTCGAGCGTCAAGGCATACTCGCAGTTGTGGCACACAAGAGGCGATGGCTTCGGCGGCCTCGACTTTCGCCAACAAATGAACGAGCCGATGCCGCATAGCACCACAGCACAGAAAAAGATGATTCGATGTCGTGCCAACAGGTCCCATGGCCCCAGGCCGATGGCTGGATACACCGCGCCAGCTCCGGCAAGCATCAGGTAGAACTGCGGCGCAAACCCGACCAACAACGCCAGTTTGCGATAGCGCTCACGAGTCCGGTGATCTCTGCCAGGCTTCATCCCCACATCACTCCCTCAAATACGCCATCGCCGCGGGCAAATCCCTTCCAATCAACTCCCGCAGGTACGACGCGAGCAATCGCGCCGCCCGTTCGTGCGTGGCGCCGGCGCGTGCCGCGCCGCTCCCGCTCATCCCCCGCAGC
>JBGSZV010000079.1:0-9662 GCA_041750235.1 Phycisphaerales bacterium
CGCCGGCAAACCGCATGCACCACGCTGCCGGAAGAGCGATCACCGTCGCCACGACCCCGATCCCCAGCGCCACCGCGATCGTCCACGCGATCATTCCGCCGCTGATGAACGACCCCGCGGACCCGCCCGCGCGATCGTCACCGATGCACGCGCGCACCGCGCCGATCACCAGCGTCATCCCCGCCACTCCCGCCGTGCACGGCGAGATCAACATCCACACCGTGTTGGCGATCGACGAGCGATTCATCGCACAAGCAACTCTTCGCACAAGCCGACCGCCTGTTCCATCCGCTCGGCGATCGCATCAAATCCAAGCGTCATCGGATCCGGCACCGCGAGCTTGGGGAACTCCTTCGCGAGGCTCTCACGGATCGGGATATTCCCCGACTCACTTTCTGCCAGCATCCGTTCCACCCGCTCGGAAAGCAGAAAGTCCGCCAGCAACGCCGCTTCCTTGGGGTGCGGGGCGCCCGCGATGATCGACACCGCGTTGGGGATCATCATCGGCCCCGCGTGGACGCCATGCTCCGGCACATCGTGCCGCACATAGACAAGGTCCACCGGCCACCCGTTGCGCTGCCCGGCCCACACATCATCGGTGTCCGTCAGCCCGACATCCGCCTCTCCAGTCGCGACGGCACGAACCACCGCCGAGTTGCCGTCCAGTAAGCGCACACCGCTCGCCGAAAGCCGCCGCAGCCAGTCCTGCATCGTCTCCTCGCCCCACAGTGTCAGCAGCGCACCCATGTGCCCCCGCGTCGTCCCGAACTGGGGTCGTGCCATCACGATCCGGTCCTGGAACCGCACATCCAGCAAATCATGCATCGACCGCGGCGCATCCTCCGAAGCGATCGCCTTGGTGTTGAACACCACGACCCGCGCCCGCTGCGCCATGCCGTGCCACCGATGCTCGCCATCCGCCAGCCGTGCGGGCCAAGCCTTGGTCGTCTCGCTGACGTGCGGCGCGAGCAACCCCTCCTGCGCCAACCGCACCGTGAAGAACACCTCGCTCGACCAGAACACGTCGCACTCCGGTTTCGTGCGCTCCAGCCGCAACCGCTCCGCCAGCCCGGTGTTCTTGGTCGCCTCGGTGTCGCCCCGGTATAAAACCTGGACGCCCGTTTCCTTCTCGAACGCTTCGATCACCGGACGTGCAATGTGGTCATCAGCCGAACAATACAAAACAACCGTGCGCGCTTCGGCGGCTTCCTTCTTTTCGCAGCCGCACGTGAGCAGCGCGAGAAAGACCAATGTCGCAGCGATGCGTTGAGCCATCATCAACGCATTGTGCCACAGGTCCCGCGCCCCTGCGCGTGATTAGTTCTTCACCGGTGCGGGCGGTGTCGCCGCTTTGGCCTTCTCTTCAAGCGCACCGAAATAGTGCTTCAGCGCCTCGTGATATTCGCGCGGGACCTGCATCGTCTCGATGGCCTCCGCCATCTCCTCGCTGCCGGCCTTCACGGCCTCGCCGAACTGCTGCACGCTCTCGCCGCGCACCTGCTCGCCCTTGACCATCATCGATCCGACGATCGGCCCGCCCTGGTTCGGGCTCTTGGACTTCTCTTTCTTGGTCTGGAAGTCCGCTTCCTTCGGAGCCGGCGCCTGCCCGCCGCCAAGACCGCGGTTGTTCGCTTGACCCTTCGACGGCATCGACGCAAAGGGATTCTGCGTCTGACTGCTCCCGGGGTTCATGCACTCGCCCAGCGCGGTGAGCTGGCTCTTGCACTCGCCCATCGCGGCGTCCAGCGCCTCCATCTCCGACTGCATCATCTCGAGCTGGCTGAGCTGATCGCCCATCTCGCTCATTTTCTGGCCGCCCGACTTGCCCTCCGCCATCGCGCTCGCAGCGTTCTGGCATGCCTGGCTCATCGACTGACACATCTTGTTCGCAGCCGAGGCGTTGTTGCACATCTGCTGAAGTTGCTGCTTCTGCTCGGGCGAGAGATTCTGCATCTGCTCAAGCGCCTTCTTCAGCGCCTCGGGGTCCATCGCCATCTTCGGATCAAGGCCAGCATCCTCGAGCGCCTTCTCAAGGTCTTTTTGCTGCTGCCCCAGCTTCTCGAGCTGCTTGGCCAGGTCCTGAAGCTGCTTGGCAAGCTGCTCCTTCTGTTCCGGCGTCAGGTTCTGCTCCGACAGCTTCTGCGCCATCTTCTGCAGGTTGTCGCCCGCCTCCTGGAACTTCCCCGCCTGCATGTTCTGCACCAGCGAGTTCAACTCCGGCATCGCGCCGATCGGCTGCTTGAGCTGCTCAAGCTTCTTCTGCATCTCATCCAGCGCGCCGGCCTTGTCGCCCTGTTTGAGCTGGCTCAGGCGGTCCTGCATCGTCGTCAGCTTCTTCACCGCCTCGCGACGAATCTCCTCCGGCGATCCCTGATTCACTTCGGGCGACGGCGTTTCGTCCTCGTTGCCCTTCTCGTTCAGCGCATCCTCGCCGACCTTCGAGAGCAGCTCATCAAGCTTCTGATCCATCTCGCGCACCTGCGCCTTGGCTTCTTCGATCTGCGCCTGCTGCTGCTGCTTGGCTTCGGACTTTGAGAAAATCTTCAGCACATCCGCCCGCGGGATCAGCCCCATCAGGAAGAACACCGCCACGCCGATCAAGGGCGCCGGCCACGATCGCGGCAGCCGCAACGGAAACGCCCGCGCGACCAGTACCTTCGGCACCAGCGACTTGGCGTGCTCAACCGACGCACGGCTCCACGGGTCATCGCTGCCCGCGACGCACAACGCCGTGCTGATCGATTCCCGCAGCCCCGCCTGCTCATCCAACTCGCGCGCCACCGCCAGCCGGTCGTGCCGCGTCCAGTACGTCCAACCCAATGCGCCGACCACACCGGCCCCCAGCGCGATCATCCATGTCGTGCTCCAGTCGATCGGGAACGCAAACAGCCGTTCCGCGACCCGCACCAGCAGCATCCCGGCCACGGCAGCCATCAACCCGAACACCAGCGCCGACACCGCCCGCACGGCAAACAGCCGCGCCGACGCCCGCGCCACCAATCGATTGAGTTCAACCATCCGTGAACCTCCAGAATCCGAGGCGGCGATACGACCACCTAGGATAGGGCACCCGCTTCGCCCATCCACTCCTATAAGGACTCATTCGGATACCGCCCGGTTCAGGTTCGGCCGCAACTGCTCAAATCTGGCGCCAGACGCCGTCTTTGGCATTCTTTCCGGCCCTGCTTCCCGGTCCGTTCTACCCCCATGAAAAAGAGAGGACCGGCGGCTGGGCCGGTCCCCTCGCAGGGTGTGTATCTGGAATCGTGACCGGAGTCCGGACCTACTCGTGAACGCACCCGAAGTCGGCGAGCAGCACGCTCAGGTCCGCGCCGTTCACTACGCCGTCCTCGTTGTAGTCGCCGTTGGTGCCCTCGACGACCGACAGCCCGAACTGACTGAGGAGTACCGACAGGTCAGAACTGTCCGTCAGTTCATCCCCGTTCAGGTCGCCCCAGCAATCCCGGTTGTCGTCGCTCGGCTCGGTGCCCGGCTTTCCCGCCTCGGCTCGCAGGTTGGCGATGAACACCGCGCTGTCGAGAATGTGATCGTTCACATCGCCGACCTCGAAGATCAAAGTATGCTCGCCCGACTCAAGAGTGTCCGTCGTCGTGGTCAGGTGATGGATGACGCCGTGGGGCGCCGCAAAGGCGGTGTTCTGGTCCGCGGTCGTCTCCAGCCCCGCGAACGAACTCCCCACCTGCACCGCGCTCTCGGTGGTGTCGTACGCGATCTGGTTCTCCGGCAGCGTTCCGTCCAGGAAGACCAGGAACGCATCCGTGAACGAACTCGTGTACATCGGGAACTCAACCGAGCCGAAGATGAAATCGAACTTCACCTGGCTGTCTTCTTTGAGCGAGAAAGTCACCTCGATCGCCGCAACGTCGAACGACGCCTGGAAGTTCTCGATGTTGTTGCTCTGATTACCGTAGTCGTTGAACTCCAACGTTCCGCCGTCGGCCTTGAAGTCCATCTGGCTGTTCACCTGCGGCGGCGGGCTCCACGGGTCATACTTGGGGTCCAGCACTTCCTGCAGCGGCCCGATGTTCGCGACGCTGCCGCTGGAGAGCACGATTCCGTCCGCGATCGTCACGGGGATCACCGTAAAGTGCGAATAGGTGCCGATCTGCCCTTCGATCCCGTTGCGGACCACCACCGAGTCGATCGTGACGCCCAAACCGGCGAGTGCCGTCCCGAGCGCAAGCCCATCGGTCGTCGGGGTTGTCTGAACTGCTCCCGCCGCCGTCCCGCACAGCGCGACAATCGCGGCAATGGCGCATGTCCTCAAGAGTGGTTGATCGTTGGTTCGAGAACGCGATGCAGAGTTCGCGCAATCCATGACTCACCTCTTTCAAATGCCGCTTGTGCTTCCGCGCTGCAACACCACGCACGCAAAGCACGCAGCCATGGGACCGGCGCCCATGGCCGGGCACGCTGACATCGACCACCATCGTCACAGACGGCAGTCCTCCGGTGCATGGAACAACTGCAAGACGCGTGCCCCGTGAGACGACGCCAACAACCTCGCGCAACGTGGGATTCACCGCGTCAACCCTTGGCGCAACTCCGCCATTGGCGCGTTTCAACCGCACCTTCAATGCCGACGAGGAGGCAAATCCACCCAACCGACCCCAATCGTGACCGCGGTCGACGTCTGACCAGCAGCGGGCAAACACCGGCGTACCCGCAGCCGATGCTCGCCCAACTCGCCAACACATTCCCAAACGGAATGATCAGCATGCCGGGTCTGAGACTGAGAACTCCCCAGCCTGCCAGAATGACCAATCAACCCGCTCCCGGAGACAGTGAAACCACGCCACAACACCCCATCCCCACGCCGACCCTGCCCGGTGATCCCCTCAGTTGCACCTTGCTACACTTGCCCGACTTCTGTGCGGGCGTAACTCAATGGTAGAGTGTCAGCCTTCCAAGCTGAATGTTGCCGGTTCGAGTCCGGTCGCCCGCTTTTTCCACCCTCGCGCCTCTCCCGGCTGACCCCGCTTCCGAACGCGGGACGGGCGTTTACTTGCCCGTGGACCATTGAGGGCCTACTTCTCCGCCGTCACCTTGGCCCGAACTTCTTCCAGAAAGTTCAGAACCAGGTCGACCTTGGTGGCCCGCTCGTTTTCCCCTTCCAGAATGACCATCAGGCGACCGTCGGGCGCCCAAGCAAAGTTCCTGGTTTTCAGGTCCTTGAGGCTGTAGAGCACCGTCGGCAGCGACGCGGAGAATGCCGGTTCGGTCTTGACCTCAACGCTCATCACCTGCTTGTCGCCGTCGATGAATCGGATCTCGTTGCCGTCCGGGCTCCACCAGCAGACGCCGTCATGTCCGCTCGTTGAGAGCTGAACGCGACCGGACTTGGCGTCCTGCGCGCCCGACCCCGCGCCCGTGAAGCGCTGCACATACAACTCGTGTCGCCCGGACTCAACCGAGCAGAACACCACCCACTTGCCGTCGGGCGAGAATCGCAGGGCGTGTTCGTCGGCCGGTGCGTTCAGGTAAGGCGTGGCCTTCCACGTTGTGCCGTCCGCCTCCTGCTCCAGCATCAGCACATCGCTCTTGCCGACCTTGAAGTCGGCCTGCGAAATCGCCAGGATCTTCCCATCGGGTGACCACGCACTGGGCGCGAGGTACACCTGCTGAGTAATCGGAGCCGCGAACATCTTCACGCCATCGCCGGACGCGACCGCCGGCCGGTCCCAGATCGAAAACTCCTCCTGTGAGAAAGAGTTGTACGCGATCCGCTGCCCGTCGTTGCTCCACATGAGGCTGTCCGTGAGGCCCCGGATCGGGAATCGCGTGGATGTCCTTCGAGTCAGGTCTTGCACCCACACTTCAGAGTTCAGATCGTCCGGGGTGGCGGATTCCAGATTCGCCAGCACGCGCCCACCGTCCGGTGAGATCGCGATCCCCGAAAAAGCCCGCGTCGTCCCGGGGATGGGCTGCGGCTGACCCTTCTCATCGATCCACGCCAGGCGTCGATCGGTTGAGGCTGCCAGTCGCGTCATCATCGCGAGCGTGCCATTCGGCGAAAGATCGAACGCGTTGACCTGGCCGCTGTTCCACACCGTCACTGGGTCGCCGAGCGTGCGCAGCGTGCTCGGGTCGAACCGCACCGCGACCAGGCCGGCCATGTCGCTCCTGTTCGCGACAAGCAGAAACTCCCCGTCCTTCTCGCCCGCATTCCAGTCAGACACAAGCCGTGGCATACCAGCATCAGCGAGCACCACAGTGCGCTTTCCCGAAGCGAGGTCGATCACTTCGGTTTTGACCTTGACCTTCTCGCCCGCAAACGCAAAGTGCGTGGCCAGAATGGACTGTCCCGCGACCAGCGCGCGGAAGTTATCCCAACCCTCAAGACTCTGGTCGCCCTCTTTACGGAGAATGACCCGCGGCTCGCCTCCTGCCGAGGAAACCGCGTACACCGTCATGTCGGCAGACGTCGAAAACACGATCTCCCGATCCGATGCCCAACCCAGGCTGAACCAGGTGCCTCCGACAAGATCGCAAATGGTCTGAGGCTTGCCCGACGGTCGCCCACGCTCCAGCGCGATCTTCTTGAGGCTGAACTTGGTGGCGGCTCGGTCTTTGGCGCAGGAGAAGGCCACCCAGCGACCGTCTGAAGACAGCGCGGCGTTCCTGGCCCCTTCGGTGCCTTCGATGACGGTGGTTTCATCACGGTCCAGGCGACGCACCACCAGTACGCCCTGCGGCTTCTCGCTCTCAGAATCCAGCTCGGGCCACGCCGTGTACACCAGAAAAGTCGCATCCGGGGAGATGCCCACAAGACTGCTGAAAGACGGTTTGTCCTGAACCGTCGTGGAGACATGAAACGTCTGCGCCCGTGCGACCGGTGCCGGGGGAGAAAACTTCCCCGAGAGGATCCACCCCGCACCGCCCGCGAGAATTGCCGCGGCGGCGACCAGACCCGCAGGCACGAGCCAGTTCCGCTTCCCGGCCGGCGCAACCGCCGCAGTCGATGTCCACTCATGCCCCGCGATCGCCCGCTCCAGCGACAGCCGCGCATCTCCGATGTCATGCAGCCGCTGCCGCCGGTCCTTGGCCATGCAGGTCGCCAGCAGTTCGCGCACGCGCGGCGGCGTCGACGGCGGAAGCATCGACCAGTTCGGCTCGCGATGCAGGATCGCCCCCAGCGAGTCCGTCACCGTTTCCCCTGCAAAAGGCTGACCCCCCGCGAGCATCTCGTAGAGCACACACCCGAACGAGAAGATGTCTGAGCGCCGGTCCACCGCCTTGCCGCGCGCCTGCTCGGGGCTCATGTACCCCGCGGTCCCCATGATCACGCCCGGGATCGTGGGGCTGTGCACCGCCGGGCTCGTCAGCGTGGGAGAGTCCGCCCGCGCCCGGATCCCCGTGCTCGACGGCGTCCCTTCCTCGGTGCGCGCCAGCCCGAAGTCCAGCACCTTGGCCACGCCATCAGGCGTGACCATCACGTTGCCGGGCTTGAGGTCGCGGTGGATGACGCCCTTCTCGTGCGCAACCTCGAGCGCCTCGGCGATCTGCTTCGCCAGCGCCAGCGCTTCATCAACCGGAATCGGGCCCTGCTTCAGCCGATCCGCCAGCGTCTCGCCGTCAATGAACTCCAGCACCAGATACTGATGCCCGGTCGCCTCTTCAAGGCCGTAGATCGCGCCGATGCCGGGGTGATTCAGAGACGCCAGCACCTTCGCCTCGCGCTGAAACCGGGCGAGCCGATCAGGATCCTGCGCCAGATGGGCGGGAAGCGCCTTGATCGCGACCTCCCGGTCCAGCCGCGTGTCACGCGCGAGGTACACCTCGCCCATGCCGCCACGGCCGAGTTCACGTTCGATCTTGTATGGGCCAATGGTGGGTGGGTGCATGGTGGGCGCTTCTTGAACTCCGTATCACTTGAGGTCAGAACGATCTCCAACCGACTCCGGCCGCCAGTCGCTCACGAAGATCAGCCCCGGCTCTTCCTCCGGTTCATCCTCGATGACCATGAGGAATCGCTCGCGCGGGGCGTCGATGGCAACGATCTGAGTATTCTCCTCGAGTGGCGTGCCACCGAGCAGCGGCTTGGGCACGCCGATATCCACATCGCCGTCTTTGACCGTAATGGTCGCCGACCACGCTCGCCTTGATGCGTCGATCCAAGCGAGTTCGTTGTCGGCAAGCCAGCCGTAGTCGCTGGTGACTATCGCGGGAGAAACCGGGACCGGCGACGAGGGAGAGGGAAAAGTCATGACCTTGAGCGTCCCGCGATTCGCCAAGGGGGTATTGATCTTCAGTTCCAGGTACGCGACCACCTGTCCCATGGGAGACAGACGCGGCAGAATCTCGTTTTCGGGAGTCGTCATCAGCGCGACCGGCTGTTGATCCTTTCCGAGGGAGATGGTCATGAGGTCGCCGATCTTGTCGCGGTTGTACCACTGCGAGAACAGGAGCGTGCGTCCGTCAGGCGTCAACGAACTGAGTTGGTACTCGAATCCAGCCTCGCCCCAGAGCATCTGTGGCGGTCCGCCGCCGGTGAGCGGGACACTCATGATGTTGTAGCGGGCGCCACTCGACGCGGAGCACAGGATGCTCTGCGTGCCCGACGACCAGATGGGGCAATGCACGGCTGACCACGTGGGGTCGCCGATCGGCGTGACAGTGCCACGCTCGAGATCGAGCATGGCCAGAGACCGTTTGATCTGACTGTTCACAAGACCAACCGCTGCGCGTCGCCCGTCGGGCGAGATGGTGGCGTACGTGTACCCCGGCGGCATGGCGAGCGGTTCGATCGCGATGGGCGAGCGCACGCCTTCACGGCTCATCCACGCCAAGCGAGACAGACGAGCGCGAGTGAAGGGCTGATAGACCAGTGCACCCTGCGCGCTGATGCCCATGTTGACAAACTGCCTTTGATAATTGGAGTGCACACCCGCCGCGATCGGTTGCGCGCCGCCCGAGAGTTCCAGCCGGCGCGGATCAAACGGCTGGATCATCAGGTTACTGTCGCGAACGAAAACCAGATGCCCCGGCTCGACGAAGTACGCCTCGGACTCGCTGGGCATTACAAGTCTGACGTCTTTGGCTCCGGGATCAAAGGCATAGACGCCGCGAACCTCGGGGTCGAACATGTAGAACACAAAGCTCTCGCCATCGGGCAACATGTGTGGCAGGCGGTGCGATTCTTCGGGCGTCCGGGGCGTCGTGATCGGTGTGGAAGCCCCGCCCGCATCACTCACGATCGAGAGCCCACCTACGGCACTGGGCGCGAACACGATGGTCCCCTTGCTGCCCCAGGATCCGCCGCGGGCGGCCGGCGCCTCGCACAACACCCGCACGATGCCGTCGGCGAGATCGACGCGCTTGAGTTTGCCGTTGGCAAAAAAGGCGATGGACCTGCCGTCGGGCGACCAGAAGGGATACGTCGCGTCGTCGGTGCCCGCGATGGGTTGGAACTCCAGGTGTGACACATCTCGCAGGAACAGACTGATCTCCGCGGAGTCGTCCAGCGGCCTGGCGGCGACCACGACGCGCGACCCGTCCGGAGACAACGCCACCGAGCGGTCTCCGATGCGATACGTCATGCCCTTGGGAAGTTCGAGCGTCGCCCGAACCACCTGGCCGCGGCTCCCATGTGTGCCGACCGCGCCAAGGTTGGGCCTGAGCAGCCACGCGCTCACAACGGC
>JBGSZV010000080.1:0-6687 GCA_041750235.1 Phycisphaerales bacterium
CGCCGCCCGCGCCTCCGCCAGCCCGCGATTCCGCGCCGCCGACGGCCCCGCGTTCACCTCATTCCGGATCAGCGTGACGCGCGGATCATCAACCCGCGCCCGTTCTGTCCCGCCGTCATCAACGACGATGATCCGTTCGACCCCCTGCGTCGATACAACGCTCTCCACACACCGCGTTAGCAACTCGCCGTGGTTGTATGTCGGAATGACGCAGTCAAACCCGCTCACGCCCTGGGCTCATCCACCCAGTCGTGGTCCTTCGCGTACCCCGTGGCGAGCAGCAGTTCCCCCGCCGCCTCCCGCACGATGTGCCGCTCTTCCTGCGACAGGTCCTTCCGCCACCGCCCGATGCTCTTGGGGCTGATCGCGCTGTCCGCGTTTGGGTTATTGATCAGCCGTCCGGCCCGATCGCGTTCGTTGTTGGATGACTCCGGATCCAGCATCGCCGGGTGATACGCCTCGCCGATGAACGCGCACAACTCCCGCAGCGCCGCCTCCGGCTCCAGCACCAGTCGCTCGTACCGCAGCTCGAAGCAACGCGGGTGCCCCTTGAACGCCAGCCCCATCGACGCCTCGGTCAGCCACCGCCGCGCGCAGCCGCGAATCGGATTCGTCACATCCTGCGGCACGATCTTGCCGTTCCGGATCGTGTACTTGGGATGATGCCGCAGCGAGCACGCCACATCCCGCCCGTCGCGGATGATGTGCACGAACTTCGCATTCGGAAACGCCGTCAGGATCCGCGGGATTGCCCGCACGTTCCGCGGCGTCTTGTCCGCCCACCGCGCCTTCCCCTCGCGCTCCGCGAACGACCGGAAGAACTTCTCCGCAAACCGCACCACCGATACGCTCTCCGCGATCATCTGCTCGATCTCAATACGCGGCAGGTTCCACTCCACGCTGATGCGCTTGGGGTTCACCTCGTCGCACAGGATCGCCGTCTCCGCCCCGCACGCGATGCGTGGGTGCCGGTGCAGGATCTCGCGGATCAGCGTCGTTCCGCTGCGCCCGCACCCGCCGATGAAGATCGCCTCGTCAAAGCACTGATCATGGCAGCTGTACCACGGGTGACGCAGCGTCATCCCCTGCTTCAGCTCGTGGCGCATCATCCGCACCACGCGCCGGGGCCCCAGCGTCATCATCATGTCCATCAGCGACGCCATGAACTCATCCTACCAGCACCGACCTGGCGCGGACCCGGGCCTCAATCCAGCCCCAGCCACGACCCGACAATCGGACCGAACTTGACGATGACGCCCGCGAACACGACCGACACGATCGAGATCAGCTTGATCAGGATGTTCAGCGAAGGCCCGCTGGTGTCTTTGAACGGATCGCCGACCGTGTCGCCCACGACCGTCGCCTTGTGGTCGTCCGAGCCCTTGCCGTACACGTACGCAGAACCGCGGCCTGTCCGGCGCATCTCTTCCGCCTTGCCCAGAAGCGACGGCAGAACTTCCTTCGGCAGCTTCTCGCGCGTCGCGGCATCATCCAGCAGCTTGTCCGCCGTGATCTTGCCGTAGCTCTCGATCAGCTTCTTCGCGTTGTCCCACGCGCCGCCCGCGTTGGCCATGTAGATGCCCACGGCAAAGCCACTCGTCAGGCCGCCCGCCAGCATCCCCATCACGCCCCCGACACCCAGCCCGAATCCCACCACCAGCGGCACGGTGATCGCCAGCAGCGAAGGCACGATCATCTCCCGCTGCGCGCCCAGCGTCGAGATCGACACGCACCGCGCGTAGTCCGGCAGCATCTGCCCGTCCTCGCCCGTCACCTGCTTTGGCCACCGCATCGGGTCCGCGATGTCCGCTTCGCTCATCCCCGCCTTGCGGAACGCCGCCCGCATCAGCGCGAACTGACGACGGCACTCGCTCATCATCGCATACGCCGCGCGGCCCACCGCGCTCATCGTCATCGAGCAGAACAGGAACGTGAGCAACACGCCGATGAACAGCCCGCCCAGCACCCGCGGATTGATGAGCGTCACGTCATAGAACGCCAGCACATCCGCCACCCGCGCATTGCGTGCCGCGTAGATGTCCTGCGTGTACGCGTGCGCGTGGTCCCCGTGCGGCACCTCGCCGACCAGCGACAGGATCCGCGCTTTCGCCGCCTCAGCATTGTCCGCGTGCGGGTGATCATGGTCATGCCCGTGGTCATGGTCGTGATCGTGCTCCTCGTGGGCGAGCGCGTCCTCGCCGCCCCCCGGCAGCACCGCCTGGAACACCATCCCCCGCTCCACCGTCTCAAGGAAGTGATCCTCGATCCGCGCGCGGTCGATCATCCCCCCGTCGTACACCGTCGAGTTCCCCGGACCCGCGCCCGGAATGATGATCGCGAACTTCCCGTGGCCCTCGTAGATCGCGTGCGGCGCAGAGATGTCGATCTTTCCGACCATCTTCGCGTCGCGGTAGTTCGTCGCCGGATAAGGCCTGCCAAACGCCTCACCCTGCGAAGTCTGCTGCACCTGCACAACCTGGATGTACGCCGCAAACAACGCCAGCGCCGTCAGCGCCGCCGACCCGATCGCAAAGCCCTTGCCCGTCGCCGCGGTCGTGTTGCCCAACGAGTCCAGCATGTCCGTCCGCTCACGCACAAACGCCGGCTGCCCGCTCATCTCGGCGTTACCGCCCGCGTTGTCCGCGATCGGTCCGTACGCATCCGTCGCCAGCGTGATGCCAAGCGTCGCGAGCATCCCGACCGCCGCGATCGCTACCCCGTACAGCCCCAGCAGGAAGTTCTCGCCGCCGCCGGCGAAAATGAACGCCGCGATGATCGCCACCGTGATCGTCAGAAGCGCCGCCCAGGTGCTCCGCATGCCCGCCGCGATGCCGCCGATGATCACCGTCGCCGGCCCCGTCAGCGCCTGGATCGCGATGTGACGAGTGGGGGGATGCTCGTAGCTCGTCGAATACTCCGTCGCCCGCGCCACGATCAAGCCCGCCAGCAGCCCGCTCACGATCGAGCCCCACACGCCCGGCCCCGACACGCTCGCATCATCCCGGAACACGAACCACAGCACGCCGAAGCTCGCCGCCGCGATCAGGGCGCTCGCGGTCCATACGCCGATGCCCAGTGACCGCAGCAGATCCGCGAAGGTCGCGTTCTCCTTCGTCCGCACCGTGAAGATGCCCAGGATCGAGCACAGGATGCCGATGCCCGCCAGCGCCATCGGCGCCACCACCAGCTTCATCGCCAGGGCCGTCCGCTCGCCGCTTCCCAGGTCCGTCATCGCCATCGCCGCCGCGGCGCCCAGCGCCATCGTCGACAGGATCGATCCGTAATAGCTCTCGTAGAGGTCCGCCCCCATGCCCGCGACATCGCCGACGTTGTCGCCCACGTTGTCCGCGATCGTTGCCGGGTTCCGCGGGTCGTCCTCAGGAATCCCCGCCTCCACCTTGCCCACCAGGTCGCCGCCGACGTCCGCCGCCTTCGTGTAGATGCCGCCGCCGACGCGCGCAAAGAGCGCCTGCGTCGAGGCGCCCATCGCAAAGCTCAGCATCACCGTCGTCATCGCGCCAAGATCATCTGGCGCGATCCCCAGCTTCTCGCCGAACGTCCGGAACACCCAGAACCACACCGACACGTCCAGCAGCGCGAAACCAACCACCACCAGCCCCATCACCGCGCCCGACCGGAACGCCACCTTCAGCCCTTCATTCAGCGACTCCTTCGCCGCCGCGGCCGTACGGCAGTTCGCCAAGGTCGCCGTCCGCATCCCGAACCAGCCGCACAGGCCCGACAGCAGCCCCGCCACCGGCACGCCGATCATCGACTGCCAGGGCTGCAGCTTCAGGACGAAGTCGCTCATCAGGAACAATGCGCCCACCAGCGCCACAAACACGATCCCCACGACCTTGTACTGCTGCCGCAGATACGCCATCGCCCCCTCGCGCACCGCCGCCGCGATGCGAACCATCTCCGAGTCGCCCTCGCTCTTGGCCTTCACCGAGAAGTAAAAGACGACCGCCATCACCAGCGCCGCGACAGCGCCGATCGGGGCAAGGAAGTAAGCCTGCGGCATGTCCGCACCGACAAACAGTTGCATGTGGGTCATGACGCGGATGGTAACGCCATCCGCCCGGTTGCGCAAAGCCCCCCTGCCCCGAACACCGCCACATGCCATTCTCAAAATGAAAAACGCCCCGCGATCACTCGCGGGGCGTTGGAGTTGCATCTGCAACCGGTCAGCCGCGGATCAGAACCGCGTTTCCGGAATCTTGTCGCTCATGTCGGTGGCCTTGGCCATGTGCGTCGTGCCCCCGCCGATCCGCATGCCGTAGAACGAACGGTACACGAAGATCGCTGAGATGAGGAAGAACCCGAGCGTGAGCCCGATCGTGAGCGGGTTGTGCTCGATCGTCTCCACGCCATCCGTGACGACCTTCTTCATGCTCACCGCCAGTTCCACGGCCAAAAGGCCGAACAGCGTGGTGAACTTGATCACCGGGTTCATGGCCACCGAGCTGGTGTCCTTGAAGGGATCGCCGACCGTGTCGCCGACCACCGTCGCCGCGTGCAGCTCGGTGCCCTTCGCCCGCATCTCCGTTTCGACAACCTTCTTGGCATTGTCCCAGGCGCCGCCAGCGTTGGCCATGAAAATCGCCTGGTAGAGACCGAAGACCGCGATGGAGACGAGGTACCCGATGAAGAAGAAGGACTCATAGAAGGCAAAGGCAAGCGTCGCAAAGAACACGCCCAGGAAGATGTTGAACATCCCCTTCTGCGCGTACTGCGTGCAGATCGTCACGACCTTCTGGCTGTCCTCGACGCTCGCCTTGGTCGAGCCCTCGAGCTTGATGTTCGCCTTGATGAACTCCACCGCGCGATACGCGCCGGTGGACACGGCCTGGATGGAGGAACCCGTGAACCAGTAGATCACCGCGCCGCCGGAGACCAGGCCCAGCAGGAAGGGCGGGTGGAGAATCGAGAGGTACTTGAGGTAGGTGTCCTCGAGACCGTGCGTCAGTGCGACGACGATCGCGAAGATCATCGTCGTGGCGCCGACGACCGCCGTGCCGATGAGCACGGGCTTCGCAGTGGCCTTGAAGGTGTTACCCGCGCCGTCGTTCTCTTCCAGGGCCTCCTTGGCCTTCTCGAACTCGGGCGTGAAGCCATACTCCCTCTTGATCTCTTCCTTGATGCCCGGAATCGTCTCGATCGTCGAGAGTTCGTAGACCGACTGCGCGTTGTCGGTCACCGGGCCGTAGGAGTCGACCGCGATGGTCACCGGGCCCATGCCCAGGAAGCCGAACGCCACCAGGCCGAACGCGAAGACGGCAGGGGCCATCATCAGCGTGTGGTCGGTGCCGGCGACAACGTCGAACATGTTGCTGACGTAGTACGCCGCGCCCATGAGGCCAACGATGGCCAGTCCCAGCCAGTAGCACGAGAAGTTGCCGGCGACCAAGCCCGACAGGATGTTCAGCGAAGCGCCGCCCTGCTCGGAAGCCTTCACGACTTCCTTCACGTGACGGGAGTGAGTCGAGGTGAAGACCTTGACCAGTTCGGGGATGATCGCGCCCGCGGCGGTGCCGCACGTGATGATCAAGGAGAGCTGCCACCACCAGTCCTTGCCGCCGTTGATCTCGGGGATCAGGAAGTACGACGCGACGAAGGTCAGAATCACCGAGACGATCGAGGTCAGAACGACCAGGCTCGTCAGCGGGTGCTCGTAGTTGAACTTTTCCTTGTTCGAGTACTTGGCCTTGGCGATCATCTCGTTGATGAAGTAGGACCCGGCGCTCGCCAGCACCATGATGATGCGCATCGCAAAGAGCCAGACAAGGAGCTGGATCTGCACCGTGGCGAAGTTCGCACCGGCGGTCGCCTCGTTGATGGCCAGCAGAACGAACGAAATCAGCGCGACGCCCGTGACGCCGTAGGTCTCAAAGCCGTCGGCCGAGGGGCCGACCGAGTCGCCCGCGTTGTCACCCACGCAGTCGGCGATCACGCCCGGGTTACGGGCATCGTCTTCCTTGATCTTGAAGACGATCTTCATGAGGTCCGAGCCGATGTCGGCGATCTTCGTGAAGATGCCGCCCGCGATACGCAGCGCCGAAGCGCCCAGCGACTCACCGATGGCAAACCCGATGAGGCAGGCGCCCGAAACGTCACCGGGGACGAACAGCAGGATGCCCAGCATGATCAGCAGTTCGACCGAGATCAGCGCCATGCCGATCGACATGCCCGCCTTCAGCGGGATGGCGTAGCAGGGGAAGGGCTTGCCGCGGAGCGCCGCGAACGCCGCACGGCTGTTGGCGAACGTATTCACGCGGATGCCGAACCAGGCGACGCCGTACGAGCCGGCGATGCCGACGAGGCTGAAGCCCAGGATCAGCGCCACCTTGCCCATCGACATGCCCGACCCGCCCTCGGGGTTGGGAATCAGCCACCCGAAGTACCAGCCCACCGCCACCGCGATGAAGACCCACAGGAGCATCAGGAACTTGCCCTGCTGGATCATGTACGACTTGCACGTCGAGTAAATCAGCTCGGAGATCTCGAGCATCGATCGGTGAACAGGCAAGCCCTTGAGGTTCTTGTAGATCGCCAGCCCGAAGAGCATGCCCAGCACGCTCACGCCGATGCCGATCATCAGCAGCGTGTCGCCCGCGATGGAGTCGTTGAAGAACTTCACGCCGCCGACGCGCGGCAGCACGAGATTCGCCTCGCCGCCGCCGTGGT
>JBGSZV010000081.1:0-5294 GCA_041750235.1 Phycisphaerales bacterium
TGCCGTTGGGCAGGGCGTTGGCCGTCGCGCCGGTCAGCGAAGGGCCGAAGACGGGGCCGGCGGTGAGCGAGGCGCCGAGACCGCCGCCGATGGTGGCGAAGTCGATGTCAAATCGATCGCCGCCGAAGTTGCCGTTGCGGAGGATCAGCATGTAGTCGGCAGCGAAGCCTGAATCGAACGTGAAGCCGGCGTACTTGCCCGCCCAGCCCTCGTTGTTGGGATTGTTGCCGCCGTTGTTGGCGTCGTTCTGGAGGACGTTCTGCCCCCCGGCGACGGAGTCGATGAAGATATTGAGCTTGTTGAAGTTGCTCTCGAGATTGCCGGTCAGCATCAGGTGGAGCATGCCGCCCTCGATGACGGCATAGGCCGCATCGAGTTCGCTGCCGCCGTTGGGGTTGCCGTCGCCGAACTGGGTCTGCACGGTCTGCACGGCACGGGGCGCGCCGTACGCGCCGTCACGAAAGCCGTCGAGTGTTGGAGCCGCCAGGGCAGACGCCGTGAGCGAACTGATAGCCACCGCCCCACTGAGCAAAATACGCATGGGTCACTCCTTTTTTCATACTGTGCGAGAACACGCCTGTACCGCGTGCCATCTTAATCAGGAGGGCGGCGAACCCAACAGGAAATCTTGAAGGCAGTGTGAGTTCGAGTTTGTGGACGAGGGATGCGTCGCGGGCGATGGATGTTTCTTTGGGCTTCTTCGAGTCCCGAGCGGGTCCGGTGTGGGCGTGATTCAGCGCAGCAGCGTGGGATTGGTGATCCCACTGGCCTCCTGCAGGCGCGTTGGTGAAACGGAATTTCGTTTGTGGGGCACAAGTTGGAATGCGACGCCGATTCCCAGCGCCATTGCTTCTCGGACCCTCGCACAGGTGAAGGTCTTGCTGTTTGCTTCTGGGCTCAGCGTCTGCGCTTGGCGGCGAGCAGTCCACCGAGGCAGAGCACCCCTATCGCGCCCGGGGCAGGCACGACATTCACCCCATGCGGCGCGAACGCGGGATGGTCCAGGCCGTTGGCATCGACGTAGTTGAGGGTGATGCCGGACAAGCCGCCGGGGCCGATGAGGTTGGAGGCATAGAGGCCCAGCGGCATGCCGCCGGAGTAACCGAGGTTGTTGGCGCTGACCTGGTGGTTGTAGATCGGGCCGGTGTAGGTTCCCACACCGTTCCATGCGAGGAATCCGGGGTCGAAGTTCTGGCCGCTGCCATTGAAGCCGGCGGTGGGGACGGCGAGGAAGGGCATGTACTGCGCGGACATCACATTCGGGTGGATGAAAGTTTCACCGGGGCCGACGCTGACCGTGCCCTGGATCAGGATGGGACCGGCGAAGTTGGAGGTGGTGTTGGTGATGGGGGTCAACGTGAAAACGAACGCTTGGACCGGAGCGGCCAGCGCGGCGAGAGCGACCGGAACGATGGCACACGACAGGCGATACATGCTCTTCTCTCCTCGATAGACAGCGGGCCTTTGCCCACCCATGGACGCGACGGCATCCCACGCGGGCGACCGCGCACCAAGGGAGCCTTCCGGATGACTTGGCGCGAGGGCGGGGAATCTTGCAGCAGTGGGGCGGAAAGAGGGGCGGAGCCTCGTCTGTGCGGGGTCGACGTTCGCTCGCGGAGGTACGCTGCCGTGGACAACAAGCACGACGACAGCGACGGAGGCGAGCAATGCAGACGCGGGTGCTGGGCAAAAGTGGTCTGGAAGTCTCGGCGATCGGTCTTGGCTGCATGGGCCTCAGCTTCGGCTATGGGCAGCCCCTGCCGAAGGAGGACGGCCTCGCGCTCATCCGTGCCGCGGTGGATCGCGGCGTCACGTTCTTCGATACCGCCGAGTCGTACGGCCCATTCACCAACGAGGAACTCGTCGGCGAGGCGCTGGCGCCGGTGCGAGATCGGGTGATCATCGCGACGAAGTTCGGTTTCAAGGGGGGGCGGTCGTCTGAGGGGGTGGACAGCCGCCCCGAGAACATTCGGGCGGTCGCAGATGCGTCGTTGAAGCGGTTGAGGACGGACCGTATCGACCTGTTCTATCAGCACCGGGTGGACCCGGAGGTGCCGATGGAGGATGTGGCGGGCACGGTGAAGGAGTTGATCGCGCAGGGAAAGGTGAAGCACTTCGGGCTTTCGGAGGCGGGGGTGCAGAGCATCCGCCGGGCGCATGCGGTGCAGCCGGTGACGGCGCTGCAGAGCGAGTACTCGCTGTGGTGGCGTCGGCCGGAAGAAGATGTGATCCCGGTGCTGGAAGAACTCGGCATCGGATTCGTGCCGTTCAGTCCGCTGGGCCGCGGGTTTCTCACTGGGACGATGCATGCGGGCACCGAGCTGGCCCCCGGCGACGTGCGCAGTTCGTTGCCGCGCTTCACACCGGAAGCGATGAAAGCGAATCAGACGCTGGTGGATGCGCTGGTTCGGATCGCGAGCGCCAAGGGGGTCACTTCGGCGCAGATCGCGTTGGCGTGGTTGCTCGTTCAGAAGCCGTGGATCGTGCCGATTCCCGGCACAACGAAACTGAGTTGGCTGGAAGAGAATCTCGCCTCGGCGGCGATTCGACTGACGCCGGACGAACTCCGCGCCATCGACACCGCGACAACCGCGATCCAGATCCAGGGGGCGCGGTACCCGGAGCGGCTGGAGCGGCTGGTGGGGCGGTAGCGACGTTCCAGTGGCGGCCGTAACACGCAGGCGCCGCGTGTCTGGGGCAATATTCGAACGTCGCGTTCGTTGCGCCTGCGTACCATGAACTGATGACCTCCGGACCTCGGGCGCGTGCACTTCGCGTGAGGTCAGGGCTCGGGTTCGCGTCATCCCCACAAAGGAGAGCCGCCATGAAGCGGGTACTCGCATCTGTGATGCTGGCGTCGGCCGGCGCGCTGATGGTCGTCGGCTGCGCGTCCAACACAACTGAGCGCGTCACCTCAGCCGGCTGCTGCTGCTCTGGTGCGTGCGTTGTTCCGGCTGGAGCCGCCACCGCTGTCGATGTCAAGACCGCGGATGCACTTCGGGAGACGCTGATGGACGAGCGGCGCGCTCAGGCGTTCTACAACAGCGTGATGGTCAAGCACGGGCAGGTCCGGCCGTTCTCGAACATCGTGCACGCCGAGGAACGGCATGAGGCGGTGTTGCAGTCGCTGATGACTCGCCACGGGGTCTCGGTTCCGAGTGACACCCCCACGAATCTGCCGGCGATTCCGGACACCGTGGCGGAATGCAGTCGACTCGCGGCGCAGCTTGAGCGCGAGAACATTGCGATGTACGACCGGCTACTGGTCGACGTGACCGAGCCGGACATCCGTGCCGCGTTCGAGAACCTGCGCTCGGCGTCGATGAACAACCATCTGCCGGCCTTCGAGCGGTGGTCGGCGAACACCGGGGCCGCATCGAACGGCCAGACGATCGCCGACGGCGGCGGTCGCCGCGGCGGAAACGCGGGCTACGGACGACAAGCGCGGAACGGCGGTTACGGTGGTTGCGGCGGGCCGTGCGCCCGGGTTTGGTAGACCCTCGGGCTGCCAGGCGGAATCCATCTGCAAGCAGGAGGCCTTGAATGAACTTTGACTTCATGGCGGCGAAGCTGAAGCACACTTCGTGGAAGCTGCACCTGCGGGACTTCCTTGACGGCAGGGCCGGCCTGACCGCGGCGCAGGCCACCAGCCACCGGGACTGCGAACTCGGGAAGTGGCTCTATACCGAAGGGCTTGCCAAGTACGGCTCGATTCCCGAGATGAAGCTGCTTGTGGCCGAGCACGAGCAGCTTCACGCGACAGTGAGGAGTGTTCTGGATTTCAAGGCCGCCGGTCAGAAAGCGGAGGCCGAGGCCACGTACGTGAAGATCGATCCGATCAGCAAGCGGTTGGTGGCGCTGCTGGCGGCGGTAGAGGCCGCGGTGAAGCAGCATGCCTAATGGCGGCACTAGCGCGCCGGCCCGAAGTCGAGGTCGTTGGGGTTGAACCGTTTTCGAAGAACGAACACGGCCGGGAACGCATCCGCGCTTCCGGCCGTGCTGCAATCGTGCGTGTTGAGTGCTTTCGTCGAGAGGTATGGCTCAGCGTCGACGGCGCGCGGCCACGGCGAACATCGCGAGCGGCAGCGCGGTCATCGGAGCGGGCACATCCGCGTACTCGTACGTCACCACGATTTCGCCCTGGTGCCGGAAGTTGTTCCAGTCGAACCAGAGGGCGGCGTCGGTGGGGTACTTGGGAAAGGCGCCTTCGGGCGGCTGCGGCCAGTTCGGATCGTTGATCCATGCGAAGAAGTAGCTGGTGAAGCCGCCGAAGACAGTCGTGATCGCACCGGAGTCGGTGAGCGCGAGGAACAGCGAGGGGTCTTCGTGCGGGAGGTAGGTAAAGCTGCTGTTGAAGGCGTCGGTCAGCGTCAGGGTTGCGGCGTCGGGGCCGGTGCTGCCCGGGACGCCGTCGTACGCCGCGAGATCGGTTGAGATGTCGCCGACGAAGAACGCGCCGGTTCCGATGAACGGCGGATTGGGATTCTCCTTGGTGACTTCACCGACCTGCAGGACGTTGAAGAACTCGAAGCTGAAGTAGAAATCACCGGTGCTGATGGCCGTCGGGCCGGTGCTCTCGATGATGAGTTCGAGGTTGTAACTGTGATTGACGCCGAAGTTCACGCTGGTGAGTTCGCGCGAGCCGCCGAGGGTGTCAAAGCCTTGAATGACCGGGAAGACCACGCCCTCGTTGGGGTTGTAGTCAAAGGGAATGCTCTGGACCTGCACGCCGGCGTGCACGGCAGACGCGATTCCGACGAGGCCGGCGATGCCCAGCGACGAACACTTGAACATGTGTGATATCCCCTTGTGAATGACGTGTTTCCCCGAGGCGTGGGCGGCCTCTTGTGAGATCCAGAACAGGCCAACGAGTTACAGGCTATCCCGGCGGAAGTTGCTGTAAAGACTTCTCCAGAGAAAATGTTGAAGATTTTGTTCGAGTGATTACGGCATTCTGAGAGTGCCGCGGTACGATGAACAGGTCGCCATGCCCACCGGAATACCTTCCAAAATACGAACCGCATTTGCCGACGCGGCCGGGGAGCAGGTCCGGACGATGCAGGCGGCCTTTACCGATCTGCTCGCGAGCGCGGGTGTTGGCGGCGAGCGGCCCATGGAAGTTGGCCGCCGTCTGGGACTCGACAAGACGCTGGCGTGGAAGGTGTCGCGGTTTGTTGAGAGCGCGGATCCGATCAAGGCGTTCCGGCACATGCCGGGCCCGGGCGGCGTCGAGATCGTGCTGCGCGCGGCGGGCGAGCGTCACGTGGGCGATGTTGTCCTTGAGCGCGTCCGGC
>JBGSZV010000082.1:0-13214 GCA_041750235.1 Phycisphaerales bacterium
ATCCCCGCCGACGCCCACGCGCCGAGCTGGCGCCGAACCGCTTCGCCCGTTACGAGTAATCCAACGCCCGCCGCACCGCCCGCGAGGCATCTCCACATCGGCGCGATCCGCCCAAGCCAACCCTCGTCGTACGCAAGCTTCAGGAACAGCGCGAGCCCAATCATCAGCCCTAGTGCGCCGAGCACGGCAAAGAACCGTCCGCCGATCAACGACTCAATGTTCAGCCCGCCGCGAGATTCGTCAACCTCGACGCTCCTTGAGAGCTCGTCATCCGCACGCGGCGCGATCGAAGCGGTCATCGATTCAAATCGCTGCGCCTCGACGAGCACGTCGCTGGCGATCGGCACGGCAGCCGCGACCGGCGTTGAAATCTCAGTGGCCACATTGGTGCCGTGATGTTCGGCTGGCGGCTCAACAGCGGACGCCAGTCCCGGCTGAACATTTTTGAGTTGGAAGAGTTCTTCAAGGCGTGCGAGCCGCCGTTCGATTCCGGCCAGTCGTTGAAGTACCCGCAGGTCCGACGCATCGCTCGCCATGGCAAGCACCTCCCAAGGGAGACCGCGATCCGCTAAAAGTTAGCAAATACTAACTCATCGGCGGGCATGGTCAAGGTGGAGGAGCGTCTTTTCTGATCGGATTGTGTTCGGGGACCCGGAGGTCAGTCGTCAGGCGGCCTTCTTGCGTTCACCGCGGCGGGCGTTCTCGTCGATTCTCACAATGTTCTTCGCGAGTCCGACGAACGACAGCACGCGGATCATCCAATACGTCATGTCGATCTCGTACCACCGCATGCCGTGGGCCGCGGAGCGCTGATGGGCGTGGTGGTTGTTGTGCCACCCTTCGCCGAAGGACACGATCGCGACCCACCAGTTGTTGCGGGAGTCGTCGCCCGTCTTGTGCGTCTGGTAGCCCCACGTGTGAGCCGCCGAGTTCACAAGCCAGGTCGCGTGATAACCGAGCGTGACGCGGAGCGCAACACCCCAGATGACCCACGACCACCCGCCGATTGCGAACAGGATTCCCGCCAGAATGAACTGCGGCACGTAGTGCCAGCGGTCCAGGAAGACCATGACCGGATCGCGCATCAGGTCCTTGGCGGCCATACGCGGGTTGTGGCCCTCGCGCCGGTGGCGCAGCGTCCACGTGGCATGGGCCCAGTTGAAGCCGTGGTGCGGGGAATGCGGATCGTCGAATTCATCCGAGTGTGCGTGGTGCAATCGATGCGTGCCGACCCAGTCGATCGGGCCGCCCTGCCAAGACAGCACGGCGAAGACCGTGAGCACATATTCGAACCACTTGGGCGTCTTGAAGGAGCGGTGCGTCAGCAGCCGGTGGTAGCACAGGCAGATGCCCATCACGAGCGAGATCCACCAGGTGACGCAGAACACCGCGAGCGCCGACCAGGAAAACGTGAACGGCGCAAAGCATGCCAAGATGTGCATGGCCCCGATCGCTGTCACCGTCTTCCAGTTCCAAGGCGGCAGCGCGAAGGTCCGAGGCTCAAGCAGCGCAGGTTGCTGCGGCGAGATCTTCAGTTCTGCGATCTGGGCGGGAGCCTCGGCGACGGTCGGGGTCATGGACCACTCCGGAGTGCGAAACACCTTGAACCGGCCATCGCACGAAAAGTGCCGTGCGAGCGATCAAGGACAGACTGAAGTGTATGCCATCCTCGTTCGCGAAGTGACGCTCGCGAGCCACGAGATCAATACAAAGATGTCCGAGATGGGATCCGGCTTTACGCCGCGGCAACGCCTTGGGCGCCGATCCAGTCCCAGAGCTTGTGCGCCGCCTCCGGAAGCACCTTTTCAGCAGGTGCCAACTCAGGCTTCCACGCTCTGTCCCATGTGAAGATCAGCCACGCGCTCACCCGGGCCGCACGCAAGGCTGATATCAGTTCTCGATTCGGCAGTTCTCCCTGGCCCAGAGGCACCGGGCGGCCGTCTTCCGAATCGCGCACCCGCACCGCCTTGATCGCCGAGCCCAGGATCTTCACGCCGGTTTCAGGCGATTCTCCTACCGCGTGCGCGCTCGCGAGGTCATAGCACACGCCCAGGTGCGGGCTTTTCACGCGTTCCAGGATCTCTGCAAGGTCCTCCGCACCGGGGAAGCTCGCGGCGTTCTCGAGCAGCACTGTCACATCCCGGTTGCGCGCGTGGTCGCACACCTTCCCGAGCCGCTCGCAAATTCGATCAATCGCGGATCGGCGGTTCTCCCGCTGGCCGATCTCAAAGCCGAACACCCGCACGTTCCTGGACCCGCAGGCGCTCGTCAGGGCCACGCTGCGCTTTGCTTCACGAACCGATGCCTCCCGCTGCGGCAGGAGGTTTCCGAGCACCGGGGGGAAGATCGGCGCATCGAAACGAACGCTTGTTGCGAGGCCTGCGATGGACACGCCGACATCCGCGAACAGCCGTTTCACCTTCGCCGGATCGGTCAACCCCGGCTCGCAGGCGA
This sequence comes from Phycisphaerales bacterium, assembly GCA_041750235.1. Classification (GTDB taxonomy): domain Bacteria; phylum Planctomycetota; class Phycisphaerae; order Phycisphaerales; family UBA1924; genus JBGSZV01. The sequence continues at coordinate 2,455 of JBGSZV010000082.1, forward strand.
ACTCGGATTTTCCATGGCCGAAGGTGCGGAGCTCCACGCCGTCGAACCGGAACTCGGCCGCCGCCTGGGCGACGCGTTCAAGGGTCCAATCGGGGCAGGCGACAGTGCTGAAGGCGGGGCGCAACATGACCGCAGTTTAGCGATTCCTTCCAAGGGCTCCCGACCGAGGCGAAGGGGGATGTCGGTTTATCCCTGGGGCTGCACCGGCTGGAGCGTCGCCTTCAGAGTGATCTCGGCGCCGTCTCGCTCGATGCCCAGTTCGACCACGTCGTTCGCTTCATGCTTGCCGAGGAACTCCATCATGTCGTAGATGTCCTTCACCGGCTGGCCGTTCCATCGGACGAGGCGGTCGTTGGCCTTCACTCCCGCGAGCGCGGCGGACGAGTTGTCCGAGACGCCGCCGACCAGCACGCCCTTCTTGGCGTCGTCGTAGTCGCCCGGCTGAATGCCCAGGCGCACCTTGGCCGCGGTTCGGGGCCCGCCGCTGCCGCTGCCCGCCGATTCCTTGAAAGTGAGCTTCTGCGGCCGCACCGCGAGGTCCATTGTGATCTGCTCGACCATGTTCACGATCCGCACCCCGCCCGCGCACTCCACCTGAGAGGAGATGTCCGTCGGCTGGTGGTACTGCGGGTGCGTTCCCGTGAAGAAGTGGATGACCGGGACGCCGCTGCGATAGAAGGTGGCGTGATCGCTCGGCCCCTGGCCGCCCGGCGACTGGGCCGCATCAAAGCCGGCCGACTTGATGGCTGGCGCCAGAACCTGGTCCCACTCCTCAGCGGTGCCCACTCCCGAAAGCTGGATCTTGTTGTCTTCCAGACGACCGATCATGTCCATATTGAGCATGGCGCACATCTGGCTGCTGCCCAGCGCCGTGTTGCCGACGAAATGCTTGGATCCCAGCAACCCCATCTCCTCGGCCGCAAACGCCAGGAACAGGATCGACCGTGCATTGGCGGTCTCCGGCATCGCCGCGTAGGTCTTGCTCAGGCGCTCCGCGAGCATCAGCAGCCCGGCGGTGCCAGAAGCGTTGTCGTCAGCGCCGGGGTGCAGCTTGCCGACGTTCGCCGGTGAAGCGCCGGCAAGGTAGCCGTAGCCCACGTGGTCGTAATGCGCGCCGATCACGATGTACTCGCCGGCGAGGTTCCCCTTGCCGGGCAGCACGCCGCCGACATTGTGCGTGGCCAGCCGCTGGCGTTCGATGTCCACCTTCAACGTGACTTTCACATCATCGTTGGAGAGGGGCATCACGCCCTTCCACGAGCCGTCGGCCAGTTCGCGCAGTTGCAGCAGTGAACGCTGCTCGGAGTCCGCTGCCTTGATCAGGCGCGACGCCGCATCCGCGGTCAGCATCACCACCGGCTTGTCCACCTGTCCGAATCGCGTGCCCCGAGGCGATTCCAGTCGGTTGGCCCGGGGATCGTCCGCACCCGGAGGATTCACGACGATGACGCCCTCGGCACCCTTGGCGATGGCTGCTTTCACCTTCTCCACCAGCCCCGAACGCTGCGACCACACGCCGCTGGTCGAGTTCGCCCACAGGCTGCGCCCGCGCGAATCCATCGGCTCAAAGCGGAAGAGCATCACGATCTTCCCCGTGAGGTCATCCTCTTCGGCGAAGCTCGCGTATCCCTCGGGTCCCTTGGGGATCGAATACCCCGCGTACACCAGTTGCCCGGTCGCCTCGGCCTTGGCCGACATGCCGAGCGGGTTGTAATCAGTCCCCAGTTCAAAGGCTCCGGCTTGCGTCGTTCCCTTGAATGACACTTCGGCGGAGTTCACAATCATCGAGCCTGGCACCGTGAAGTGCTGCTCGTAGCTCACTGCGGGAGCAATGTCGGGAATGGCGCCCACCGGCGTCGTCGAGGCCGGAGGCGGAGGGATGTCGCTGCCGTGCGGGTTGTCCGGTGGTGCATCGCTCGGGGCGGGTGTCGCCGCCGCGTCTGGGAACGCCGGCCGCAATCCCGCCTTCTCAAAATAAAAGCGGATGTAGTTCGACGCGTACTCGATCCCTTTCGTGTCCGCTGAGCGTCCCTCGAAGAAAGGGTCGGCAAGCGTGGTCACGTGCTGACAGAAGATCCCCGTGTCATCGGTCGCGGGAACAGTCGCCGTCTTCGGCGCGGTGTCGCCGACCGGTACCCCGGCGTGCGGATTGGCCGGTGCTGCTTCCTGGGCGACCGGTGCCGAACTCGGCGTCCCGCTGTTCGCCGGACGGGTGTTGACCGACGACGAACTGCAAGCGCCGGCGAACAGCACCGCCAGAGCGGGGAGCAGGGGAACACTGAGGCGGCAAAGGGCGGAATGGGTCATGTCGGCTTGTCTTTCGTCAAGGAAGTGGGTTCGGACGCCCGGACGGGTACAGATGCTAGCCATTGTGGGCCAAACAGCCACTGCCCCACGCGTTGCAGCACCCGCCAACGCCTCCCTACACTCAGGGCCGCGGGCGGTTGCGTGCCGCCCGCTGATTCGTGGTCCACCCGTGTCCGAGCGAGTTGACGCACCCCATGATGGGGCCGCACTCCGTGCTTTTTGAGCCCAGCCGCCAATGACCATCGCTACCCATTCGTCGTCGCCGGCCCGCCCCGGCACTGACCTCCCCGGCACCGGCATTCTCAACGCCAGCGACACCTTCGCGCACCGCCACCTCGGCCCCAGCGAGGCAGAGATTCACGAAATGCTCGAGACGCTCGGCCTGCGCTCCCTCGATGAACTCGCCGACAAAACCGTGCCCGAATCGATCCGGATGCGCCGCCCGCTGAATCTTGTCGGCATCGACAAGACGCCCGAGGGCGAGTTCGCCATGCTCACCCGACTCAAAGCGATCGCGCAGGAGAACAAGGTCTATCGCTCCTTCATCGGGATGGGCTACTACGACACCATCACCCCTGGCGTGATCCTCCGAAACATCATGGAAAACCCCGGCTGGTACACGCAGTACACGCCGTATCAGGCCGAGATCTCCCAAGGTCGCCTCGAAGCGCTCCTGAACTTCCAGACCATGGTGAGCGACCTCACCGCCCTCCCCCTCGCCGGCGCGAGCCTTCTTGATGAGGGCACCGCCGCCGCCGAAGCGATGGCGATGTGCCACTCGATCGCCGGCGAAGGCAAGCCCACCTTCTTCGCCTCCAGTGACTGCCACCCGCAGACTATCGCCGTCGTCCGCACGCGTGCCGAGTCGCTCGGCATCCGCCTGATCGTCGGCGATTACCGCAAGGCCGACTTCTCCAAGGGCGATCTCAGCGGCGTCCTCATCCAGTATCCCGCGACCGACGGCCGTATCGAGGACCCCGCCAAGATCATCGCGGCAGCGCACGCCGCCGGCGCGATGGTTGTCATGGCGACCGATCTGCTTGCCCTGACGCTCTTGACGCCCCCGGGCGAAATGGGCGCCGATATCGCCGTGGGCAGCGCCCAGCGCTTTGGCGTGCCGATGGGCTTCGGCGGTCCGCATGCCGCCTTCATCGCCACCAAGCAGGAGTACGCCCGCAAGATGCCCGGACGCATCATCGGCGTCTCGCGCGATGCCCAGGGCAACACCGCCCTCCGCATGGCGATCCAGACACGCGAACAGCACATCCGGCGTGAGAAGGCCACCAGCAATATCTGCACCGCACAGGCGCTGCTGGCGATCATGGCGGGCATGTACGCGGCGTACCACGGGCCCGAAGGGCTGCGCCGCATCGCGCAACGCGTGCACGCGTACACCCTGGCGCTCGCCGAAGGCCTTAAGAAGCTCGGCCACACTCTGGCAGCGCCGGTCTATTTCGACACCATCCGCATTCAGTCCAAGAACCTGCCGACCGCTCACGTCGTCAAGCACGCGCAGGCCCGCCAGTTGAACGTGCGCGACTTCGGTGACGGCAGCATCGGCATCAGCCTCGACGAAGCCACCACCCGCGACGACATCGTCGCGCTCCTCGAGTGCTTCAAGGCCACCGGCCCGCTGGCGCAGGGCGTCAGCGTCGATGCACTCGTCCGCGAAGCCAAGTCCCCGCTGCCCGAGAGCCTCAAGCGCCAGAGCGGCTACCTCACCCACCCCGTCTTCAACATGTACCACTCCGAAACGGAGATGCTGCGCTACATCTTCAAGCTCCAGGGTCGCGACCTCTCGCTCTGCCAGAGCATGATCCCGCTCGGCTCGTGCACGATGAAGCTCAACGCAACGAGCGAGATGATCCCGGTGACGTGGCCCGAGTTTGGCCGCTTGCACCCCTTCGCCCCGGCAGATCAGACGCAGGGCTACCAGAAGATCTTCACCGATCTTGAATCGTGGCTGAGCGAGATCACCGGCTTTGCCGCCGTCAGCCTCCAGCCCAACGCCGGAAGCCAGGGTGAATACGCCGGACTCATGGTCATCCGCGCGTATCACCAGTCACGCAACGAAGCGCACCGCACCGTCTGCCTCATCCCCGACTCGGCGCACGGCACCAACCCAGCCTCTGCCGTGATTGCCGGCTTCCAGGTCGTCGCCGTCGCCAACGATGAGAAGGGCAACATTGTCCTTGACGACCTCAAGGCCAAGATCGCCGAGCACAAGGCCAACCTCGGCGCGTTGATGGTCACCTACCCCTCGACCTACGGCGTGTTCGAGGAGGACATCAAGGAGTTCTGCAAGCTCGTCCATGAAGCGGGCGGACTGGTCTACATGGACGGCGCGAACATGAACGCGCAGGTCGGCCTCTGCCGTCCCGGCGACATCGGCGCGGATGTGTGCCACCTGAATCTGCATAAGACCTTCTGCATCCCCCACGGCGGCGGCGGTCCCGGCATGGGCCCCATCGGCGTGACCGCTGCCCTCAGGCCCTTCCTCATGGGCCACCCCGTCACCAAGCCCGCGAGCGCCGGCGACAAGGCGATCGGCCCCGTGAGCGCTGCGCCCTACGGCAGCCCCAGCATCCTCACCATCTCCTGGGTCTATATCGCGCTGATGGGCGCTGAAGGTCTCAAGAAGGCGACCGAAGTCGCAATCCTCAACGCCAACTACATGGCCAAGCGGCTCGAAGGCCACTACGACGTACTCTTCAAGGGAAAGAATGGGCGCTGTGCTCACGAGTTCATCATCGATCTTCGCCCGTTCGATCAGAGCGCCGGCATCAAGGCCGAGGATGTCGCCAAGCGCCTCATGGACTACGGCTTCCACGCCCCGACCATGAGCTGGCCCGTCGGCGGCACGCTGATGATTGAGCCAACCGAGAGCGAGAGCAAGGCCGAGTGCGATCGACTGTGCGATGCCCTCATCGGCATCCGCGATGAGATCCGCGCCATCGAACAGGGCAAGGCCGACAAGACCGACAACGTCCTCAAGAACGCCCCGCACACCATGAACGTCCTCTCGGCCAACGAGTGGAAGCACGCATACACGCGCGAGGATGCGGGATTCCCGAAACGGGGCACCTGGCTGCGTGATCACAAGTTCTGGCCCCACGTCGGACGCGTGGACAACCCCTATGGCGACCGCAACCTCGTCTGCACGTGCCCGCCGATGAGCGCGTATGGGGTGTGAGTGCCCCGGTCGGCTGTGAGGAGGCTTTGGGTTGCCTACCGTTCTGGTTGTTGATGGGTACAGGTTCTATTTCTGGTCCAACGAAGGAACGGAGCCCGCTCACATCCACGTCACGAAGGGTGACGCCTTGGCAAAATGGTGGCTTCGCCCTGTCAGGCTTGCCAAGTTTCGGAACTGCACCCCTGCCCAGCTTCGCACGATGAAGAAGCTGGTCCGTGAGCACCGCGACCTGCTGCTGGAGGCTTGGGATGATCGCCACTGAATGGTCAAAGGACCTCATCGCCTGCGGACTGAGCTTTGAGCGACGGAGAGGTAGGTCCTACCTCTGTGTCCACCTGGAAGACGGTCGATTCCATTCGGTGCCGGTCTCACTCTATCCGTCGCTCCAACGAGCGACGCCGAATCAAAGAAGGAAGTGGGAGTTGGTCGGCGGGGGCGTCGGCTTTCATTGGCCCGATCTTGATGTCGATTTGTCCGTTGAGGGCATCCTGATCGGTGTGCCGGAGCGAGTTCCAACGGCCGCTGCTCGGGGCGCCAGCCGAAAAGCCGCGAAGTCTCCCAGTTCCAAACGACTGCGCCGCGCCGGCTAAGGACTACGCCCGCATGCAGAGCGACGAACTGCTATTGCGCGTCCGCTCGCTCGGCTTCGCCTTGACCGGCATCTGCCCCGCCGCGCCCTCGGCCACTGGTCCCGCCTTCCGCGACTGGCTCAGCTCCAGCGCTCTCGGCTCGCTTGACTATCTTCGCGAACACATCGAAGTCCGCCTCGACATCACCCGCCTTCTCCGCGGAGCGCGCAGTGTGATCGTGGTGGGGGACCTGTACGCGGCGCGGGAATCGGGTCTCGACGATCGGGAGTCGCGATCAACACCCACCGGCCGCATCGCCCGCTACGCCAAGGGCGACGACTACCACGACATTATCAAGGATCGCCTTCACGCCCTCTGCGATGCCCTCCGCGCCGAGTACGTCGGCCACGGTTTTCGTGCGTTCACCGATATCGAGCCCGTCTTGGAACGCGAGCACGCCGCCCGCGCCGGACTCGGCTGGATCGGCAAGAACACGATGCTCATCCACCCCCGCATGGGGTCGTATTTCCTGCTCGGCGGGATCGTCACCACGCTCGACCTCTCGCCGCCACCCCAGCAGCGTGCCGTCCCCGATCATTGCGGCACCTGCACCCGCTGCATCGATGCCTGCCCCACACAGGCCATCACGCCCTACCGGGTCGATGCCTCGCGCTGCATCAGCGCTCTGACGATCGAACAGCGCGGAATGATCGATCCCGGCCTTCATGCCGGGATCGGCGACTGGCTCTACGGCTGCGACGTCTGCCAGGAAGTCTGCCCCCACAACAGCCCGCGTCCCGCCGAGTTCATCGACGATCTTGCGTCACCCAACCCGGCCTACGCGCCGCACCGGGAGGCCCTTGAACCTCTGGATATCCTCAATTGGACGATGCAGGATCGCACCGCGCGACTCCGGAAGTCGTCGATGAAGCGGGCCACCCTCGAAATGTGGAAGCGCAACGCGATCATCGTCGCGGCAAATCTCCTGCACGAGCGCGACGACCCGACGCTTCGCGCCAAGCTGATTGATATCGCGTGGGACCCCAGCGAATCCGAACTCGCGCGCGCCACCGCCCGGCACGTTTTGGGGCTCTAACCCCACTGGCCACTTGGCCACTGGCATTCCGGCTACTTGGCCATCGCAGCCTGGTACATCTGATCCGCGAACTCCCAGTTCACCACGCTCAAGAACGCGGTGATGTAGTCCGCCCGCACGTTCTGGTACGTCAGGTAGTAGGCGTGTTCCCACATGTCGATCCCCAGGATCGGCTTCACGCCCGGCGGCAGCATGTCCTGCTGCTTCTCCATCTGCAGGAGGACGAGCTTTTTCGAGATCGAGTCCACTCCGAGCCACGCCCAGCCCGAACCCTCGACGCTCGAAGCCGCCGCCCGGAAGACCCGTGCAAACTTCTCGTGCGTACCGAAATTGTCCAGGATTGCCTGCGCCAGGAATCCCTTGGGCATCCCGCCGCCGCCGTCCTTCTGCGGCTTCATCATCTGCCAGAACAGCGCATGGTTGATGTGCCCGCCGAGGTGGAACGAGAGCTGGTTGGTCCAAAGTTTGACCTGGTTGGGCGGGGGCGCATCCATATCCCGCAGCTTGGCCAGTTCCTTGAGCGCGTTATTCGCGCCGGAGACGTAGGCCTGATGATGGCGGTCATGGTGGAACTCCATCGTCCCGGCATCAATGAACGGGACCAGACCGTCGAACGCGTAGGGAAGGGGCGGCAGGGTGTACTCACCTTTCTCCGCGTTCCAGGTCCCCGCCAAGGGATCAAACCCCGCCGATCCGCCCGCCGGCTTCTCCCCCTGCCCGGCGGCCGTAGCCGCCATGCCGGCGAATCCGACCGCCCCGAGAACCCCAACCGCCTTGCGACGGGACATGGTGGTGTCGGTAACACTTGGCGACTTGGCAGTTTCTGGCGTCATCGGGGGTCCTCCGGTGGGGTGAGAGCAGTCGTGGACCATCAGTCTAGCTTCACGAGTCACGCCAACGGCCAGAAGTGGGGGGAACGGTGGGATCTGACGGTCATCACGACGGACGAGACTCAAACGCGCGTCCCCATGAGAGGAACACGACGCCAATCGGTACTCTTCCCGCCCGCCGCGGTTGCGGCCTTGCAGGAACTTGGAGACAGCAACGATGACAGTCGATGTCGGGGTGATCGCCAAGGCGGTCCAGGAACAAAGTCGAACCGTGCAGACGCTGATCGAGGCCGTCGAGCGGGTCGTCGTCGGCCAGCGGCCCATGGTCGAGGGGCTGATCATCGGGCTGCTCTGCAACGGCCACGTGCTTCTCGAGGGCGTTCCCGGTCTTGCCAAGACGCTCACCGTCTCCACACTCGCCAAGGCGATCAACGCCAAGTTCAGCCGCATCCAGTTCACCCCCGACCTGCTCCCGGCGGACCTGGTCGGCACCCTCATCTACAACCCGCGCGACGGCGTCTTCACCCCCCGCAAGGGACCGATCTTCGCCAACATCGTCCTCGCTGACGAAATCAACCGCGCCCCCGCCAAGGTCCAGAGCGCGCTGCTCGAGGCGATGCAGGAGCGCCAAGTCACCATCGGCGACACGTCCTACAAGCTCGAAGATCCCTTCCTCGTCCTCGCCACACAGAACCCCATCGAGCAGGAGGGCACCTACCCCCTCCCCGAGGCGCAGGTCGATCGCTTCATGCTCAAGCTCAAGATCAGCTACCCGAGCAAGCAGGAAGAGCGCCGCGTCCTCGACCGGATGGCCACCACCCGCGTCCCCGAGCGCATGCCGCCGGTCGTTGAAGTCGAGCAGCTCCTCGCCGCGCGAGACACCGTCGATCAGATCTATATCGACGACAAGGTGAAGGACTACATCGTTGACCTCGTCCACGCGACGCGCCGGCCCAAGGAGTACGGCATGGACGCCGCCAAGCTCATCGAGTTCGGCGCCTCCCCCCGTGCGACCATCGCCCTCACCCTCGCCAGCCGCGCCAAGGCCTTCCTGAGTGGTCGCGGGTACGTCACGCCGCAGGACGTCAAGAACGTCGCCCCGGATGTCATGCGCCACCGCGTGATCGCCAGCTACGAGGCCGAAGCCGAGGGCAAGACCAGCGACGACATCGTCAAGCTCGTGCTCGACAACGTGCCGGTTCCGTAATCATCCCATCAGAGCTCCGTATCTCCGTGTCTCAGTGGTTTGTCTGATCGGATTGATCGATGCTCCCCGAAGAACTCCTCCAACAAGTCCGCCACCTGCAGGTCTTCACGCGCCGCGCGGTGAACGAAGTGTTCGCCGGCGAGTACACCAGCGCGTTCAAGGGCCGCGGCATGGAGTTCTCCGAGGTCCGCGAGTACCAGCCCGGCGACGATGTCCGAATGATCGATTGGAACGTCACCGCCCGCAGCGGCGTTCCGCACGTGAAGCGGTTCGTCGAAGAGCGGGAGTTGACGGTCATGCTGGTGGTTGACATGAGCGGCTCCGGCGCCTTTGGCTCCGTGGCCCGCCTCAAAAACGAAACCGCCGCCGAACTCTGCGCTGTCATCGCTTTTGCCGCCGTCCGCAGCCACGACCGCGTCGGCCTGCTCATTCACACCGACCGCATCGAGCTGTTCATCCCGCCCAAGAAGGGCCGCAACCACGTGCTCCGCGTCATCCGCGAGCTGCTCGAGTTCGCCCCGCGCCCCGGAGCGGGAACCGACATGGCGGGCGCGCTCGGACACCTCCGCGGCGTTCTCAAGAAGAAGTCCGTGGTCTTCGTGGTCTCGGACTTCATCCTTCCGGGCGCCGACCTCGTCGCCGGGCACGTGCTCCCCGAAGATGTCCGCACGGCGCTCCGCATCATGCGTCGCAAGCATGATGTCATTGCGGTCCCCGTCACCGATCCGCGCGAGCAGCAGCTCGTCAGCGCCGGGCTGGTCGAGATCCAGGACGCCGAAACCGGCGAGCGTGCCCTCCTCGATACCGCCAGCGCCGGGCTCCGCAAACGATTCGCCGCGGCATCTGTCCGTCGGCGTCGACTCCTCGCCGATGCCTTCCGCCAGATCGGCCTCGATACCTTGGAGGTTAGCACCGATCGTTCCTTCATCCACGATCTGATCGGCCTCTTCCGGCGTCGCGAAAAGCGCCAGGCGAGGGCGGCCTCATGATGAAGCGGCTGGTTGCCATCTTCGTGCTCGTTTGTGCCGCCCACGTCGCGATCGCCGCCGAGAGTTCGCTCTCGCAGCAACTGACCGCCGACCACGCCCGCGTCACGCTCACGCTCGATCCCGCCCAGCCCACCAGCGCCCAAACGCTCACTCTGACCATCTCCGCCGAACTCCAGCCCGGATACGACCTTGGCGCAACCTCGCTGCAAGCAGCCCTTCCAGAAGGCTGGAAGGTGCTAGACACCACCGACGCCCCCGCCCGGATCAACCCCGACGAGTCGCGCCTCGTCACCCGTACGATCCGCATCGAACCCTTCCTCCCCGGTGAGTTCGAGATCAAGCCCTTCGAAATCGCGCTGCGCACGCCGTCGCCGCAGACATCGGATGCCGTCGAAGCGATCACCACCCAGCCCATCAAGCTCACCGTCCGCTCGGTGCTCGCCCCCGGAGAGTCCAAGGAACTGGCCGACATCAAGCCCGCCGCCCGGCCGCCGTACACCCTGCCGACGTGGGCGTGGTTCGCTATCGGCGGCGGCGTGGTTGCACTCGGTGCGCTCGCGCTGGTGGTG
>JBGSZV010000083.1:0-8299 GCA_041750235.1 Phycisphaerales bacterium
GGTAGCGAAGGCAACCGACGCGTTTTGGCTAACGCGGCAATTCGGCCTTGAGCGAGACGGAAGACCTGCCTCACGTGGCTTCGCGAGCATCCGAGATCGTCCGCGACTTGCTGCATTGACCGCCGCACGTCTCCCAGCTCGAGCAAGATCGCGAGTTGTTCTCGACTGAACTCGGACGCCAGATGGGAGTGCCGGGCGGCGACCTCCTGTCGCTCCCGAAGCAACCGGGCTTCGTTGGACCGGACAACCGGCCGAAGCGCCACACCCGCGTTCGAGCAGATCCGGCGGATGGTGTCTTCCTTGAAGCCGAGCTTGGCCGCGATTTCTCGGTGCGTTGCGCCTTGCAAGGCCTCAAGTACAACCTGCCGGCGACGCGCGACGGCCAGAGCGTGGTAACCGAGCGTATCGCTACGGCGCAGAACCACGCCCCTGCGGCGACAGGATTCGTAAACAGAGCTAACGCTGATACCGAACTCGTCGGCGACGCTCCGGACGGAACGGCCATCGGCCACTGCGGCGGCGACCTGCGAGGCTCTCTCGGCCGATTCCTCTCTTGAAAGGCTCGGTTGGGTGACCATACCGGCCCAGTTTAGTACCCCCTTCGCCTATCGAGCGGTCAGCCGGAGACGACGGGCTGTCTGCCTTCGACCAGATCGGCATCCCCTGCTTCCGAAGCTTGGCCTCCTGCTCATCCCGCTCAAGCGTTTCGGCGATCAGCTTGTGGGGATTGATCAGCCTGAGGCGGATCCGATCCGGAGCCGCCGGCGCTTGGGATTCGCCTTCGGGCTTCGCGCTCAGAACGGCTTCGGGCTTTCCCTCTTTGATCCCTGCGGCCGGGCCGTCTGTCTGAGCTCTCGGCATGGTGCACCTCTCGGTTACCGCCCCGGATACATCGTCGCATGCGTCCCGCCGCCAAGGCAACTCTGACTTGGGATAATGCCCAGAACCTCAAGGACCACGGCCATGGCGACAGTCCAGCGCATCAAGCTGTACGAGCAGGTGTGGACGATCCCGACCGTCCAACTCGCGGCCATGTACGGATTGTCAGATGTCGGGCTGGCCAAAGTCTGCAAACGCTACGCCATTCCGCGCCCGCCACGGGGGCACTGGGCCAAGTTGCAGGCCGGGCAAACCGTGACGCGTCCGAAGCTCCCGAGAATGCAGGATCCCTCGCATGAGCTTGTGGATCTCAAGGGGTGGGACCTGCCCGAAGGGCCAACGATCGCGGAACTCAAGCCCTCAGTTCAACCCAAGCCAAACGCTCCGACACAGCCGCATCCTCTGGAGCAGCGAGTGCTCGAACTACTCCGCGCAGTGTCGCCCGGATCTGATGGGCTCGTCCGGCCCGACTTCGCCCAGTGCCCGCACATCGTGGTGTCCCGTGGCGCAATCGAACGAGCGGCCCATGTGTTCGGGGTGCTGTGCTCGATGTGGGAAGCCACGGGCGGCACAGTCCGAATCGGCCAGAAGCGCTCATACGACCAGTTCGGCACCCTCATCGGGATGGAGCAGGATGGCTTCTGGATCGAGCTCACTGAGGAACTCGACGATTCGAAACCCATCACCGACCCCGCCCACTTCACGGGACGTTTGACGCTCACCCTTCACGGGCATGAGCAGCAGCAGCTTCGCCGCCGCTGGTCTGATACCAAGAGCCAGCGGCTTGAGAACCTCTTCAAGCTGGCCGTCCTCGCCATGCAGCCCGCCGTCAAGGTGATCCGCCAGATTCGCTTGGATGCCGAGTGCCGGGGGCGCCAGAGGGCAGCTGTGCAGAAGTTGCGTCGCGAGGCGGCCGTGGCGCATGAGCGGCTCGTCCGAGACCACGCGTACCTGATGCAGGACGTCAACCGCTGGCATGAAGCCCAGCGGATCAGGGCCTTCCTTCAGGCCATGACCAACGCGATCAACACCGGCAACGCGATCGTTCGAGACGAGGAAGCCCATCGAAAGTGGATGGACTGGGCTCTGGACCAGGCCGACATCGTGGATCCGTTGGTCGGTCGACGGCGGAGGCAGCCGGATGAAGGACCGAAAGAACCGGCAAACATCCCGATCGAACAGATTGAACTCACGGCATTCACCCACGACATACTAATCACGCTCAAAGTGTCCGACACTGACCAACTCGCTCAACTGAGCCTCGACAAACTACGAACAGTCGTCGAACGGGGAGCCCAATCGGTATGGGTGGAGATCGGGGATGTGCTCGAAGCGCGTGGCTACGACGTGCGGAGCCGTGAGGAGGCGAAGGCGTGGTACTGACTTGACCAGCTACGTGGCTCTCTCTCCCGCCAGTTGACCTGCCCCCTCAAACCGGTCCAGCCCGAGAGTGGTACCTCGACACGAGCAAGCGGTACAAGTCTGAGCAGATCGTTTCGATGCTGCGTGAGACTCAGGTTGAACTGAGCAAGGGTCTGACGATCGCGATGGTGGTGAAGAAGCTTGGCGAAGAAAGCGCGACCACACTGCAACGAAAACATACTTACCGCTACGGCCTCAGAATCGGGCATCCCGACCCGACCGCGCACCATACCGTTTGCTTGCAGTGAGTCGGTCCAATATCGTGCCGATAATCGCGTCCTAACTTCGCGGCATATCCCGCCAGAAAACAGGGGGCCAGCATTGTCCAACCCTTCGAGTGGTGGTGACCGAATCTACGAGGCGTTCCTGCAGGCAAGCAACCTGCCGGGATCGCAACGGGAAGAACTGCTCGCTCGGCTGGGGCTGACGCCCGAGCAACTCGCGGAAGTTCGGCTGCTGCTTGCGAACATTCGCGAGCACGGTGCAGCCGCGTCGCCGATCAGCGAGTTGGTCGGTGAACTCCGGTCGGACATGCTCGCCGCCACCGCAACGGCCGCTGAACCGCCCGCATCGATCGGCTCGTACCGGGTCGTGTCGAGGATTGGTGAGGGCGGCATGGGTGTGGTGTACCTGGCCCGCCAGAGCAAGCCCGATCGACGGGTGGCCCTCAAGCTGATTCGACCAGGATTTGCCAGCGCACGGATGCTCAAACGCTTTGAGTACGAGGCCGAGGTGCTAGGGAGGCTGCTGCACCCCGGGATCGCGCAGATTTATGAGGCGGGGATGGCGGACCTAGGGTCCGGGCCTCAGCCGTTCTTCGCGATGGAACTGGTGGAGGGCGTCTCGCTGACACGCTTCGCAAAGGAGAAGGATCTCGGCACGCGGGCGCGGCTGGAGCTCTTTGCCAAGATCTGCGATGCGGTGCACCACGCGCACCAGAAGGGGGTGATCCATCGCGACCTCAAACCCGGGAACATCCTGGTGACGGCGGATGGCCAGCCGAAGATCCTGGACTTCGGGGTGGCGCGCACGACCGACGGGGACATCCAGAACACGACGCTGCAGACCGACATCGGCCAACTGATCGGCACGCTGCCCTACATGAGCCCCGAGCAGGTGGGTGGGAAGCCTGAGGATCTGGATACTCGCAGCGACGTGTACGCGCTGGGCGTAGTGCTGTACGAACTGCTCGTAGGAAGGCTGCCGTACACGCTGGAGAAGCGGCTGATCCACGAGGCCGCGCGGATCATCAAAGAAGAAGAGCCAACGCGGCTGAGCAGCATCGACCGGACGCTGCGTGGCGATGTGGAGACGATCGTCGGGCACGCCCTGGAGAAGGACAAGACACGCCGGTACCAGGGCGCCAGCTCGCTGGCGGCGGACATCCGGCGGTACCTCAGCGATGAACCCATCGCCGCTCGACCGGCAGGAACCTGGTACCAGCTCAGGAAGTTCAGCCAGAGGAACAAGGCCCTGGTGGGCGGAGTGGTGGTGGCGCTGGTGCTGCTCACGGCGGGAGTGCTGGGGACGGGGTTGGCGCTCAATCGCGAGGCCCAGCAGCGGCTGCGCGCCGATGAACGGGCCGCGGCTGCGGAGAAGGCCGAAGGGGAAGCCAAGGACCAGACCAAGATCGCCGAGGCGGTGGCGAAGTTCCAGACGGACATGCTTGCCGCCGTTGATCCAAGTAGCCTGCCGACCGACCCAGTGACGAAGGAACCGCTACGGGACAGGATCACCGTCCTGCAGGCGGTCCAGGCGGCAGTCAAGCAGCTCGACGACGGCTCGCTTAAGGACCAACCTCTGGTGGAGGCTCGCGTGCGAGCCATCATCGGCCAGACGTTATCTGAGCTAGCCCGCTACGATGCAGCTGAGCCAAACCTGCGGAAGTCGCTAGCAATCCTTCGCTCGATTTTCCCTGCCGGGCACCCTGACATCGCCGGACGCCTGGACAACCTCGCGGGGGCTCTGCAATTTCAAAGCAAACACGACGAGGCCGAGCCCCTCTTTCGCGAAGCACTTGAGATCCGGCGGGCGGTACTTCCCGCAAGCGACCCGGAGATGGCGATCAGCTTCAGCAACCTTGGGGTGCTACTTCTAGAGCAGAACAAGCTCGCCGAGGCTGAGCCCCTCTTTCGCGAAGCGCTAACGATCCGCCGTGCGACCCAGCAAGCCGGGCACCCGGACATCGCCCTCAGCTTGAACAACCTCGCCATGCTCCTGCGGGACCAGAACAAGTTCGCCGAGGCTGAGCCCCTCTTTCGCGAAGCGCTAGCGATCCGCCGTGCGACCCAGCAAACCGGGCACCCGGACGTCGCCCTCAGCTTGAACAACCTCGCCTTGCTCTTGCGGGACCAGAACAAGTTCGCCGAGGCTGAGTCGCTTTACCGCGAGGCATTGGAGATGAACCGCGCGGCCTTCGCCGCCGGGCATCCGGCCATCGCTCTCAACCTGAATAACCTCGCGATGCTCCTGCGGATTCAAAACAAGCTGGCGGAGGCCGAGCCGCTCTTTCGTGAAGCACTTGAGATCCGCCGCGCGGCCCACCAAGCCGGGCACCAGGAGATCGCCCTCAGCCTGAACAGCCTCGCCTTGCTCCTGCGAGACCAGAACAAGTTCGCCGAGGCTGAGCCCCTCTTTCGCGAAGCGCTAGCGATCCGCCGTGCGGCCTTCCCCGCCGGGCATCCGCACGTCGCATTTAGCCTAAACGGCCTAGCGGTGCTCCTGCGGGACCAAGACAAGCTCGCCGAGGCCGAGCCGCTCTTCCGTGAAGCGTTGGAGATGTTGCGTGCTGGCTTACCTGCCGGGCACCCAAACATCGCAACTACTTTGAACGAGCTCGCGTTGCTCCTGAAGGATCAGAACAAGCCCGCCGAGGCCCGCGCAGGGTGGGACGAGGCCATCGCAATGCTGCGGAACGGATCGCCCGATGGCTCCGCGCTGCTCGCCCGCGTGCTGTGGCGCTCGGGCAGCGCCCGGCTGGAAGGGAAAGATGCCGCTGCCGCCCAACCCGAACTCGAAGAGGCCGTGGCGATGGCCGAGAAGTACTTACCAGCGGATCATCCTCAACTCAACGAGTTCCGCGAGACACTGGCCAAGTGCAAGGCCGCGTTGGGTAAATAGAGTTGATCCACCGCCTGACGTTCTCCCGTACGGCGCTCACTGCCTCAATCCCAGCGGGGCAGGTGGAGTCCGAGGTGGTAGGTCCGAGCTCCGCTTCCTACTTTCCACCCCCCCTCCAGCTGATCTCCCCGCGGAACCTCCTCCCGAGGCTCGTGCGATGTTGGGGGAGAACAGTCGGAACGTAAGTTCCTGCGTGGGCTGATGCTACATTGTTTGATCGCCTTCCGCAGCGTAGGCTCTGTATCCTACTTCTGATCTGCCAGACGATTCGCGTAGATGTCCGAAACTAGGTCGAGGCTCAAGTCTCCCTCAGCCAGCTCGCACGCGTCTTGCGCCGTTGCCCTCGCCTGAGCCAAATGACCCAGCTGCCGATGCACTTCAGCGCGGTGAAGCATGTAGAGGGCCGCAAATCGTCGATCAACGGAACCGATCGGACTGCCGCGATGTGTCGCGATGAAGTTGTCGTTGTAGTTTGTCTGCAGGGTGCGAAACTCCGCGAAGTCCGACCGCAGAAAGTGACGGACATAGATCTCGATCAGCTGGATTCTGCGTTGCGGTGGGCCCGCGAAAGTCGCGACCGTGAAGTCGGACATGAGGTCCACTTGCGACCTACCCGGGAGCAGGGCCCGCAGATGCAAGAAGTTTGCTCGACGAGCATCGTTCATTGGAAGGACATCGAGAATCCACTCAAGCGACGATGGAGCCATCTCCAGATCGACCTTTCCCAAGACACGTGCCGAGTTCAGCACGCGTGCCAGCTCCAAGGAGCCGTCTTCTTCCGCGCGGATCTCCGCAGGCAGCGACAGCGATTGGGCAACTATCGCACATTCCTGCACAGTGCTCGCGTTCATGCCGGTCGGCGCGTAGATGTGATCAAAAAGCCACGCGGCCACCTTGGCCTTGACCTGCTTGTCTTGGGCCATCGCAAACGCATCCCTCAATTGCGCGGTAGCTCTGTCTGTTTCTCCATTTGCACCCAAGACCCGCGCCTCCAGAGTCAGGCCAATGGCACGCACATCGACATTATCGTGCGCCTTGGCACGCTGCGCGATCGTGTTGGCAGCATCGATGTGAACGTAGATGAGGCTGTAGTTCCACGCAAACTCGCAGAGCCGCCGACACAACCGAGGGTCGGACGACGCAGCATTGATCGCTCGCAGCAGCATGTCCCGACGCGTCATCGCAGAGATCTGCGTACTGTGAAAGTCGATCAGCATCGCGCCGACCCACAGGGCGGCCTCTTGTCGCTCCGTGAGAGATCCGCTCTTCGCAGCGATCTCAACAGCCTCAACCAGCTGTTCGCCCGATTCAAACAGCGGGACCATTCCCTCGCCCGTGGCGTACATTTCGCCGGCCCAGCTGTCAGGGTCCAGGTGAAGCAAGATTTCGGTGTTTTGTGTTGAGGCCGTTGTCATGTCGACCAGCCAACGCAGCTTCTCCTTGCGGGCGGACGACAGGTCGCTGGCTGAATCGGTGTCAGGCGTGACCACCTGCGGCGACGATGCTTCAGGTTCTGCACTTGCCAAGGTAGTCGTCCAGCTCAATCCCAATCCAGCAGAGAAGACAAGCATTTGGATAGCAGTGAGTTTCATGAACCAACTCCCTTTGCGCTCGGTGTGTTCCGTCCCGGACCAGCCCCCCGCGACACGCGGCTGAGCGATGCCTCCGAAGGGCATGGCGAAGCAACCGCAACCGCGCTGCAAAGAAAGTGGAGATGTTGGTCACGGCCCGAGGTCCACCCCTCAGACTCGGACCCTGATCCTGCCGCTGGCGTGCCCAATGCGATACACTGCCCTTACGGAGACCTTGCAGGACGGGCACGTCGTCGAGCGGGAAGCCAAGGGTGTCGAACCAATCCAGCGATGCTGACCGAATCTACGAGGCGTTCCAGCAGGCCATCAACCTGCCAGATGACGAGCGCTATGCACTGCTGCGCGGGCTGGGGCTCTCGCCCGAGGAACTCGCCGAGGTCCGAGTCCTGCTCGACAATGTGCGCCCCGCAGGGCCCAGCCCGTCCCCGGTCAGCGCTCTTGTGGGCAATCTCAAGGTGGACTTCGCCGCTGCGGCGGGAATGGCCGAGCCGCTTCGCGAGGGCCCTGGCACGGTCCTCGGCCCCTACAAGATTCTCCAACTCATCGGCGAGGGCGGCTTCGGCTCGGTGTTCATGGCCGAGCAGGAACGGCCGGTCAGACGTACGGTCGCCCTGAAGATCATCAAGCTGGGTATGGACACCCGTCAAGTGGTCGCCCGCTTCGAGCAGGAGCGGCAAGCGCTGGCGATGATGGACCACCCCAACATCGCCAAGGTGCTTGACGCAGGCGCGACGGAGACGGGCCGGCCCTTCTTCGTGATGGAACTGGTCAAGGGCGAGCCCATCGTCGCGTACTGCGACAAAAACAACCTGAGCATCGAAGACCGCTTGGAACTCTTCGCGCAAGTGTGCCAAGCCGTTCAGCACGCCCACACCAAGGGAATCATCCACCGGGACATCAAGCCATCGAACATCCTCGTCTCCACGCAGGACGGCAAGCCGCAGATCAAGGTGATCGACTTTGGTATCGCCAAGGCGACGGCCAGCAAGCTCACGGAGATGACGCTCTTTACCGAGCACCGTCAGATGATCGGCACGCCGGAGTACATGAGCCCCGAGCAGGCCGAGGGCAGTCTGGACATCGACACGCGGACGGATGTGTACTCGCTGGGGGTGCTGCTGTACGAGCTGCTGACCGGCTCCACGCCCTTTAGCAGCAAGGACCTCCGGGCCGCGGCCTACGCCGAGATCCAGCGGATGATCCGCGAGGTCGAGCCGCCCAAGCCCAGCACGCGGATCAGCAGCAACTCGGGCACGATCGGGAGCGTCGCGGCCAGCCGCCGCACC
>JBGSZV010000084.1:0-11543 GCA_041750235.1 Phycisphaerales bacterium
CTCGCCGGCTCGGTCGTCGTCGCAGTGGGGGACTCGGCCGACTGGCTCGTCCCGGGCCTGATCGAGGCCGCCCAAAAGATCAAGGTCGGCCCCGGCGGCGAGCCGGGCGTCGGCATGGGCCCGCTCGTCGATGAAGACGCCAAGAAGCGCGTCCACCACTCCATCGAGCAGGGGACCAAGGAAGGCGCCAAGGTCGTCCTCGACGGCCGTACCGCCCAGCTCCCCAAGGGCGGCTGCTTCGTCGGCCCGACCATCATCGACCACGTTCGCCCCGGCATGTTCGTCGCCGAAGAAGAGATCTTCGGCCCCGTGCTCTCGGTCATGCGCGAGGCCACCCTCGACGCCGCCATCGCGACCGTCAACCGCTCACGCTACGGCAACATGGCCGTCATCTTCACCAACAGCGGCCACGCCGCCCGCCGCTTCCGCACGATGATTGATGCAGGCATGCTCGGCGTCAACGTCGGCGTCCCCGCCCCGATGGCGGCGTTCCCCTTCGCCGGCTGGAAAGACTCCTTCTTCGGCGACCTCCACGCCAACGGCGAGGATGGCCCGCGGTTCTTCACGAAGCCGAAGCTGATGGTGTCACGCTGGCTCTGAGTTATCACCGCAGAGACGCAGAGATCACAGAGAGCTGACCCTGTCTCCCCGATTCAAACTCTGCGTTCTCTGTGTCTCTGCGGTAAAGATTGGATCGAACCATGCCCCGAATCACCCGCGCCGCGCTCATCCAGTGCTCCAACCCTCTCGCCGACAATTCCGACCTCCACAAGGTCAAGTCGGCGATGATCGAGAAGCACCTCGGGCTCATCAAGCAGGCCGCCGACAAGGGCGCCCAAGTGTGCTGCCTGCAGGAGATCTTCTACGGCCCGTACTTCTGCGCCGAGCAGCAGACACGCTGGTACGAAACCGCCGAGCCGATCCCCGACGGGCCGACCGTCAAGCTCATGCAGGATGTCGCCAAGAAGCACAAGATGGTCATGGTCATCCCGATCTACGAGGTCGAGATGACCGGCCTGTACTACAACACCGCCGCGGTGATCGACGAAACGGGCAAGTACCTCGGCAAGTATCGCAAGCACCACATCCCGCACGTGCACCCCGGCTTCTGGGAGAAGTTCTACTTCACCCCCGGCAACCTCGGCTACCCCGTGTTCGATACCCGCGTCGGCAAGATCGGCGTCTACATCTGCTACGACCGCCACTTCCCCGAGGGCGCCCGCGAACTGGGCCTCAACGGAGCCGAGATCGTCTTCAACCCCTCAGCCACCGTCGCCGGGCTCAGCGAATACCTCTGGAAACTCGAGCAACCCGCGCACGCCGTCGCGAACCAGTACTACGTCGGCGCGATCAACCGCGTCGGCACCGAAGCGCCGTGGAACATCGGCGAGTTCTACGGCCAGTCCTACTTCTGCAACTCCCGCGGCCAGATCATGTCCATCGCCAGCCGTGACAAGGACGAAGTCGTCGTGGCGGATCTTGATCTCGACATGATCCGCGAAGTCCGCAACACCTGGCAGTTCTACCGCGACCGCCGCCCTGAGTCGTACACGCGCATCGCCAAGCCGTAAGGAGTATTTACCGCAGAGACGCGGAGAACGCGGAGTGATGTTTTTGTCTTGATACAAAACTCAGTCTCCGCGCTCTCCGCGTCTCTGCGGTGAAGATGATGCCTTCTACGCTTTCAAACGCCGACCTCGCCCCGACCACGCCCGCACAACGGACGTGGTCCACGTGGCACATCGCCGCCCTGTGGATCGGGATGGCGGTGTGCATCCCGACCTATTCGCTTGCCGCCGGCATGATCAGCCTGGGCATGTCCTGGTGGCAGGGTGTGCTGACGGTCATGCTCGCCAACGTGATCGTGCTCGTGCCGATGATCCTCAACGGGCACCCCGGCACAAAGTACGGCATCCCCTTCCCCGTGCTCGTCAGATCCTCGTTCGGCACGACCGGCGCCCACATCCCTTCCATTGCCCGAGGATTGGTCGCGTGCGGCTGGTTCGGCATCCAATGCTGGATCGGCGGAGCAGCGATCTACCAGGTCTGCGCGGCCATGAACTGGATCAACGCCGCCGCCGACACCGTTCAGATCGGCATCCTTGGCATCACGCCGCTGCAACTGCTCTGCTTCCTCGCATTCTGGACGCTCAACTTCCTGATCGTCCTCAAGGGAACATCAGGAATCAAGTGGCTTGAAGCGCTCGCGGCGCCGTTCCTGCTCGCCTGCGGGCTTGCCCTGCTTGCGTGGGCGTTCCTCCGTGTGGACTCTCCCTCGCAGTTGTTCTCTCAGGCGTCGTCATTCAAGACGTCGGGCGAGTTCTGGAAGGTCTTTTTCCCGCAGTTGACCGCCATGGTCGGCTTCTGGGCAACACTCAGCCTGAACATCCCCGACTTCACCCGCTACGCCAAGTCACAGCGCAGCCAGATCGCGGGCCAGATGCTCGGGCTTCACACCACAATGACACTGTTTTGCTTCATTGGGATCGTGGTCACGCAGGCGACGGTGCTGGTCTTCGGCGAGGCCATCTGGGACCCGGTGGCGCTCGTCGGCAAGATGGGCTCGCCGCTGGTGGTCGTTCTCTCCATGATCGCCCTGACGATCGCCACCCTGACCACCAACCTCGCCGCCAACGTCGTCAGCCCCGCCAACGGGTTCACCAACCTCGCCCCGACCCGTATCAGCTTCCGCACCGGCGGCATCATTACCTGCCTCATCGGCATCCTCATGATGCCGTGGAAGCTCTACAACGACCTCGGCGGCTACATCTTCACGTGGCTCATCGGCTACAGCGCGCTGCTGGGCCCGATCGCGGGGATCATGTTGTGCGACTACTTCATCATCCGCCGCACCCGTCTCAACGTGGAAGCGTTGTACGATCCCAAGGGCGAGTATGCCGGTGTCAACTGGCGAGCCGTCGTCGCGCTCGTCGTTGCCGTGCTTCCCAATCTTCCCGGGTTCATCAACGCCGTGGCAGGCGCCAGCAAACCCTTTGCCCCCATCTTCGACCAGCTCTACGGCTACGCCTGGTTCATCGGGCTCGCACTCGGGGCCCTGTGCTATGGGGTGCTGATGGCGGGAAAGGCCACGCCTGCCCCAATGGACTCAAACTCCATTGAATCCCTATCCTGATCTCTTCTCTCTGCTCTCTGTGCCTCTGTGGTAGACACATACTGAGGTATCCAATGACGACCGCCGCCCCCGCCCGTACTCCCCAGCTCCCGCCCTTCGCCCACAAGCCCGCGCCCTACAAGGGCCCGAGCAAGGCCGAAGTCCTCGCCATGCGCAAGGAGTTCCTCACCCCGGCGCTGGTGACGTACTACAAGGACCCCATCATGATCGTCGAGGGGAACATGCAGTACCTCTTCGACGAGACCGGTCGCCGCTACCTCGACGCCTTCGCGGGCATCGTCACCGTCAGCATCGGCCACTGCCATCCCAAGGTCATCGCCGCAGTCAACGAGCAGAACGCCCACCTCCAGCACACCACCACCATCTACCTCCACCCGACCGTCGCGCAGTACGCCAGGAAGCTCGCCTCGACGTTCCCCAAGGAGAGCAACCTCTCGGTCGTCTACTTCGTCAACTCCGGCTCCGAAGCCAACGACCTCGCGATGCTCATGGCCCGCGCCTACACCAGCAACTACGACCTCATCGCCCTCCGCAACGCCTACCACGGCGGCTCCGCCGCCCCGATGGCCCTCACCGCACACAGCACGTGGAAGTTCAACGTCCCGCATTCCTTCGGCGTCCACCACGCGGTCCTTCCCGACCGCTACCACGGCACCTACGGCTACGACGACCCCAAGGCGGGCGAGAAGTACGCCGCGGATGTGCTCTCGGTCATCCGCCACGCGACCAGCGGCAAGGTCGCCGGCTTCATCGCCGAGCCCATGCAGGGCGTCGGCGGCGTGGTCGAGATGCCGCCGGGATACCTCAAGGCGGTCTACGAGCACATCCGCACCGCCGGCGGTCTCTGCATCGCCGACGAGGTGCAGACCGGCTTTGGACGCACCGGCGAAAACTTCTGGGGCTTCCAGACCGTCGGCGGGCCCGGCGTTTACCCCGACATCGTGACCATGGCCAAGGGCATCGGCAACGGCTGCCCCCTCGCCGCCGTCGTGACGACGCCCGAGATCGCCAAGGCGCTCACCACCCGCATCCACTTCAACACCTTCGGCGGCAATCCCGTCTCGAGCGCCCAGGGCCTCGCGACGCTCAACGTCATCCTCGACGAGAACATCCAGGGACGCGCCAAGACCCTCGGCGCCAAGCTCTTCGCCGGCCTGCGCGACCTCCAGAAGAAGCACCCCTTGATCGGCGACATCCGCGGCAAGGGGCTGATGTGCGGCGTCGAACTCGTCGAAGACCGCGCCACCAAAGCGCCCGCGACGCAGAAGTGCGCCGCCATCTTTGAACGCTGCAAGGACCTGGGCGTCCTCATCGGCAAGGGCGGCTACTTCGGCAATACCTTGCGCATCAAGCCGCCGATGTGCCTCACCGAAGCCGACATCGACTTCCTGCTTGAAGTGCTGGATATCGCGATCGGCGAAGCGGAAAAGAGTTGATCTTTACCGCAGAGACGCCGAGACCGCAGAGGAGCGTTTGCAAGAATCCAAATGGCCTTCTCCGCGCTCTCTGCGTCTCTGCGGTGAAAGTTATTATTCGCGCGGCACCAATCGCCCGGACCCCAGCGTGCCCACGAACTTCCCATCCCGCGCCATCACCGCGCCCCGCACCGTCACCACGCTCGGGCGTCCCTTGATCTCCCAGCCCTCGAAGGCGCTGTAGTCCGTCGCCATCGAGTGCGTCTTGGCTGAGATCGTGCCGCGGTAGTTTGGGTCATAGACGACCAGATCCGCATCCGCGCCCACGGCCACCGTTCCCTTGCCCTTCAACCCGAAGATCCGCGCCGCCTTGGTGCTCGCGGCGTCGACGAATGTATGCAGGTCGATCTTGCCGGTCGTGACGCCGTGAGTGAAGAGCAGATTCACGCGGTCCTCAACGCTGGGGATGCCGTTGGGGATCTTTGTGAATGCGTCACGCCCCATGGTCTTTTGCGTCTCAAAGTCAAACGGCGCGTGGTCGGTGGCCACCGTGCTGATCGCGCGCGATTTCAGGAAGTCCCACATCGGCTGATGCTGGCTCTTGTCGCGCAACGGCGGGGACATGACGTACTTCGCCCCTTCAAAACCCGGCTTCTGCGTGTACGAGTGGTCCAGCACAAGGTGCGGGAGCACCACTTCCACGTGCGCATCCACGCCCCGCGCAATCCCGCACATC
Source organism: Phycisphaerales bacterium (assembly GCA_041750235.1). GTDB lineage: Bacteria > Planctomycetota > Phycisphaerae > Phycisphaerales > UBA1924 > JBGSZV01. Next base: position 5,285 of record JBGSZV010000084.1, read on the forward strand.
GCTTCGTTGACCGCCTGCGTGCAGGAAGTGTGAACGATGTACACCTTCGCGCCCGTCAGTTCGGCAAAGGTCATGAGGTGATGGACGCCCTCGGCCTCCACCTGCACCGGGCGCGATGGCTCGTGCCACTCGGGGCCGGTCTTCTTTGCGACCAGGAGTTCCTTCTGCCGCTCATCAACGAGCGTCTCGTTCTCGCAGTGTGCCGTGACGACGACGCCGAGTTCCTTCGCGAGCCGCAGCGTGTGATACAGCTCGCGGTCATCGACGCCCAGGGCCCCCTTATAGGCCAGAAACACCTTGAACGACCGGATGCCCCGCTTCACGATCTCGCGGAACTGCGTCTCAGCGAGATCGTCAAACCGCGTCACCCCCATGTGGAACGTGAAGTCGCACGCGGCCTTCCCCTGCGCCTTCCCAAGCCACGTTTCAAACGCCGTTATCGGCTCATCGGTCTTGCCCGGACAGATCATCTCGATGAGCGTGGTCGTCCCGCCGATGAGCGCCGCCCGTGACGCCGACTCCCACGTGTCCTTCGCGTACGTCCCCATGAAGGGCAGATAGATGTGAACATGGGGATCGATGAAGCCCGGGAAGACGAACTTGCCCATGGCGTCGATCGTCTCGGTGCCGGCCGACAATGACTTCGCGTCAATCCCACGCTCGATGCGCGTGATCGTGTCACCCGCGCAGTAGATGTCGGCGATGAAGTCATCGGTGGCGGTGATGATCCGGCCGTTCTTGATCAGCAATGGCATTGGCAGTTCCGGAACGAGTTACTGATTGGCGACCAGCTTGCTGCTCTGCTCAACAAACTTGTCGCCGCTCCACTGCGTGTCCTTGGTGACGACATCCTTGCCCGCCTTCTAGGCAGCCTTCGCCGCTGCCTGACGGGCAACCAGATCCGCGTGCGTGGTAAAGAACTGCAGAGAGTGACCGCGGAACTCCTCGATCGTCTTGAAGCCGTGCTGGTCCATGAACGCCGACAGTCCACTGCACAGTTCCTTCACCATGCCGTAGCCGTGGATCATCACGCCCGTGCACACCTGCACCGTGCTCGCGCCCAACAGGATGAACTGCGCCGCATCCTCGCCAGTCTCGACGCCTCCGATCCCGCTGATCGAGCGGCCCGGGAACTCCTGCTTCATCATCCGGGCGCACTCCATCACCATCCGCAGCGCGATCGGCCGCACCGCCTTGCACGAATAGCCGCCGGGCGTCGTATATCCCTCGACCGTCGGCTCGGGCCTCAGCGTCTTGAGATCAACACCCATCACGCACAGGATCGTGTTGATCGCGGCGATCCCCTCGCAGCCCGCCTTCAGGCACGCCCGCGCGGGATCCTCGATGTGCGTGATGTTGGGCGTCATCTTCGCCCACACCGGCTTCTTCGCCACCTCATTCACCCAGCCGCACACCTCCGACAGAATCTCGCAGTCCTGCCCCATCGCCGCGCCCATCTTGCGTTCGGGCAGGCCGTGCGGGCAGGAGAAGTTCAGTTCAAACGCGTCAACCCCCGCCTCCTGGCACCGCTCCACGATCTCCACCCACGCCGCCTTCCGGTACTCCTCCATGATGGAGGCGATCAGAACGCGGTCCGGATATTTCTTCTTGAGTTCCTTGAACTCCTGGATCCAGACATCAAACGGCCGATCCGAGATCAGCTCGATGTTCTGCCATCCGACGATGTCCTTCGCGGCGCCCACCCGCAACCGCGCGTACCGCGGCGCGACGTTGACCACCTTGGAAGCATCGAGGCTGATCGTCTTGGCGATCACCGCCCCCCAACCCTCGTCGAACGCCTTGCCGATCACGTTCGCGTTGGTGCCGGGCGGACCCGAACCGATCACGAAGGGGTTCGGCAGCTTCAGACCATCGACGACAACGCTCAGATCGGGCATCCGATGCACTCCGGTTGTGCCCCAGAACGCGGCAAACCCACCGGGGCCCGCCGCCGCGTGAAGCTGAGTATATCGGTGGGAGGCCGCATCCCAAGCCAAAAGGACCTACGCCGAAGCGACGCGGAGAACTTCCGCCACCGTCGTCTGCCCCGCGAGCGCCTTGGCGTAGCCGTCGGCCCGCAGCGACGTGATCGCGTCCTGCTCCTGAGCCGCACGCACCAGCTGACCTGAGTTGGCGTGCTTCATCACCATCTCGCGCAGCGGATCCGTCAGGCGGAGCAGCTCGTACACACCGATGCGTCCGCGGTACCCGGTGTTCAGGCACGAACGGCAGCCCGCGCCGCGCCGCAGCGGTGTTGCATGAGCCGGGAAGTCGGACGGCAACTCGCCCGGCTCGGGCGTCAAGTCCTGCACACAGTTGGGGCAGATGCGCCGCACCAGACGCTGCGCCAGTACGCCCTCGATGCTCGACGCCACCAGATATGGCTCAACACCCATGTCCAGCAATCGCGGCATGGCGCTCGCCGAGTCGTTGGTGTGCAGCGTCGAGAACACCAGGTGACCCGTCAATGACGCCTGCACCGCCGCCTCCGCGGTTTCCTTGTCGCGAATCTCGCCGATCAGAATCACATCCGGGTCATGCCGCAGCACGGCACGCAACCCCGCGGCAAAGTCGAGCCCCAGCTTGTGATTCACCTGGATCTGATTCACGCCTTGCACGTGATACTCGACCGGGTCCTCGATCGTGATCGCCTTGATCTCTTCGTTCACGATCCGATTGAGCGACGCATACAGCGTCGTGCTCTTACCCGAGCCGGTGGGGCCAGTGACCAGCAAAATGCCGTGCGGACGGCTGATGAGCGCATCCCAGCCCTTGAGCACCGTATCGGGCATGCCCAGGTCGTTGAGGCTCATCAGGGCGGTGGCCTTGTTGAGCACACGCAGCACGACCCCCTCGCCGAACAGCATCGGAATGATGCTGACGCGGAGGTCAAACGTATCGCCCTTGGCCCGCAGCGAAATGCGCCCGTCCTGCGGCCGCCGCTTTTCGGCGATGTTCAGGCTCGCCATGATCTTGATTCGGCTCACGATGGCGGCGGCGAACTGGTTGATCGCCGGAGGAACCTGCGCCCGCTGCAGCATGCCGTCGATCCGGTATCGGACGATCAGCCTTTGCTCATAGGGCTCAACGTGCACGTCGGTCGCACGGCTGGCGATCGCCTCCAGCAGCAGATCGTTCACGAGCTTGATGACGCTCGCCTCGTGCGCCTTCTCGATGTCGTCGTCGGCGGAATCTTTGAGCTCCAGGGCGCTCGAGGGGCCCGCGGACCGCGCCATCGCATCGAGCGTGTCGCCGGCGACGCCGTAGTGCCGGTTGATGAACTCCCGAAGGTCGCGTTCGTCGGCGAGCGCGAGTTCGATCGTGCACCCCGTCAGCGGTCCAAGCTCATCCAGAGAAGCAAGGTCGAAGGGATCAGCAGTGGCGATGCGGATGGTCGTTCGGCCGCCGAGTTCTCGCACCCCGATCGGCACGCACCGGAGCCGGAACACGACCTGCGCCGGGATCGCCTGCAAAACCTGATCGTCCGGAGCAACGCTCGTCAGATCGACCAGCGGCATGTCGAACTGCTCGGCAATGACCTGCGATACCCGCTCCGGCGTGATCATCCCGAGACGCACCAGCGTCTGGTGCAGCCGTTCACCCGATGCACGCTGCTCGGTCAGCGCGAGCTCGAACTGCTCTCGCGTCAAGAGTCCACGGTCCAGAAGCAGCGTGCCGAGTGCCATGTTCCCCCATCTATCGGTGATGACGACCGATTCGGCAACCCCCAACCCCGCCCGACGCCGGGATTGGCCTGATTTAGCCGGAAGCCGGGTAGGTTGCGCAGGTTCGGTCGGTTTCCCAGACCGTGATGGAACGCAGAGTCGTGTTCCCCCCGGACTCTCGCACCATCGCCGGAGCGAGGATCGAGAAGAAGACCCGGGCAATGTTCTCCACCGACGGATTCACGCCCCCCGACGCGTTGAACTCCGGGGTGTCCACATTCAGATGCTTGTGGTCAAAGCGGTCAATCAGCGTCCGCCCCACGATTTCCTCAAAGCGGCCCAACGACATCGTCTGGTGAGCGCCCGTCTCAACGTTGACCGCCACTTCGATGCGGTAGTTGTGGCCGTGCCCCGCCGGGTTGTTGCACTTCCCAAACGAAGCGCGGTTGGCCTCGTCGCTCAAGCCTGGCACATGCAACCGATGCGACGCCGCAAAGTCGAACTGCTGCCTCAGCACGGCAGCATCAGGAGTTCCGGGCATTCCAATCGATCCGAGCAGCATCTCGACACTGTAGGTCGGAGTAAGCCGCCACCGCAGCCGGACCAGCCGAACACCCTTCGAAGCCAGGGACTCTCTCACACCGAAAGCCAGTTGGGGCAGCAGCGACTCCGGGCTCGTCGATGGCCGCTTCTCGCACGCCTCCGCGATGATCGGGACCGCCACAGCCCGCACGGCATCATCGATGTCCTTGATGTTGATCAGGTAACCAGTCGCCGGATCGGGCTGCCCACGGCAGGCGGCGTCAATCTCGTAAAACCGCCCCAGTCCGCACATCGCCGGAACGCCGCCAAACCCATTCGAATCGGGTTCGGACGCCGTGCCGCCGGGGTTGATCGCGAACCGGATGGTGCGGCGGAGTTCGACCATACCGCGAGTGTAGGGGACGAATCCGCGCGTGACCTCCGAGCGATCTAGACTATCGCCTCACCTTCACCCTGGAGATTCCGCCGATGGCATGCTCTGGATCTTGTTCGTGCAGTAGCGGGTCGTCCAAGCTGCCCCTGATCATCGGGGTCGGCGTGGCCATCAGCGCGTCGCTGTTCACGATCCTGCGCAAGGACAAGTCGCCCGAGGCGACGATTGTCCCAGTCGCCGCGACGCAGGCCGAGCAGCCAACGAAGGAGGGGGATGTGAAGCCGGAAGTCGATCCTGCGTACGTGCTCGGTTTCACCCTCAATCGGATCGATGGCACCCCCCAGAAGCTCGATGAGTACAAGGGCAAGGTCGTCATGCTCGTCAATGTCGCCAGCGCCTGCGGCCTGACCAAGACGCAGTACCCCGGGCTTGAGAAGCTCTATGAATCCAAGAAGGATGCCGGCCTCGTAATCCTCGGTTTCCCCGCCAATAACTTCGGCGGCCAGGAGCCCGGCACCAACGACGAGATCGCGTCATTCTGCACCGGCAGCTACGGCGTCAGCTTCCCCATGTTCGAGAAGATCAGCGTCAAAGGAGAAGATGCCCACGACCTCTACAAGCGATTGGCCGCCCAGCCCGCCCCGATTGGCGGCGAGCCGCAGTGGAACTTCACCAAGTTCATCGTGGACCGCTCGGGCAAGGTGGTCGCCCGCTTTGAACCCAAGGTTGCGCCCGACGCCCCCGAGGTCAGCGCCAAGCTCGACGAGTTGCTGAAGGCCCAATGACCTCCTGAATCTGGTCCGGGGTTCGCGCCGGGGCACTGGCGAGCTAAGCTCGTGACGTGGCAGCATTTGCGTACACAGCGATCGCGACCAGCGGTGAACGGAGGAGCGGTGTTCTTGCCGCGCCCGATGAGCAATCCGCCTTGGCGGAGCTGGACCGTCTCGCGCTGACGCCGATCAGCCTTCGCCCCTCCAGCGAACGCGCCAACATCCCGATCGCCCGCCAGACCACCAAGCCGCCCCCGTCAGCCAAGCTGGCGGCCTTCTACACCCAGCTCGCCGACCTCCTCAGAGCGGGCGTGCCGCTGCTTCGATCGCTGCGGGTGCTTGGCGGCGCAGCCCTCCGGTCACCGCTGCAGACCCACCTGGTGGCGCTCGCCGAAGCCGTCCAAGACGGCAAGGACCTCGCGACCGCCATGGCCGATCGCGGTGGCGTCTTTCCGGCCGCTCATATCGCGATGGTCCGGGCGGGCGAGAAGGGCGGCTTCCTCGAATCGGGGCTCGCCCGACTGGGGAAGCTCGTCGAACTCCAGGCCGCGATGCGCGCCAAGGTGATCGGGAGCCTGATCTACCCTTGCGTGATCGGAATCTTCGGCTCTGTGCTCGTCCTCGCCATGGCGCTGCTCTACATCCCGCAGTTTAGATCTGTATTCGAGGGAATCGACCTCCCCTGGATCACGCGTGTGCTCTTTGCCTTCAGCGATGTGCTGCGCCATCTGTGGCTGGGCGTGATGGTCGCGATCATCGCCGGCGGGATCGGCGGCTGGTACTTGATGCGCGATCCACGATTCCGCGGGTTCATGGGCCGAGTCCCGCTGCGGATCCCGGTGGTGCGGAGCATCCTGCGATTGCTGGCAGTGGGGCGGTTCTCCCGCGTGCTCGGCACCCTGCTCGGC
>JBGSZV010000085.1:0-5356 GCA_041750235.1 Phycisphaerales bacterium
GGTCGTGCCCAGCGCCACCGCCGCCGCCGCCACCAACACGCCGACGCGCAGTCGCTGCGCCGCTGTTGTGCACGCCGCCATCCAGCGGCTCAACGTGTCACTCGTATGCTCAAACGTGCTCAAGATCGCTTCTCCTGTGGGCCGTGTCCCTCAACAGGGCACGGTTTGTTGTCAGGACGACAGCCGACGGCTCTCAGCAACACCGCGGCGTCATGACCTCAATAACTTCGGATAGGGAACGACTCTGGGGTTCAACAATCACGGCCATCCACCCGCTCACGCCGGCGACGCCGCAACGAACGACCCCCCGGTCGAACGAAAAGGGGTCGCCCCGGTCACGGAACGACCCCTTGTGTGTGATCGTGTCTCAGAAGCCGCCGCTTCGAGGGCCGCCGCCGCCGCCACCACGCTTCGGAGCATCTTTGCCCTTGGCGCCCTTGGCGTCTTTGCCCTTCGCGCCCGCGGGGCCCTTGTTCGGACCCGGCGCAATGCCCAGCGTCAGCATCTGCACGCGCTTCAGGCTCTTGCGCATCGCGCGACGACGACGCTCGGAAGGCTTCTCGAAGAACGCCTTTCGCTTCACGTCCTTCGTCAGGCCTTCCTTCTCGCACATCTTCTTAAAGCGACGGAGCATCTGCTCGGTGGACTCTCCGGCGCGAGACTTAATTCGAATCGCCATCGTCGAACATTCCTGAGTTGTTGTACGGCGGCCGTTCGTCGGCCAAGGCGGGGAGTATCATCCAATCCCCGGCGTTTGGCAAGCCGACCTCCCCCGACCCCCTGGATTCCGATACCCCAACAGGAACCGAGTGGCACTTATCGTCGACGCCTACAACGTGCTCCACAAGTGGCGGGGGGGACCCCTCGCCGGTGACGGCGAAGACCTTCTCGCCCTTGCCCGCCTGATCCAAAAGAGCCGCTTCGCCGGCGGACCCATCACCCTCGTCTGCGACGGCAAACCTCCCCCCTCCGCCGCTCCCGACCACTCCCTCTCCGCGACAATCCTCTATTCCGGGGTCTCCCGCACCGCTGACGACGTCATCGAAGACCTCATCGAGCGTCATTCCGCCCCCCGACGCCTCACCGTTGCCAGTTCCGACCGCCGCCTCATCGCCGCCGCCAAACGCCGCGGCGCGACCGCCCTCGACGCCGATTCCTTCCTCTCCCGCGTGGTCACCGACGCCGGCGCTCCCCGTGAGAGCCCCAACGATCGCGATCAGCTCGTCGAGGATTCCGCCGTCGATGACTGGATGAAGTCGCTCGATGTCCCCAGCGAACTGCTCAACATCCCCGCCGCGGATCTGAAGCCCGCGCCCCCTCCGGTCCCGGCACCCAAGCCGCCGCCGCCGCGTCCCAAGCAAGCCTCGAAGCGCCCGCCCGACTCTGAAGACGACATGATCCGGCGTGCGCTCGAAGGCCTCGGCCCGCCCACCGCACCGCACAGCGACACCGACGATCTCGACATGGAACGCTGGCTCAAGGAAGGTCCCAAGCCGCCGCCGCTATGATGCGGGCAGTGGCCAAGAAAACCAGTAACAAATCGTCCGGGCCGCGCGATGCCTCCCTCCATGTGGACCGCATCGCCACGCCCACCACCTCCCCGGCCGCTCAGGCGCGCGAAGCCGTCGCACGCGACTTCGCCATCGAAGCCGCCCGATCCCTCAAGGACGACAAGTGCACCGACGTCATCGTTCTTGACCTCCGCGGCCACAGTCAGGTGACCGACTTCTTCGTCGTCGCCACCGGCACCAGCGACCGCCAGATGCGATCCGCGGGCGACCACGTCTCCGACCTCGGCGACAAACGCGGCATCACCCTGCACCGCCACAACCTCCGTGAATCCAAGACCAACTGGGTCGTGCTCGACTTCGTGGACATCATCGTCCACGTCTTCGAGACCGAAACCCGCAACTACTACGACATCGAAACCCTCTGGGCCGACGCCAAGCCCATCGAATGGCGCCGCCCCGGCGACCGCGACGACGCCGAGACCGCCGACCCCACCAAGAAGCCCACCCGCAACCGCGCCGGCCTCCGCAGCGATGATGTGCTGAGCTGAAGCCCAGAAAGCGAAAAGCTCAAATCGAAAAACGAAAAGAGGTGAGAGGCAGCTCCAAGCTGTTTGTCTTCATTTTCGCTTTTCGTTTTTCGCTTTTCGCTTTCTGTATCCTGTCTTCGTGGCCAAAGGTCTTTCACTCGCCAACAAAGTCCTCCTGCTCTTCGGGGCGCTGATCGTCGGCATCATCGGCGCCGCCCTGGTCCTGCCGTGGATCCGCATGGGCACGATCGTCGAGAAGAGCCAGCTCGAAACCTCCCGCCACATCGCCCGCCTCTGGGAAAAGTCCAGCCTCACCGACCTCTCCCGCACCCACGACTCGCTGCTTGAAAACGCCGGCGAAGTCGCCGAAGACGCCGAGGCCCGCGGCCTGCGCGTCCGCTTCTTCCCCCTGGCCGCGTGGGACGCCTCCAGCCTCCACCCGATCTTCACCGAAGCGCGTGAGAAGCTCCGTAAAACCACCGCCTCCAACCCCAACCCCGAGTTCGCCGACTCCGTCCGCAACGCCTCGCTCGTCGAGTACCAGTACGCCCGTTTCGTCCGCGACGACCACGACAACCCCGTCGGCGTCATCGTCGTCACCCGACGCTCGCCCGCCGCCGCGACGCTCCTGCTCGCCAACCGCGCCTACCTCATCGGCGCCTGGATCGGCGCCGGCGCGCTCGCCATCTTCCTCTTCTGGTTCGTCACCTCGCGCATCATCCTCTCCCCCGTCCGCAAGCTCCGCGACACCGCCGAGGTGGTGCAGGGCGGCAACCTCAACGTCCGCGCCGACATCCACACCGGCGACGAGTTCGAGCAGCTCTCCGACACCTTCAACGACATGCTCGAAGGTCTCTCCGCCCAGCAGCAGCAGCTCAAGGCCATCAATAAAAGCCTCGACATGCGCCTTAACGAGCTCGCCCAGCGCAACACCGACCTCTTCGACGCCGCCCGCCAGAAGGGCGAGTTCCTCGCCGCCGTCAGCCACGAACTCCGCACCCCCCTCAACTCGATCATCGGCTTCGCCGAACTCCTCCAGGAAGTCGCCGACGCCGAACTCGAAGAAAACGGCGAGACCGACCGCCTCACCAAGCGCCGCCGCTACCTCGGCAACATCGTGAACTCCGGCCGTTCGCTGCTCGAGATGATCAACGAGCTGCTCACCATGGCCAAGATCGACGCGGGCAAGCTCGCGCTCCAGATCCAGCCCACCAACATCGCCGAACTCTGCTCCATCCTTGCCGCGCTCATCCGCCCGCTGGTGGACCGCAAGAGCCTCGAGTTCGCCCTCCGTCTGCAGGGCCGCAGCGGCTTCGTCGCCGACCCCGCTGAAGCCGACCTGCCGATGATCAACACCGACCCGCAGAAGCTCCAGCAGATCATCTTCAACTTCCTCTCCAACGCCGTGAAGTTCACCCCCGAAGGCGGCCGCGTCGAACTCCGCGTCGAACGCCTCTCGACGCAGGAAGGCCCCTCCATCCGCATCAGCGTCCTCGACTCCGGCCCCGGCATCCCCAAGGACCAGCACACCTACATCTTCAAACGCTTCAGCCAACTCGACGCCGGCCACGCCCGCACCCACCAGGGCACCGGCTTGGGCCTCGCCATCGCCAAGGAGTTCGCCGCGATGCTCAAGGGCCAGATCCACCTGGAAAGCGACGTCGGCCGCGGCGCGATGTTCAGCTTCATCGTCCCCGTCAGCCCGGCCTTTGAGCCCGCGCCGGAAAAAGAAGCCCTCACCGCATCCTGAAGTCTCCGACGCACCGCGCAAAGCGCATTGCGTATTGCGCTTGTCACCTTCTCCTCACCGCATCCTCCAAATGCCGCACCAGCGGCTTCCCCCGCCGCGGCACCTGCACCGCCACCACATCGATCCGCAGCGGCCGATCCTCGTAGCCCTTCCGCCGCGCAAACTCCCGCGCCAGCCGGATCAGCTTCTGCTGCTTGTCGTACGTCACGTTCACTTCCGGCGGCAGCGGATCCACCGCCCACTCCGCGAGTCTCCGCGTCTTCACTTCGACAAACACCACCGTCCGCCGGTCCGGCGCGAGGCACACGATGTCGATCTCGCCCGCCTTCCCGCGAACATTCCGCGCAATCACCTTGTACCCACCGCGTCGCATCATCCGCGCCGCGATCCGTTCGCCCTTGGGCCCCAGGCGCGCATCACCGCCGCGCCGCGTCGGCGGCCGCGTCGTGAACAGACTCCGCAGCGCCAGCCACAGAGTCCGCGTATCAGCCATTCGGACGGCCGCTGGTCGCCGAAGATGTCAGGCTCGGTGTGCCGGTCAAGGCAGCGCCGCCCGGACCCAGGTACCGATCGACCGCAAACCGCACCAGCCGCTCGAACATCGCCTGCTCGCTGCTCACGCTCGCCCGGCTGATGAGCATCTGGAAGTACTTCTGCTCTTCCTCGCGCAGCCGCTGCTGACGCAGGAAGTCCTCGATCTCAAGCTGCACTTCATACAGCGTTCGCCCGCCGTGCTGCTCGATCTTCTCGAGCTTGATCCACCACGAGTTCTCGTCGTGATCGATCCGGGGGCTCACTTCCCCCTCGCCCAGCGCCACCGCAGCTTCGTTCAGCGGCTTGGGCTCAAAGACCTTGGTCTTGGCGTACCCGTCCGCGGAAACCTTGATCGTGTACAGCCCCTTGGCCGCCTTGTTGTGGTCGCTCTCGACGCTGGCGATCTCCTCGAACGACCCGCCCGCCCGCAGCGCCTGTTCAACTCGAGTCACCCGCTCGGCGTCCTTCAGCGGCACGCGGATGATCCGCAGCGTCGCATCGCTCTTGCTGCCGAACTTGTCGGGGTTCTGCTCGTAGTACCGCCGCACATCCCGCTGGCTCACGTACACCTTGCTCAGCACCGAGCGCCGGTATTGTTCGCTCACGATGCCGCGATCGGTCTGGAAGCGAACCTCCTGATCGACGTTGCGACCGCTCGCGCTCTCCAGCCGCTCATTCGCGACCGATTCGCTGCCGCGGTTCTCGCTCAGGATGTCCTGCCGAAGCGATTCGACGAACGCGAGGAACCCGCGCCGCGTGTCCGGCGTCAGCGACGCCTGGAACTCCGCCAGCAGCAGTTCGTCGCGCATCAAGTCGATGAGCGCCTTCTTCGTGTCCTCCGTGACCATCTTGATCCATTCGCGCGGCGCCATGCTCGATGCCTGCCGGCGCAAACGTTGGTCCATGTCCGCGTAGAACTCGGTCGCGTACACCGGCTTGCCGTTGATCTGCCCGACCAGCTCATCAACCACGATCGCCGACACCCCCGGCGCCGCGGTGGGCGCGCCATCCGACGGCGGCCCCGACATGGCGCC
>JBGSZV010000086.1:0-10015 GCA_041750235.1 Phycisphaerales bacterium
TCAATCCGCGCCCCCATGAGGGGGCGACGACCTCGACGCGCTCAATGCCGCCCTCTCCCCCGTTTCAATCGGCGCCCCCATGAGGGGGCGACAGGATGCCGCGTGCGAGGCGGTCCCGGTAGATTTGTTTCAATCCGCGCCCCCATGAGGGGGCGACCGACCTGGCCCGTGTCAAAGCCAGCCGAAAAAGCAGTTTCAATCCGCGCCCCCATGAGGGGGCGACGCACCAGGGCGGGCACGCCGGCCACGGTCAGGGAGTTTCAATCCGCGCCCCCATGAGGGGGCGACCATCGCCACCGTTATTATAGGGCGGAAGATTATCGGTTTCAATCCGCGCCCCCATGAGGGGGCGACGACCGTCCACTGCCGCATGTCCAGGTACATGGCCCGTTTCAATCCGCGCCCCCATGTGGGGGCGACGGCCTCAGTGTAAGGCCGGACTTGACAGAGAGTTACGGTTCGGATTTCGCGAACCCCCCTCTTCCAGTCAAAGTTGGGGCATACGGAGGGAGATGTACATTACTCTATAAGTTTGTCAAAGAGGGACTTAGGGCCATCCGCGAACCGGCGGGGTTGAGCGACATGCTGGTAGTTCGCGAGCTCCTAGACGATCAGCGGGGCATCGGGGTCGCTAGATAAATCTACGCCTATGTGTTCGACACGGCCATGCCAATGTCTCCCAAGGTTGTAAAAACGCAAGCTGTCGTGCCGATCATCAATGATTTCTCGGAGAAGGGCCTTTAGTTGGGTGTATTGGGCTGGATCCAGCTTGCATTCAAAGACAGAGTTCTGCACGCGTTGGCCCCAGTCCGCACAGGCCTTGGCAACGCGGCGGAGTCGGCGTTGGCCTCCGTCGTCACTGGTTTTTACATCGTAGGTGATCAGAACATGCATGGTTCACCTCCAGATAAAGGCGGGGTAGACACTCAGCTCGCCTCGAAGCACACGGCTGAGGAGCCGGGCCTGGAGGTGGACCATCAGGCCGACGCTGACTCGTTCGTTAAGGTAGGGGTGGAGGATCTCCTCCTGCTTTCGTTTCTGGTAGGCCGTGAGTATGGTGCGCCGAGCGGTGGGAGTCAGGCGGACAGCGCCGCCTTCCAGAAACTCGAAGTCTCCAGCGTTGACCTGGCGGCGGTTGATGAGACTGAGGACGAGGCGGTCGCAAAGGAAGCTGCGGAGTTCCTCCATGAGATCGAGCGCGAGAGAGGCGCGACCGGGGCGGTCTCGGTGGAGAAAGCCGACGGCTGGGTCGAGGCCGCAGGATTCGCATGCGCTCCGGGCATCGTGGGCAAGCATGGCGTAGAGAAAACTGAGCAGACAGTTGAAGGGATCCCGGGGCGGGCGGCGGGTGCGTTCGGTCATGCGGAAGGTATCACGGTCGGGCGGGTCGAGGGTGACGAGACGGTCGATGACACTGAAGTAGGCGTTGGCGGCTTCGCCTTCATGACCACGAAGGGCATCAAGAGTCGGGGCGTGGAAGGCGGCTGGGGCACAAAGGGCCATGCGGGCGCAGGCAGCGGCAAGCGTGTTCTCCGGATCACCGTGATCGCGGGCGGCGCGGAGGAGAGTAGTGCGACCGTTGGCGATCTTCGCGGGGACCATGGGCCCAGCGATGGCCAGGCTGCGGGTTTCATCGTCGGCCGCGCGGTACTGGTCGCGGCGGAGCAGAACATTGCCCGGGGTAAAGCCGCTGACGCGGGCGATAAGACGCCCGGAGCCGGAACAGAAGCTGACTGCGACGCCCTCTTCTGCGCAAAGGCCGAGGAGGGCGGTCGAAGCGTTGGCGCGGCCAAGGCAGACGATGCCGCCGAGGGTGTGGACGGGAACGCGAAGTTTGACTTCTCGGTCGATGGAGACACAGACGGCACGGCCGTCCTTGTGAAGCCAAGCACCATCGGTCTGGACAAAGAGGGTATTGAGGTGGTGTTTCATAGAAGGAAAGGAATCAGGGCTGGATCAATCCAGGGGGGTCTTGAAGGCTGATGGCAAGAGATCGGGCCATGTAGCGAGAAGGGCTGCGATCCGGTCCGGTGGCACCAGGCATGCAGAGGTTCAGGAGCGAGCAGCTCTGGCATTTTTTCTGCTTCTCTGCGAGTGGGACGCGGTTGGCGTTGATGTTGGCGCGGATCTCCTCGGTAATTCGCTCGACGAGGGTGCGGAGGTGGGCGTCGATCAGGACAGTTTCCCTGCGGCGGACGGCGTGATAGAACAGTTCGCCCTCCGGGATGGGGATACCGAACATCTCTTCCAGACAGATGGCCTGCGCGGCGACCTGGACACGGTCGTGGTCGAGGCGCTTGGGCTGGCCCCGCTTGTGCTCGACGGGCCGGGGTGGTCCGGCTGGATGGCTGTGGCGGTCGAGCGGGATCTCGACCTGATCCGCCTTGCCGGACAGGCCCAGGTGCCGGCAGACCAGGGGGAGGGCGCGAACGGTGCGGATCTTGAATGGGAGGGGGGGTGGAATGGGAGGGGTCGGGGAGGCGGGGGGATTGGGGTTCGGAGGGCGCGGATCGGCCTTGTTCTCTGGATGATCCGGGCTTTGCGTCCGAGTGGCGGACGCCCCGGGTCGCACGGTGCGGCGGCCCGGGGTGTCCGAGCGTTCGTGGAGCAGACGGCCCTCGGCGGTGAGGCGGTTTTCCGCCCAGAGGCCGTCGATGTGGATCAGGGCGCACTGCCGCGGGCAGAACAGGTGGTGCTGCAGTGCGGAGATCGGGATGAGATCCTCGTCGGCGAACACAGCGGCTCTCCGGGTGCGGACGGGAAGGCCAGCGGATTTTTATGATTAGTGCTCGACCCAGTGTTCCGCAGTGACGCCTTGGGGGAGGCCACCGAGTTCGAGGTGGAGTTCATAATCCTCGCGTGAGCGAGCGGGGCGGTTCTCATCGCGAACGGCCTTCCGGAGTCGGTAGTTAACGCGTCTGAAGAGTTGGTCGGCCCGGGCGTTGCCGAGGCCGGATTCATGCTTGAAAGCGATGCAGGCGACGGGGTTCATCTGGCCGCGGGCGGCAGAGCGATCGATCTCGAACATGTGGTTGAGGGCTTGCTTCAGCAGGCCGAGGTCGGCCTCAGAGAAGCCCGTGCCGTTGCGCTGGGGGTCGGCGAGGTGGGGGCTAATGAAGCCGTGGACGCGATAGAGGCCGTAGGGGATCGTGAACTTGCGGCCCATGGTGCGGTTGTCGCCCCGCTGCTTCTCGGCTTCGCCCTCGGTGGTGACGGCGCAGCGGGTGACGCTGTGTTCCAGGGTGATGAGGGGGTCGAGGGAGCGTGCGAAACCGAACTGGACGGGGCCGCGGACCTGGCCGCAGTTGACATCGGTACTCATGACCGCGCCGAAGGTGCGAATGTCAAAAAAGTTTCGGCACATCCACGCCGTGACCTCGCGGGCCTTCGATTCGTCCTTGGGCATCTTGCGTTTTTCAGGCTTGAGCGATAGGGCCTCATAGGCGCGTTCGTGCTGCTTGTTGAGGACGGCGCGTTCCTTGACATAGATTTCGTAAGGCGGCTGCTCGCCGTGTTCGAGGCCGACAAAGTTGCGGATCTTGCGCTTCAGGCAGACGTCGGTGACCAAGCCCTGCCCGGTTTCGGGGTCGATGCGGGGAAGGTTGCCGGCGTCGGGATCGCCGTTGGGGTTACCGTCGCGGACCTCGAAGAAGTAGACCAAGTCGTAGCGGTTGGTGATGGCGGGACTGGCGGTGGTCTCTTTGGTTGCGGTGGGCATGGGTCAGCTCTCCTGGGTGGATTCTTCACTGTTCTGGTCGGACTTGGTAAACAGTGCTTGACGCTGGTGGTAGTAGCCGATCTGGAACAAGCCCTGTTCCTCGATGTTGAGATGACGAGGGAAACCGGCTATTTTTGAGATGATCTCTGTCACCATGGCGTTCATGGTTCTACTGGTTCGCTTCTTGGCCTCTATGGCTTCTTTAGCTGTCTTGGGAAGTTTATCGACATGATGCTGATGAAGCCGAAGCAGTCGTGGAAACACGGATGCAGGTGTGGCCGAAGCACTTCCGAAGTAACGGTCCTTGATTGTTGAGTTGAGTTCGCCGAGAGCGGTTAGCTGTGTGCTTTCGAGTGCGGCGAAGAGTCGTCCGAGTTGGTACGGGACGGGTCCGTCTTGTTTGAGCGACACTGGAACCTCCTCTGGTTGACCGCCGGGTCCGGCAAGGACGCGGCGGCGGCGGATGATGCAGGCCTTGACGACGGCGCAGCGAGCATGGGTGATTCGGCCGTCCGCACGGATGCGCCGGATGATGGATTCGAGTAGGGATACGGGGTAGGGAGCCCCCGTGATGATCGAGCGCGCGACCTCGCCCGACAGAGTTGGCGAGACTGTGTCGGCATCGGGCTTGCCGCCGTGCTGTCTGGCGGTTTCCATCACGATACGTCGGATGGAAAAGGGGCGATCCGCCTCGTGGGGCGGGACGGGCTCGAGCTGGAGGTCCGCGTGGTGAGAAGCAATGTGCCGCATCATCTCGCCCAACGCGCCTTCCCACCAAAATCGCACGGACAGGCGGGCCGCGTTCGGGGACAGGCCCAGGACATAGAACGGCGTTTTTGAGTCAGCCAAGTCTTCGGGCATGAGGCCGCGGACGATGCGGCCCATCGCAGCCTTTACCCGTTCGACGGTCACGGCATCCTCGGCCGTTGGGGATTCGTCCTCGATAAGCGATGCTCCAAACAGAGAGCTCGCGAGCGTCTCGCCCACCGCTTCGGGCTGGTCCGACCACCACACCACAGTGGCGTCCCCGATGCCGGTGCGTCGGGAGCGGTCGTCGAGCAAACGGTTCAGAGCGGTGCAGTACTTAAAAGCGTCTTCTTCGGCGATGGGGGCGTTCATGCCCTGGGACTTGCCGTAACTCTCGAAGGCGTTCTCGTTGAACGAGACGAGGCGTGCGCCGGAACTCTGGGCGCCGGCGACGCCTTTGATGGCGGGTTCGTGCAGGCGGGCGATGCGGGAGCGGATGCCGGTTGTCAGTGAGGGGACGCGATCGGCGGCGTGGTCGTGAATCTTGGATGAAACGGCTTCGGTGCGCCGCCACCAATCCTTGATGATCGGACGCTCGTGGACGAACTCCTGAGCGAGCCCGACTCGGAAGACGCCGAAGCTGGCGAGAAAATCCGCCGTGGTCGAATCGGGCATCAACGCGGTCGGATCCCAGTTCTCCAGGAAAGTGCATACCGCTCCGAAAGCCTCGTCGCGGATCTCGTCACGCAGGGCGGTATGCCGATCCCTGAAAGCCTCGAAGCAGGCACGGGTCCGTTCCGGCTTGAGGTCGTCGGGTTTGAACCCAAGCATGTAGGCAGCGTTATCCCAAAGGAAACAAGGGTTGATGCCTTGGCCGGATGGCTTGGACTGGCCGGGAAGAATGAGCTGGCGGGCGATGGGTTTGCTGGACCTGACTTCTCCGCCTGCGGAAAGGCGCATGTCCTCGATCGCGTCGAGGGTGCCGTCAGGATTGAGCTTGATGCAGAAACTGATCTTCTGGCGGCTGAAGCCGAGCGGAGCGATGTCCTCGCTGGGGTCAGCCTCTAGGCGGTCGTAGTACCTGATAAGGGCGGGGAGGATCAAGACCGCACCTCCGGGCTGTTGAACGGCGGCACCTTGATGAAACCGTCCTGCATCACGGCGCGGAAGAAGTGCGGCGTGCGGCCATTAGAGTGATCGATGTCGTGGAGCATGAAGCCCAGATCGCGTTCACCCGCGAGGGAGGTCGTGTCCGCGCTGTCGATGGCGGAGATGTCGGTTCGCCAGTGTTCAGGGAGCGGCTGGCCCGGACCGGGGATGCGTTCATCCGGCTCGACCCATGCGAAGTGACACTCGTGCTCGCGGGCTCCGAGATAAGGGCGGTGGAAGCACTGGCCATCGCGGGCGCGACGCTCGAACATGGCGAGGTGCTTGCCAGGGTGCTCCGATGTGTCGAGCAGATCGAAGCGGGCCTCGATCACATAGTGGACATCGCGCAGGGCCATGGAGGCGAGCTGCTGGCGTTCGTCCTCAATGTTCAGGCCGATGCGCCCGCGCCCGGCCTTCATGACGGATTCAGCTCCGGCCGGGCCGCGAACGGGAACTTTGGATGCAACGCCGTTGCGACGGATACTGGTGAAGCGGACGGGTGCGAGAACATTGATGCCGGTGACGGCCCAACGGATGGCGGGTTTCCAGTAAACTGCCTCCAAAATTCCCCGTGCCGCAGAGGGCGTGATTGCGTCATAGCTGACTTGCTCCACGCGAAACTCGGGGCGGGTAAAGCACGCGGTCTGGCCCCACACTCGGAGGCGGATGCCATGCGTCATTCGCGAACTCCTTTGTGCCCGCTCCGGATGCGACGAGCCAGCAAGCCCCGCTTCCGAACGGAAAGCAAACATTGGTATGCTTCTGCCCGAGTGTAAGGGAAGTTTGACTTCCGCACAAACTCCGTCCAGAGAGTTTCAAACTCGTCTGTGTAGGCGAGACGGTCAAGGGGTACGGTGCTCATCTGAGCGACTTCCACCGCGATTCGGAGTGTCCGGGTATTCATCGGAGAAGGCCTTTGAACTTTCGTTGTCAGATCCCATGACATCAAGGAGATGAAATCCTACCCTTCAACCGTTCAATCATCCAGCTCTCCCAAGCGGCGAGGGCAAAGTCCTTGCGTCAATCAAGGGGGCCGAATTCAGAGCAGGCTCTGCGTGGACCTTGGTCGCTCCCACCGGGAGCGCGGATTGAAACATGTCTTGAGAACTGACTCTGCCGGGTGAGGCGGACCTAGATGGGTCCGCCTCAGCCTTTTACCAGCCGCCTTCGATCAACCAACCCGGATCAGCACCGACAGCTTCGGGGTTTAGCCCCATAATCGGGCTGTAGGCGGCGGGGTTGAGAAGGGTCTGAATCCCGATGCCGACGGGTTGTCCGTGGAGGCTGCATTGCGGCTCAGCCACAGAGGCGTTGTCTCGGAGTTGGCGCAGGATGTGAGGCCAGCATCCGATACTGAACCGCTGGACCCGGCGGCGTAGCAGACGGTCGGCGGGTTCGTCGCGCTGTTTGAGTTCCTCGATCAGGGCTTGCCCTCGACGGCCCCAGGGGACGACGACGGGGGTTTGGGTGTTCTCAATCAGGCGGTACTTCTCCGCGGCGGTGCGGAAGTTGAGGACCTTCCCCCCTTGCCGGAAACATTCCGTCACACGGGGCGTGTCCCACTCGGTGGATCGCTTCCAGTAATGCTCATTGAAATAGGCTGCGATTGCCTGCGGGTGGAGCACGTCGCCGGGATGGTGCTTCATGACCGCTTCCGCATCCTGGATGGCGAGTCGGAGATCCTGCATCTGGCTTGGCAGGGGATGCTCGGGGCGGAAGATGACCACCCGTCCGGGGGTAGGTAGCCTGCCTTCGCGGTTGCATCGCCCCGCCGCCTGGGCGATGGAATCCAATCCCGCCACCGCGCGGTACACGACCGGGAAATCCACATCTACGCCGGCTTCGATCAGGCTGGTGCTGACTACGCGGCAAGGCAGGCCCTGCCTCAAGCGTCGGCGGATCAGGCGGATAATGAAAGAACGGTGCTCTGGGCACATGTCGGTGCTCAAGTGCAGGCAGGACCTTGCGGCGAGCGAAAGATCGTGCTCCTCCCCTGCCTGTTGGGACATTCGCACGAAGAGTTCGCGGCACTGGCGGCGGGTGTGTACGACACACAGGACCTTCGGCAAAGCCGCCAGTTCATGTATGAGTTCTTCATCGGGGATGTTGCGTGGTAGTTCGACCCGGACCCGGCTCATAGCGGTGAACAGGCCCGGGACATCGGAGACGATCTCGCGATCGGGGCCAAGAGGGAGGCCAATTGAAAATCCATCTCGCAGATTGACGGCGGGTTGCGTGGCAGTGCAAAGCATGACCGAGCATCCGTAGTTGCGCACTAGTTCATGCAGGGCCGCCAGGGTGGGACGCAGGAGACGCACGGGGATCGACTGGGCTTCGTCCAGCACGATGACGCTGCCCGCGATGCGATGGAGCTTACGGCAGCGGGAAGGGGTGTGGGCGAACAGCGACTCGTACAGCTGGACTGTAGTGGTGACAATAACAGGTGCGTCCCAGTTCTCGGCGGCCAGGCGTGACCAGTGGTTTTCGCCTCGGTCGGAAGCCTCGAATGGCGTGTTGGAGTGGTGCTCGATCACGGAGGCCGAGTGTGGCCCGAATGCCTTCCGGTACACTTCGGCATTCTGCTCAATGATGCTGGTGAAAGGGATGGCGACGATGACGCGTCGTAGGGCATTGGTTCCCGCATGACGAAGGGCGAATGCTAGTGAGGAAAGTGTCTTGCCCCCTCCCGTAGGCACTGTGAGGCTGAAGAAACCTGGCGGGTCTTCAGCCCGCCGCCGGCAAGCCGTGAGCACTTCCGCCCTTCGTGCGTTGACGAGCGACGGGGCGGTTCGTGCGGCCATCTCGTCAAGATAGCGCGTCAAGGCCTTCTCAAGATCATTCAGGGATGCGTACTGACGCGTCGTTCTAGCCGCATGGCGATGAGGGGACATGAAGAACTCGGTCGCGAGAAAATCCGCATCGACCAGGGCTGAAAAAACCATCCGTACAAAGAAACCCACCTGGAACGAAACGGCGTCGGGATCCTTGAGCGGCGTGAGCGGAACACCTTTCGGTAGTCGTCGCGCGAGGAGTTCCATTGGTGCGTGGCGGGGCACGGGGATGATCTTCGCGAGCCTGGCTTCGAGCGAGGCATCGCCTAGAGTATCAGGAATTCCACCGTGGTGGCCCGCAATGCAGTACGCGAGCAAACGCCCGAGCCGGGCCTGTGAAACGGCATGCTGGGCCCCAGCCGTCGAGTGATCGACGCGCCCAGGGGATTCTACATGAGCGTTTTCGCGTTCAATGCCCCCGCTGCGTTCGAGATAGTCCTGAAACTCGTCCGAGTACTTCCCTAGATCATGCCAGTATCCCGCTGTTTCGCCCCACTCGGCAGCATTGAACGCGCTGGAAAAATCCTTGGCTCGCTCCGCAACTTCACGGAGATGCGTCTCTAGAGGCTCCCAAGGACCATTCGATGTGTGCGCATAGCAGTTTCTCGGTCGCATCACCATCTGGTCCTCTTTTTGTGTGCCAGGGACGGTATCGTATTCTCACCCCAGGTTATACGACGACCGTGGTAGCCTCCAGACAGTCGACCACGGCGATATCGTGTCCAAGATCTTTGCCGTCGAGACCGTGTGTCGAGACGGCAAAGCCGAGGTCCGCAGCAGCTTGGTCGGGGGAAAGGCGGACCGGGCAGCCTTGGCACCCGCGTTCCAGCTCGCGTCGAGCATCGGTGCCAGATCCCTGCTTGAATCTCGAAGCTGGCCCAGGTTCCTGACAGCCGTTGATTGCCACATCACTGACCGCCCTTTCGACAACTGGGTGACCTCCTTGTGGTCCATAAACGGTAAGAGCGTCGCGGGTGGGCCGAAGCTGATACTCGTGGGATACCTGGCATGCACTGCAGTGCCTCAAGCTGCATGGGTGACTCGCCCAGCCGGTCACCGGCTGCATGAGCGGCATCCCACCTTGCGCTAAGCACTTCCACGGCGTCAGGCCAAGCTACGGTGAACTTTTCCGCCAAGGGATTGACCGCACCCCCAAGCCGATGCTGCTTTGACCCGGGTCCTGCAATCCCGCGAGCGAACGCCCTCGACGCACTCTCACTCCCCAACCTATTGCTGCTTTGCGTGGAGCATCAGCTGGTGTGATGAACACTTGCTCATTGCCGTCATGTCCGCACCGCCCAACCCGCCGCCGCTTCGCTCAGGGTCTCCGAGCCATGCAGGCCTCACGCCAGTCGCCCCGTGGTCTCCTGTCACTCGTACCGCACCGCCCCCAGGAAACCGGTGGCGGGGCTCTCCGGCCCTGCGGCCTGCCGGTCGTTGCTCGCTCCCATGGCACCCCCGTCGTGGTCCCTCATGCCCTTGCGAAGGGACCGCACGACGCGGGGCCCGCCAAGGGAGCCAGTACCATGACCGCAGAACAAGCCAAGAAGATCACCGACCAGGCCATCGC
>JBGSZV010000087.1:0-8431 GCA_041750235.1 Phycisphaerales bacterium
GGCGGCTGGAGCGGCTGCCGGAGGGGTCGAGCAAGCAGACCGATGTGCGGTCGGTGACGGCTGTGGTGCGCGCGGTGACGGTGGGGTCGGCGCTCGAGGCGGATGATGTGTATCTGCGGCTGGTGCGGGAGCGGTTGCCGCTCACGGCAAAGGCGGTGACAGAGCGTTGGCAGGG
Organism: Phycisphaerales bacterium; assembly: GCA_041750235.1. Taxonomy (GTDB): domain Bacteria; phylum Planctomycetota; class Phycisphaerae; order Phycisphaerales; family UBA1924; genus JBGSZV01. The sequence goes on from JBGSZV010000087.1 coordinate 176, forward strand.
CTGGTTCGCGCACATCGGCCCGGAAGAACGCTTCCCGCGTTGGACGAAGGTGGCGACGACCGCGATGGCGGAAGGGACGACGGCGACGGGGCTGGCGGAACTGGTGAAGCGCGGCGTGCTGCTGGGTCCGGTGCGGGACAAGCACGTGGCGGCTCGGCTGATGGACGTGATGGACGATCTGTTTGATCTGTGCCGTGAGTATGGGCTGCTGGTGCTCGCTCCGAATGCGACGGCGTGCGCGTACAAGGAAATGGGGAAATGTCCGGCGCCGTGTGATGGCAGCGAGTCGATGGAGTCGTACCGCGCGCGGGTGCGGGAGGCGGTCGCATGCGCGGCGGAGCCGGCCAAGTGGATCAACGTGATGGAGGAACGCATGCGCTCAGCGGCCGGGGCCATGGATTTTGAGGGGGCAGCGCGGCTGAAGCGGAAGCTCGAAGCGGCACGGGTGCTGTGCGGGGCGGGATTCAAGGCGCTGGGGCGTCTGGATGACATGGCGTTCGTCGCGGTGACGCGATCGGAGAAACGCGGGTGGGCGCGGGTGCTGCGGGTTGGTGCGGGATGGATCGCGGCGGTGGCGGATGTGCGGATCGAGGAAGCGGAGCGGGCAGTGAACGAGCTGGATTTCTTGAGGGTGGAGGGGGCAACCGGAAGGGCCGATACCCTCGGGCTGGTCTGCACGTGGCTGACGGGGCCGGAGCGGGCGGGAGTTGAGTTTGTGCGGCTGGCATCGGGATGCGGGACGCAGATCGCTGCCGCGTGCGGACGGATTGAGCGGACCAAGCGTCGCAAGGGACCGAAGGGCACCGAACCCGCGGGCGGCGAAGAGCCGATGATCGACGAGCATTGGATTGAACCCATGGAGGCCTGAGCGGTGCACCCCTACCCGTTGATCTTCGAGCCGATCCTGAAGGAGAAGGTGTGGGGCGGGCGGCGACTGGCGCGGCTGGGGAAGCCACTGCCCGAGGGGGCGAACATCGGGGAGTCGTGGGAACTGGCGGATCTGTCGGCGACGAGCGCGGACGGGGGCGGCGGTGATGCGGCGCGGTCGGTGATCGCGAACGGTCCGATGCGCGGGATGACGCTGGCGGATGCGATCGTTGCGGAGGGGCCGAACCTGATGGGATCGCTGCGGCTCAGCGCGGGGGGCGGCTTTCCGCTGCTGGTGAAGTTTCTGGACGCTTCGGAGAATCTGTCGGTGCAGGTGCATCCATCGCCTGCCTACGCGCGGGCGCATCCGGGGGCGCATCTCAAAACGGAGAGCTGGTACATCGTGGACGCCGAGCCGGGGGCGGTGATCTACAAGGGCGTGAAGCCGGGCGTGACGCGCGAGGCGTTTGCAGCGCACGTGCGTGACAACACAGTCATGAACGACATGATTGCGATTCCGGTCACGGCGGGTGATTTTCATCACCTGCCGAGCGGGACGTGCCATGCGCTGGGCGCGGGGGTGGTCGTGGCCGAGGTACAGACGCCGAGCGACACGACGTACCGGGTGTACGACTGGGAGCGGACGGGGCGGAAGCTGCATCTGGATGAGGCGCTCGCGTGCATCGCGTATGAGCCTTCCGCACCGCAGTTTGCGGTGGCATCGGATGCGCGGGCGGGGGAACGGGACCTGGTGGCGACGGAGTTTTATTCGCTGCGCGAGTTGCGGACGCCGGGCGATGCGCCGGCGAGCGCGGAGCACCCGTTGAAGCTGCCGCTGGATGCGGGCGCGCCGGTGGTGTGGATGTGCATCGCGGGGCACGGGTCGATCGATAGCGCCGATGGGGCGTTTGAACAAACGGCGTTCAAGACGGGTGATACGGTCCTCATCCCTGCGGGGCTGGGGGAGGCGAAGGCACGGGGATCGTCGGGAACGATCATTCTTGAGGCGAGATTGCCGTCGGGCGCTTCCCAGCGGTGAATGGCGCGGTAGCTTCTGGTGGACAACCACTGGAGGTGCGTGATGCGTGTTGTTTGCGTGATTGCGATGATGGCGGCCGGCTCGGCATCGGGTGCGGTGTTCGTTGAGCCCTTTACAGGCGGCACGAACGTTGGCCTTTGGACGTATGGCGGCGCAATGTCGACGCAGACGACCGGCGGCAATCCGGACTGGTACCGGCGGGTGGACGACGTCGACACTTTTGCGCCGCAGCTTCGCACACAGGGCGAGAGCCTCTTCACGGGCGACTATCGCGCGCGGAACGTGACGTCGCTCGGGGTGGACCTCAAGACGTTCGCGGTGGACTTCTCGGCGGCGGAGCGTCCCCTGACGCTGATGCTGGTCGAGGACAACGGGACGCCGGGCGATTCGAGCGACGACTGGGCGGCGTACACGATCGGTGCGCTGGACGTGCCGGTGCCGGGTCAGGAGTGGATCACGTATTCGTTTGTCGTGCCTTCGCAGTCGGCGACGCTGCCCGCAGGCTGGGCGACGCAGATCTACGGGCCCAACAGCCCGGCGAATCCGGACTGGAACCAGGTGATCACGGATGTGGACCGCGTGGTGTTCTTCTACGGCGATCCGGAACTGTTCTTCATCTTCCAGCAGTGGACGCTTGGCGTGGACAATGTGCGGATCGAAGAGACACCGCCGCCCTTGTGTACGGCGGACGCGAATGGCGATGGGAGTACGGACGCCGCGGACTTGAGTGTGCTGCTGGCCAACTTTGGAACGAGCACCAACGGCGGGGCTTCGAGCGGCGATTTCAACGAGGACGGGCTGGTGAACAGCGCGGACTTGAGCGTGCTGCTCGGGGAGTTTGGGTGCGGGGTGTGATGGAGGACGCCGCTGTGATTCACGCGCGGAAGGCGGCGGCAACCTTGCTCAGGGCTTCGCCGATCTGCTGGATTTGCTGATCGGTCAGACCTTGGTGCACGGGGATGCAGAAGAGCTTGTTGCACAGGCCGTCGGCGACGGTCGGGTGGTCCTTGACGACGCTGGCGAACGCGGGCTGGCGCGTGAGTGAGCGCGGGTAGTGGACCGCGGTGGCGACGCCTTCGGCGTTGAGGGCCTTCGTGAACGCCTCGCGGATCGCGGCGGGGTTCTTGGCGTCGTGCTCGATGCTGGCGGGGACGCGGAAACGCGCGAGGTCGAGACGGACGGCATACAGGTGAAACGCGCTCTCGCCGCCCGCGGTGATGGTCGGGGCGTTGAGGCCGTCGATGGCGTCGATGATCGTGTCGAGCTGCTGCGCGTTGGCCTGGCGCTGCTTGGTGAGCTGGGGGAGGCGCTGGAACTGGCTGAGGCCGATGGCGCCTTCGATGTCGGTCATGCGGTAGTTGAAACCGATGCTGGTGTGGAGGTACTTCTGCTGGCCTTCGCCGTGGGAGCGGAGGGACTTGATCTGCGCGGCGAGTTCTTCGTCGTTGGTGGTGACGAGGCCGCCTTCACCGGTGGTCATGTTCTTGGTGGGATAGAACGAGTAGGTGACGGCGTCGCCGTAGGCGCCGAGTCCGCGGCCCTTGTAGGTGGCGAGGTGGGCCTGCGCGGCGTCGTAGATCACCGAGAGGCCATGCTCGGCGGCGAGGGCTTCGACGGCGTCGATGTCGACGGGGTTGCCGTAGAGGTGCGTCGCTGCGATGGTGGTGGTGCGGGGGGTGATGCGCTTGGCGGCGTCTTTGACGTCGATGTTGTAGGTCAGCGGGTCGGCGTCGCAGAAGACGGGGATGCCGCCGCGGGCGACGACCATGCTGGCGGTGGCGATGTAGGACCACGCGGGGACGAGGACTTCGTCGCCGGCGTCGAAGAGGGGCTCATAAGCGAGTTGGAGGGCGCAGGTGCCGTTAGCGCAGGTGAAGGCGAAACGGGACTCGGTGAGCTTGTTGTACTGCTCTTCGAGGGCGAGGCAGTTCTTGCCCATGGCGAGGCCGCCAGCCCGCATGACCGCAACGGCGGCCTGGATGTCGGCTTCTTCGAGCTTCACGACGACGAGGGGAATGCTGGTTGCCGAGACCGGAGTTCCGCCGAGGAGCGCGAGCTTTGCGGGGGCAGCGGTGGAGACGGCGGCGGGACGGGCGGCGGCAACTGGGGTCATCGACGTTCCTCGAAAGGGATTCTCGGGGGGCAGTAAGTGGACACCATAGTAGACCCGAGCGGCGCGAACGTCGCCAGTCGGCGGGGCGTGCCGTAAGTCATGACTACAGCGGGATTTGCACCTGGCGGATGGAGATCGCAGCGCGCGAAACTGGGTCGATTTCGATGAGGACGCCCTGCGCGGTGATTTCCTGATCGGACACATCGAAGGTGAAGGGGTGCTGGGTGGTCATGGCCTTGACCACCGGCTCGATGCTGCGGCCGATGATGGAGCGGAGGCCGCCGCACATGCCGAGGTCGGTGATGGCGGCGACCTTGTTGTCGAGGAGGCGGGCATCCGCGGTCGGGCAGTGGGTGTGCGAGCCGAAGACCGCTACGACGGTGCCCCCCCACTTCTGCACGCAATGCCATGCGATCGCCTGCTTCTCGGCGGTGGCTTCGGCGTGAATCTCGATGATCGCGAGAGCGTCGGGCATCGAATCGCGGAGCGCCGCGAGTTCGCGGTCGATGGCTTCGAAGGGGTCGTTCGCGGGCATCGGCAGGTAAAGACGGCCGAGCACGGTCAGGATCGCGATGGGGGGACGCTCATCGGTGGCGGGAAGGATGGTGATGCGCTTGCCGGGTGAGAGAACAGAGATATTCGCAGGGCGCGCGATGGGCTGCGCAGAGTCTTCGAGCGCGGCGATGATGCGGGTGTCTTTGTAGACGTGGTCGCCCAGGGTGACGGCATCGGCGGCGGGCGTGGTGGCGCCCTTCATGGGCGCGCGGAGTTCTCGGTAGCTGTCGGGGTTGAGGCCGCTGCCGTTGCGGGCGTTCTCGGCGTTGACGATGACGAGCGCGGCGTTGTCCCGTTCGCGGACGAGGCGTGAGGCGTGGATGAATGCCGTGCGCCCGGGGGTGCCGACGATGTCGCCGAAGAATGCGATGGTGAACGGCATCGGGTGAGGATACGCGAGAGCCGTGTCAGAGCGCGATGTTCTTGCCGAACTCACCGGGTTCGAAGAGATGGACGTGATCGAAGTCGAGGTGGAGGATCACGGGCTTGCCGGGCTGGAAGTCGTCGCGGGCGTCAATGCGGGCGAGGATCTTCTGGTCGGGCGCTCCGGGGAGGGAGCAGGAGACGTCGATCTTCTCGCCGAGGGGCTCGACGACGTGGGTTTCGAGGGTGATGGTGTAACCGCCGGGGAGGCCGACGCGGTCGCCGGGGGGCGGCGCGAACTTGCCGATGGGCTGTTCGCTCATGGCGATGGGCCGGATGCCCAGGACGACGGGCTTGCCTTCGTAGCGCGAAGCGCCGTCGGCGAGGCGGCCGGGGATATTGAGGCGGACGTTGCCGACGTTTGAGACGAAGGCGAGGCCGTTGTCGCGCTTCAGCGTGCCTTCGATGAAGTTCATCGGGGGTGCGCCGAGGAAGGCGGCGACGAAGCGGTTGACGGGCTTGCGATAGATGTGGAGGGGCGAATCGACCTGCTGGATGAGCCCGCCGGACATGACGACGATGCGGTCGCCGAGCGTCATCGCCTCTTCCTGATCGTGCGTGACGTAGATGGTGGTGGTCTTGAGGCGGTTGTGGAGGTTCTTGAGCTCGGTGCGGGTGGTGACGCGGAGCTTGGCGTCGAGGTTGGAGAGGGGTTCGTCGAAGAGGAAGACCTTGGGCTCGCGGACGATGGCGCGGCCGAGGGCGACGCGCTGGCGCTGGCCGCCGGAGAGTGCCTTGGGCTTGCGTTCGAGGAGGTGCTCGATGCCGAGGAGTTTGGCGGCGTCGGTGACGCGCTGCTTCACTTCCGTGCGGGGCATCTTGCGGAGCATCAGGCCGAAGGCCATGTTCTTGTAGACGCTCATGTGGGGGTAGAGCGCGTAGTTCTGGAAGACCATCGCGATGTCGCGGTCTTTGGGGGCGACCTCGTTGACCACCTTGTTGTCGATGGTGATGGTGCCGCCGGAGATCTCCTCGAGGCCTGCGACCATGCGGAGGGTTGTGGACTTGCCGCAGCCGGAGGGTCCGACGAAGACGACGAACTCGCCGTCGGCGACGTCGAGGTTGAAGTCCTCAACGGCGACGACCTTCTTGTCGTAGATCTTGCGGACGTTTTTGAGGGTGAGTGTGGCCATGGGTTAAAGCGAAAAGCGAAAAACGAAAAGCGACAATGAAGGCGGAATGAACTTCATCCCTTTACCGCTCCGAGCTGGATGCCCTTCACAAGGTAGCGGTTGAGGAGGAGGAACACGAGGACGGGGGGGACCATGGCCATGAGGCTGGCGGCCATGATCAGGGGCGTTTCGCGGCCGTAGGTGGAGTCGAAGACGAGCAGGCCGATGGGGAGGGTGCGGAGGTTGTCGCTCTTGGTGAGGATCAGGGGCCAGAAGAAGCTGTTGTAGTTGCCCAGGAAGGTGAAGATGGCGAGGACGATGAGGCCGGGTCGGGCAAGGGGCAGGACGACGCGGGTGAAGATCGCCCAGTGGGAGGCGCCGTCGATGGCGGCGGCCTCGTCGAGGCTGGCGGGGATGGTGAGCATGAACTGGCGGAGCATGAAGGTGCCGAAGGCGCTGAAGGCGGCGGGGATGATCAGGCCGCTGTAGTCGTTGAACATGCCCAGGCCGAGGACGATGGCGAAGTTGGGGGCCATGAGGACGACGCCGGGGATCATCAGCGTGGCGAGGTAGGCGAGGAAGATGCGGTCGCGTCCGGGCCACTGAAGCCGCGCGAAGGCGTAGGCGGCCATGGCGGAGGTGATGACTTGCAGCAGCGTCACCCAGCCGGCGACGAGCAGCGAGTTGAAGAAGTACTTGGCGAAGTGGACGCGTTCGAAGACGAGCCCGAAGTTCGAGGGGATCCACGGGATGCGGACGCCCCAGATGGTCACGCCCATGCTGACGGCGGGCGGGGTGCCGGTCTGGGTGAGGAGGTCAACATCCTTCAGAGAGGCGAGGGACATCAGGACCTGCCAGATGAAAGGGACGACGAAGGTGACGCCGAGCGCGCAGAGGATCACGAAGACGAGGATGCGTCCGAAGGTGGCGGAGATGGTGCGGCTTTCGGTCATGGGGAGCTTTCACCGCAGAGACGGAGAGGACGCAGAGCTAAGACGGGGATGTGGTTTGAAAGACACAAGGAATGAACTCTCTGCGATCTCTGCGTCTCTGCGGTTGAAACAGGATTCTCCTATTCGTTGGTCAGGCGGGAGCCGATGCGGAAGTTGAGGATGGTCATGACGAAGATGACGGCGAACATCACCCAGGCGATGGCGGAGGCGAGGCCGAGCTGGAACTGGTCGGTGAAGGCGACGTTGTAGAGGAAGTAGGCGAGGACGATGGTGTCGGCCTTGCCCTGGGTCATCACCATGGCCTGCTCGAAGCCGCCCTGCAGGCCGCCGATGGTGGACATGATGACGATGAAGAAGGTGGTGGGCGCGAGCTGGGGCCAGGTGACGTGCTTGAAGCGCTGCCAGCCGGTGGCGCCGTCGATGCTGGCGGCTTCGTAGAGTTCGGGGGGGATGTTGGAGAGGCCGGCGAGGTACAGGAGCATGTTGCCCCCGCCGATGCCGCACCACACGCCCATGATGATGAGGGCGGTCTTGGCCCACGCGGGATCGACGAGCCAGCTTGGGGCGTCGAAGCCGCTGGCGGCGAGTTTGGGGAGCGCGGCGAGGAGTCCGGCGATACCGGCGACAGGGAACGCGTCGGGGGCTTTGCCGATGACGATGCCGACGATGAGGATCGTCGCGGCGGCGAGGATTCGACCGAGAAGCGCGACGACGCCGGCGTCATTCCGAATCAGACTAAGAATGCCGACGCGCACGAGGTTGACCGACCACGCGATGGCGCCCAGTGCAACTCCAACGGCAAGAATGGACCAGAGCCCGGCGGGCGTGCGTGTGACGACGAATTGCAGCCAGTCGAGTATTGGATCGAGGCCGGCGTTGATGAGGCCGCCGCGGGGGCGGTAGAGCGTCTTCCACAGGAGGAACATCGCGACGCCGGCGAGGAGTGAGGGCAGGTAGAAGATCGTGCGGAAGAAGACGGGGCCGAGGGCAAGTCCAAGGGCGACGACAAAGCCGACGGACGCGGTCGCGATGACGGCAGCGTTTGATCGAGCGCTGTCGACGGACCACTGGGTGAGGTCGGTGAGTCCGGTTTCGGTGCTCATGACCTGCACGACGGTCGGATCGGGGCGCGGGCCGGGGGTGGTGAGCATCCAGACGCCGAAGCAGGCGACGAGGGTGGCGATGGCCGCGAGG
>JBGSZV010000088.1:0-11703 GCA_041750235.1 Phycisphaerales bacterium
CGCTCAAAGCGGTGCGAGGCATCGGTGCGGATGTCGCAACGCCGTGCCGTCCGCCGCACCGTCGCGGGGTCCCACGTCGCCATCTCCAGCAGGACATCGGTCGTCTTCTCAGTCACTCCGGTCGGCAGGCCGCCGATCACGCCGGCAAGGGACTGCGCCTTGCTCGCGTCGGCGACCACGACATCCGTGGGCTGGAGGGTGTGCGTCTTGCCGTCGAGCACGCTGAGCTTCTCACCGACGATGGCCGGTCGAACAACCAGTCGCTTGCCGTCAAGCGTGTTCAGGTCAAAGACGTGCGACGGATGCCCCATCTCGAGCAAGACGTAGTTGGTGACGTCCACCACGTTGTTGATCGACCGCTGGCCCACGGCCTCAAGGGCCTCGCGCAGCCACGCCGGACTGGGACCGACCTTCACGCCCTTGATCACGCGGGCGGTGAAACGGGGGCACAGCGCGCCGACATGGTTCTCCACGCTCGTCACGCCGCCAACACCGGGACCGAGGTTCTTCACGCCCTTGAGGCGAGACGATCCCTCCGGCGGCAGCAGCTTTCGCCCGGTCTTGGCGGCAATCTCCCGCGCAAGCCCGTAGTGCGACAGGCAGTCGCCCCGGTTGCTGGTCAGTTCAACGTCCAGCTTGAAGTCGCCCCCCGTCCCCGGAAGCTCCTCGCGCGATTCGATGGGGAACCCGGCATGGGTGAGCACATGCTCGGCCTCGTCGGCGGTGACCGGACCGAGGGAGCCTGCTTCGAGATAGCGGTTGAGCCATTTGATACTGGTGAGCATGGGGAGAGGATACAGGCACCCCCGATGCAGGGAAGCGGCACCGCGATCGACCAGGAGAGCCGGGGGGCACCTCGGCATTCAAGACCTCAGCCCCGACGCCGCCGCAGCATGCTCGCCGGTTGGCGCCCGAATCTCACCCTTCGTTCGTCGAATACCTGCCCGCCTTCCCGGTGACGGAAGCGCGCGATGCTTGCCTCTATGAAAACTTGGGACAACCCACTCACCATTCGACACCCTCAGTGCGACCGCTCTGCTGCGATGATGACGGCAGGATGTATCCTGAGTCGTTCGATTCTCACGGGTTTCGGCCCCAAGCCACTCGATCGTCACACGCGGAGACCCCATGACATTTCGCAAGTTCCATCGAAAAGTCGCCCTCGTGTGCTTCCCGCTCCTGGCGGTTTCGGCGTTGACAGGGCTCACGTACCGACTGGGGCGCAACTGGTTCAAGATGTCCGATGAGACCGGCGCCGTCGTCCGTTCGATTCACGAGGGAAAGTATCTCGGAGAGCTTCTGTCGCCGTTCTATGTGCTGCTGACTGGCTTGGGGTTGCTGCTGCTGATCGTCAGCGGACTGACGATGGTGCGGCGAAGGGCCGCGCCCGCAGGCCACAAGCCGCGGCGCAACGCACGCTGGTTTCATCGCATGGCGGCGATCGCTTTCGTGCTGCCGCTCGTCGTGACCGCCGTCACGGGCATCGGGTTCCGCCTCACGCAATCGTGGCTGGGATGGCCGAAAGAGCGTGCTCAACTCCTGATGGACATTCATCAAGGAACGTACTTCTTTAGCAAGGAATACCGGCTCTACTACGTGCTGGTCGTCGGGATGGGGTTGCTCGTGATGCTGTCGACAGGCCTCAAGTTGCTCGGCATCTTCCGCAAGCGTGCTGGAAAGCACGAACTTCACCGGTCGCCAACCTGACGCGTGGGTCACTTTTTCACCCTACGCTTTGAAGGCATGACGACACCGCCCACTGCCCCCACTCCCATCCTCGGCATCGACCTCGGCACGACCAACTCCCTCGTCGCCCACGTCGCGCCCGATGGCAGCCTCACGCCCCGCTGCCTCCCCGATGAGAAGGGACGCAACCTCCTGCCCTCGGTCGTCCGCTACGACCCCTCCGGCAAGGTCGAAGCCGTCGGTTTCCCCGCCCGCGAGCACGCGGTCGAGTTCCCCGAACGGACCATCACCAGCATCAAGCGGCTCATGGGACGCTCCCTGAAGGACGCGACGCCGGACCTCGGCTACTTGGCGTACCAAGTCGTCGAAGGACCCAACAGCACGGCACGCGTGCAACTCCCCGATGGCAAAGTCCTCAGCCCGCAGGAGGTGTCGAGCGTCATCCTGCGCAGCCTCAAAGATCAGGCGTCGAGGGTGCTCGGCATACAGGCCACTCGCGCGGTCGTGACAGTCCCCGCCTACTTCGACGACGCCCAGCGCCAGGCCACCCGCGACGCCGGTCGCCTCGCGGGCCTGGAAGTCGTCCGCATCGTCAACGAACCCACCGCCGCGGCGCTCGCCTACGGCATCGGAGTCCGCGACACCTCCCCCCAGACCATCGCGGTGTTCGACCTCGGCGGCGGCACATTCGATGTCTCAATCCTTCGCATCACCCCCGCAGAAACGGGCTCCGCCGATCCGGCGTACTTCCAAGTGCTCGCGACTTCCGGCGACACCCACCTCGGCGGCGACGATGTCGACAACATGCTCGCCGATCTCGTCGTCAACGAACTGACCGCGATCACCGGCTCCCGGCCGCTCTTGGCGCCAAGCGAGAAGCAGGCGCTGCGCCAAGCGGCCGAGACGGCGAAGATCGCGCTGTCGGAGCAGGACAAAGCGACGATCGGGCTCGAAATCAGCGGCGTTCGCCACGCCCGGGACATCACGCGAACCGAGTTCGAGAACCTGATCACGCCATGGGCCGCGCGGGCCATCGCCTGCTGCCGCGTGGCAATGAAGGATGCCAAGGTGTCGCCTGCGGAGATCGCCCGGGTGGTGATGGTGGGCGGCTCAACGCGCATCCCGCTGGTGCGCCAGCGGGTGGAGGAGTTCTTCGGCGCTGTTCCCTATACCGCGCTGAACCCCGACGAAGTGGTCGCCCTCGGTGCCGCGGTGCAGGCGAGCATTCTCTCTGGATACACGCGGAGCGCCCTGCTGCTGGATGTGATCCCGCTTTCACTTGGTATCGAGACAGTCGGCGGCGCGGTCGCCAAGCTCATCGTGAAGAACTCCAGCGTGCCCGCGCGGGCGACGGAGATGTTTTCAACCAGCGTGGACAACCAGACCAGCATCAAGCTGCAGGTCCTCCAGGGCGAGCGTGAAATGGTGAGCGACTGCCGTTCACTGGGGACATTTCACCTCCGCGGCATCCCGCCGATGCCCGCGGGAATCCCGCAGATCCAGGTCGAGTTCCTCGTCGATGCCAACGGCGTGCTCAACGTCACGGCCATGGAGCGCCGCAGCGGCAAGCGGGCCGAGCTGCAGATCGTGCCGAATCACGGCCTCACGCGTGAGGAAGTCGAGCGGATCGAAGCCGAGAGCCTGGCGAACGCCCGCGAGGACATGACACGCCACCGCATCGTGGATCTCATCGCCAACTCCAAGCTCGACGCCAAGTGGATCACCGATCGCCTCGCCAAGATCGGCGACAAGCTGACCCCCGAGTACCGCGCGGAACTGACAGGACTCATTGACCGCCTGCGGGCGCTCATCGCATCCGCCGAGCACGACTGGACCAGCGTGAACGCCGACGAGTTCCACCAGTTGAAGGAAACACTCGATCAGGCGAGCGTCCGGATGCACGAGATCAGCATCGCGGAGAGTTTGAAGGGGTGAGAAACTGGAAGGGCGATGCCCTTCAGAACCAGGCCGCTTGCCACCCAACTCAGTTCCACGTCACCCCGCCCGGCGCCGTCGGATCAAACTGCTTGTTCGCGCGCTTGAGCAACGCGCTGTAGCCGCGCAGCTCGTTCTGAATCACCGAGGCACGCTCGTGCGGGTCGCCCTCTTCGAGCAGCCGGTACTGCGTGTCCGGCGTCGCGAGCTTGGAAATCAGCGACAGCGACAGCACATCGAGCAGCGCCGCCGTCGGGAGCGGGTCGTCGGAGTTGTCGCGGTGGGCAACGTCCTTCAGCAGCTGCGCCACACTGGGAATGTTCACCAAGGGGTCGGACTGGAGCATCGCCAGTACGCTCTCGCGGTGGCGGGCCAGCTCGTTCTCGGCGACATCCGCCGGACCAATCGGGGCCAGCGTCGCGGTGCGATAAAGGCGGTCGCCGTCGGGATCGCTCTCTTCCACCACCCGCGCACGGCAGACACCCTGCAGCCAGATGCGGTAGTTGCCGTCGGGCAGGCGTTCGTGGTGGGTGATCTGACCGAGGCAAACGGCCCCGCGGATCGGCGGCTGGCCCTCGTAGTGCTGCTTCCAGTTGACCCCGGAGAACACGCCCATGGCGATCTGGCCGTTGGTGTCCAGCACGCTCTCGATCATCTGGCGGTAGCGGCGCTCGAAGATGAAGAGCCGGAGCACCGCGTGGGGGAGCAGCACGACGTTGTCGAGCGGGAACACGGGGAAGGCCCGTGCGAAGTTCACCGAAATGGTCATGGTCTCGTGGGCCATCGGGGCGCAACTGTAGGCCGCGAGTCTCGGACCGCTCAAGCCAATGAAAAGGCCCGGCCAGACGGCCGGGCCCGAATCAACATCGAACCGTCCGTGATGGCTTACGCCCGGCGACGACGGGCCGCGACGAGGCCGGCGAGGCCCATAAGGGTCATGGCGCCGGGGGTGGGGACGAGGGTGCCGGTGATCGCGACATCGTCCACGCGGTTGGTGCCCGCGGTGTTACCGGGGGTGACGAGCGAGGTCAGGCGAACCCAGACGTTCGCGAGGTTCGCGGCCCCGGCGGGGAGGGCGACGGGGGCGAAGATCGCGCCGTTGCTGGGGCTGCCGCTGGACCAGCTGGGCGAGGTTCCGACCACGTAGTTCTGGATGGTGGAGAAGTTCGAGCCGTCGCTGCTCCACTGGAGCGCGAAGTCAGTCGGGCCCGTGCCGCTGGACACCTGGGCCCAGGTGATGGCGATCGAGTTGTAGCCCAGGGTGCTGGTGCGGAACTGGTAGGAGTCGCCGGCAGTCCAGAAGTTGGAACTGAAGGACTCAAACGAACCGTTGCCAACCGGGTTGCTGAACACAACGCTGGAGTTGGCGTGGATGCCGGTCGCCTCAGACGTGACGGCATTGATGCCCGCCTCGGCGGCGAAGGGACCGGCGCTGGAGGGAACGCTGGACTCAAAGGTCCAGCGGGCAAGGTCGGCGGCGGACGCGGTGCCGGCGACGGCCGCGATGATCGCGGCGGAAATCAAGGTCTTCATGACGTGCTCCTGTCTCTCTCTCCTCCCGACAAAACTCACCCCGATGCGGACGCTCCGCATGCAATCACGAAAGCCGGGAGATACGAGCGAGATGAGACACGGTGCGCGCATGGATCCCGCGAGCGCCCGTTGAGAAGCGCGAGAGTTGCGCAAGCACCAAGCAGCGAGAATGTCACGCAAAAACAAAGAAGCCCGGCTCGAAAGCCGGGCTTCTTGAAGTGCGAGTGAGCCGCGTGTCGGCTTAGGCGCGACGACGACGGGTGGCGACCACACCGGCGATGCTGAGCAGGCCGATGGTGCCGGGGGTCGGGATGGTGCCGGCGATGAGCACGTGGTCAACACGGCTGGTGCCGGTCGAAGCGACGACGCCGCCGTTGGCCGAAACCGTGGTGGTCTGCGTCAGACGGACGATCAGCGAGGCCGCGTTGTCCGCAGCGAGGTTGAAGGTCGAGGTGTAAGCCGCGTCACGGGCGCCGAGGCTGGACCACGGGGTGTTGGGGGTCGCGTTGGCGAGGACGATGTAGGTACCGGCGGAAACAAAGTTCGCGCCACCGTCGGTGCTATACAGCACGTCGAAGTCGCGCGGGCCGGTGTTGGAGCTGGCCTGATCGAACGAAAGGACGATGTTCGTGTAACCAGCGGTGCTGGTGGTGAACTCGTAGTAGTCACCCACGTCCCAGCCGTTGGAGCTGAACGACTCGAACGAGCCGTTGCCGACGGGGTTCGAGTACGTGCCGTTGGTGGCGCCGAGGGCGTTGGAAGTCGCCGCGTTGACGCCCGCCTCAGCAGTGAAGGGGCCGGCGCTGACCGGAACGCTCGACTCGAACGTCCAAAGCGCGAGATCGGTGGCGGCAGCCGTGCTGGCGAAAAGCGCGACAGCGGCGATGGCAAACAGCTTCTTCATGACGTGTTTCTCTCCCTAGTCCTTTGTTTCCCGCGGGCAAGCAGCCTCCTGAACCACTTGCCTGCGGGTTATGTCTCTCGTCCTTGGTGCCAAAAGGCAGAGCCTGCCTTCCGACAACACCACCAAAGTAGCCGGACGGGGGGGATCAAACAACCGTCTTACCCCCAATGCCACCCGATTTCACGAACATTGAACGAACGGGTGATCTCCGGCGAATTACCGGCTAAACGCCCCGAAATCAACGACTTATGGCCCCCGGAGGCCAAGGTGCGGTTTGCCCAAACTCAGCCGAGCGGGTCGGGGCGGAACATTTTCGTGTCCAGGGCCCAAAGTTTCTCGGTGAAGTTGCCGCCGAGGTCCATCGCCTTGGCCCGGTCCGGGCGGGCGGCATTGAGGGCGATCGTGGTCTTGGCGTCGACGTTGTCGAGCATGCTCACCAGAATCGCCTCGGGGGTCGCGGGGATCTTGGCCGCGCCGTATTCCGGGATGCCGTGGTGCGACAGGATGATGTGCTGGAGCACAGTAATAACGTGCTTGGGAAAGCGGACGCCGTTGGTTCGCATCGCCTGCTGCGCCTTGTCGTGGAGCATGATGGCCCCCTCGACAATGTGGCCGATCAGTTCGCCCCGGTCGGTGTAACTGAAAGCGCCCTCCCAGTTGATCTCGCGAGTCTTGCCCAGGTCGTGGAGGAACAGGCCCATGATCACGATGTCGCGGTTGATCTTCGGATACAGCGGACAGACCACGTTGGCGAGCTTGAGCAGGCTCAGCGTGTGCTCGAGCAGGCCGCCGATATAGGCGTGATGCATCATCTTGGCCGCAGGCGCCTGCTTGAACTGCGTCATCAACATCTCGTCCTGCAGGTACAGCTCTGACAACGCCCGCATCGCGGGATGCTCGAGTGTGCCCAGAAGCGCGGTGAGTTCCGCGAACATCTCGGGGATGGGTCGCTCGCTGGTGGGCAGCAGTTCCTGCAACTGCTCGGGCGTCGGCTCGACACCCTCGATGTTCTCGATGATGAGCTGCAGTTCGCCCTTAAAGGGCTGCGTACGACCCTCGGCCCACACAAAGCCGTCCACCGGCAGCCGCTGGAACTGCTCCGGGGGCATGCTCCAGCGCCGCGCGGGGCACTGTCCGGTCTTGTCCGAGAGAAGGCACGCCAGGTACGGCTCGCCGTTGCGCGTGACCGCGAGCTGCGCGTTGGCAATGCAGAAGGTCCCCTCGAAGCGCTCGTTGGGCTTGAGATCGCGGATGAAGCGACGGCTGGGGGAATCGGTCGGTGCGGAAGCGAGCTGGGTCATTGGGGTTCCTTCTGTAGGGTCCGAAGGGTCAGCATAGCACCCCAAAGACGATTCCCCGCGGGCAGAATCAGCCACATCGCTATGGGGTGCGTTCGGGAACGCCCAGGCCATGGACATACACCAGCCGACCGCCGGCGTGACCCGTCACCGCGACCCACGCCGAGACGCCGATGGCCGCGATGACGCCAAGAATCCCTGCGCCCAGCCGGATCGGCCGCTTGGGAATGAACGTCAGCGCCGTGAGCACGCCGGGGATCAAGGGCCAGATCCATCCATCCTCGCCCAATTCTTCGTGGTGCTCGATGGCGCGAGCCTCGGCGCCGGTCATCGGCGGATCAAGCGAGAGCAGGTTCCCCGCGGCGGCCTCTCCAGCTTCTTCTGCCATGAACGCCAGACCGCTCATCAGGATGAACCACGTGATGCAGACGATGCGCATCGGGCGCGACTTGAAGCCGCGCCACGCCAGCCCGAGCAGCGGAAAAACTCCCAGCGCGCCGAGCACCAGCGGCGTGTGGACCAGGAACGCGTGTCGCGCATGGGGATCGTTCCAGGCTTCCCAGAACTCTTTGATGTATTGATTCATGACGCAAATGCTAACGCGCCTCAGCGTTCGGGCGCCGTCACGTCGCAGGCCTCTGCCAGACGCACGGCATCGGCGATGGCCTGCTCGTCCGCCGCATCGATCACGCCATCGAGGTTCACATCCGAGGGCGCAGCGGCCCACGCGTAGGCGTCGTCAGGGCGGACAAGCCCGTCCGCGTTCACATCCTCGGGCGTCGCGCCGACACCCGCCAGCTCGAAGGCGACCACCGTGTTGTTGCTGAGGGGGTCGGCATCATCCACAATGCCAATGAGCGACCAGTTGCCCCCCGGCAACGGCTCTCCAAGACACAAACCCTCTAGGTTGTTGGCACTGCCGCTCCAGAGGAGCGTCTTGGTCACGGGCGTATGGGGCTGACCGGTGAGGCCGGGGATGGCGCTGATCTCGGTGGCGCCCGCGAAGTTCAGCTCGTAGATCCGGCTCTGGAATGGCGGAAACGTCGCGGCAAAGGAACGCTCAAGAACGAGCAGACGCCCGTCAGGAAGCGCGACGAGATCAGAGACACCGCTGCGCGCGCTCGATGTGGTGCCCGCATGCATCGGCTGCGTCACGTACGCGAACTGACGCGCGGCGGTGATCGCTTGTCCGTGGATGCGCCACTGGAGCAGCCGGACGACGGTCCCGGCAGTCGGCGAACTCAGCGGCCCGTCGGTGGTCAGAGCTTCCTCGTTGGCGCACCAGAGAAACCCGCCGACGGGCGATCGCGTGAGCGACTCGAAGCCGAAGTTGGCACGGGCGCTATGAAAAAGCGCGGGGGCATCGAGGGTTCGCTGCAGCGCCCCGGTGGCGGAGCTGTATTCGTGGATCGCTGGCAACCCCGGCGCCCCGGCAGTCTCATCGCTGATCAGGAACGAGCCATCGCAGGAGGGTCCCGTACAGATACCCTCGTGATCACGCGACTGAGCAAGGGTGAGGCCGCCCACGACACTCGCGCTAGCGATCGAGCCGTTCGCGTTCACGCCGACATTGATCAGCACCACACGGTTCGAGTTGTCCATGACCGCGGCAAACTGGCCATCACCACGATGAACGATCCCGCTCATCCCCGTGATGGTGAACGCCTGTCCGGTTTGATCGACAGCCGTCGCCGTCGAAAGCGTGAGGCTGCCGCGGAATGCGAGAGTGAGGGGCGCACCGATGGTGGATGACGCCAACGTCGCCATCGCTCCAGCGCCCGAGATGAACCATCTCGCTTTCATGATCTCATGATCGGCAAAACTCGAGCCCGAGATCGGCCAAGGTCCACCACGATGATGGCGCCGGATGCCAGTTCCCCCTCGAATACCGCCAGGGCATCAAGAACATGCCGACCGATCACTTTGGGCAGCACACTGTGAGAACGCACCTGCATGACACTCGGCGATCGGGCTTGAGTGCTGGCAAGAATGGCCCCGAAATCCAAATCGTGCGTCAGCACCACCCGCGCGTTCAACGACGCCCAGTTCATGATCGTCTCGTCTGTATCCGTGACTGATCCGATATTCGACCAGTGCACGGCATCATGGCCGTGAACAGCGAAAAAATCGCACCACGACGGCGACAGATTCATATCGATCACCAGGTTCATGATGCCTTGGCGATTGGTACTTCGATTTCTTCCACTCGCCACGCCGCGTACGCGAGCGCCTGCTGAAGGTCCTCTGGTTCGAGGTAGGGATACTCCTGCAGGATCTCAGCGTGCGAATGACCGGCAGCAAGCAGACCGATGATCATCCCGACAGTGACGCGCATTCCGCGAATGCAGGGTTTGCCGCCCATCACCGCGGGATTGAATGTGATTCGCTCGAACGTGGGCATGGCAATATCTTAGGCAGGGCTCACGATTCAATCATCCTTCGTGAACACCGCCTCCATCACCCGAATCTGACCCATGCCGGGCACCGTGTCGTACGCCTCAATGACGTGGGTGTCATCGGCATTGAATCGAATGGTGAACTTCGTGGCCCGATCACCGTGGGCGTCGTCCATGCGGACCTCATACGTGATGGTCTTGCTCGCGTCGTCGTAGCTGCCGGTGCCGTGGTTCATCGCGGTCGTGACGTTGGACCACATCGCGACGGTGTAGTGCTTCTTGAACCGGTCGTAGCCCAGAAGGTACTTGCCCTGCCAGGGCTGACCCATCATCTCCCCTTCGGCTTCAAGCTCCACGAACCGCCCCTCATACTCCGCCTCCCCTTCCCCTTCGCCCTTGGACTCCATCGGCGGCACGCTGGGACCCGGAAAGACCTTGCTGTGGACCTTCCATTCGCCGATCAGCCGCCGCAAGACTTCGTGCTCCGGGCCGGGCATGTTGGCCTTGCGGTACTCCTCCATCATCTTCTGCATCTCATCGGGCGACATCGGCTGATGCGTGTCCGACGGCTTGGGCGGCGACGTGGGCTGATCAACCGGGTGCTTCCCGGCCTGCGCGAAAGTGATCATCGTTCCGACACAAAGCGCCAAGGCGCCGACAACTGTTGCGGTGGCGAGTTTCATGCTGTTGCTCCGGTGAAAGTGAACACGGATGTGATTATCGCACGTACTCAGCAGGAACGGTCGAGACCTTGTAGCAACGCTTCTGCAATGGGATGGCGCCGGGAGTGAAGACCCCGTTCTTCACGTTGCCCGCAACCTTGCGGACCCAGCTCTTGATCATCGTCCCCCAGCCAAAGCCCATGCTGAACTTGACCCACCAGGGCGCGCGCTCGAGCCCGCTGTGCTCAAGCACAAGACGCGTGCCGGCCCCCTCGGGCGTCAATGTCCACGTGACGAGCATCTCGGGAATGTCGCGCTTGCCTTCCTTGGTCACAATCTTCCACGTCCACGCCATGCGCCGCGGCGGATCAAGCTCGGTGATCCGGCAGATCGTCCGCCCCGTGCAGACGAAGTACGGATCCGTGCGGAATTCGAAGGTGTGCCCGAGACGCGGCTCGAAATTGTTGGGCATCAACCATTCCGCCAACGCTCTCGGATCAGTGAGCGCGACCCAGACATCCGTGGGTGGATAGGGATACACCGCCTCTTTGCGAAGCACTTTGGCGCTCATCGCGGGGGCTCCTTCGAAGCGTGCGTGCGGTCGAGATACTGCCCGAGGCCGTCGAGCTTCTGTGTCCAGAAGCGGTCGAAGTGGGCGATCCACAGCGAAACCTCATGCAACGGCTGGGCGCACACGCCGTACAGCCGGTGACGACCGGACTTCCGCTGCTCCACCAGCCCCGCGCGTCGCAGCACACCGAGATGCTGGCTGAACGCCGGCTGGCTCAACTTCGCCCGCCGTCGTGGCTCGGCCAGTCCGGCATACAGATCGCCGGCCGACTGCTCGCCATCGCGGAGTAACTCAAGGATGCGTCGCCGAGTCGGGTCGGCGATGGCGTGGAACACACTGGCATCTGCGGTTGCACGGGCCATGGCGATAATGTATAAGCTATCACTTAAATGTCAAGCCTCATCCACACCCCCGGTTCGGTCGAACTCTCTTGCACCATGCCCCCCACCGCCGCCAACCCACTCAACATCTACTACGACGCCCAGTGCCCCCTCTGCGCCCGCGAGATCGCCATGCTCCTCCGCATGGACAAAGGCCGCGGCCGTCTGAAAGCCACCGACATCGCCGATCCCGCCTTCAACCCCACCAGCGTCGGGCAATCACGCGAAGCGCTTATGGCCCGCATCCACGCCACCGCGCCCGACGGCAGCCTCATCGAGGGCATGCCGGTCTTCCGTGAGGCCTACAAAGCCATCGGCCTCGGCTGGCTCCTCGCCCC
>JBGSZV010000089.1:0-7106 GCA_041750235.1 Phycisphaerales bacterium
TGCGCCGGCCCCCACGCTCCCCGCCGCGCCGCCCGCCGTCATCCCCGAAGACGCCCCCAAGCTCACCCTCGACAAGACCTTCATCGACTTCGGCACCGTCTACAAGGACGACGCGGTCACCAGCCAGATCGTTTACAAGAACGAAGGCAAGAGCCCCCTCACCAACATCGAGTTCCGCCCCTCCTGCGGCTGCACCGTGGTGCAAGGCTACAAGCAGCTTCTCCAGCCCGGCGAAAGCTCCACCGTTGACATCACCTTCAACCCCAAGGGCCACCCCGGCAAGAACGCCAAGAGCGTCAACGTCTCCTCGAGCGACCCCCTGGCCCCGCAGCAGATCGTTCGCTTTGAGTGCAACTACATCCCGCTCGTTCAGCTCTCGCCCCCCGTCATCCAGTTCGGCACCGTCGTGGCCGGCAACGAAGGCAAGGCGCTTCTCACCGTCACCAGCCGCGACAAGGACTTCAAGATCGTCAGCGTCGAAACCGGCAACAGCCTGATCAACTACAAAACCACCGACGACGACGTCAAGAGCGAAGACCCCAACTACCCCGGCCGCGCTGTCCTCGAGTTCGTCCTCGATAAGAACGCCCCCACCGGCTCCGTCTCCTCCACCGCCAAGATCAAGGTCGCCGCCCGCCCCGAGCCCAACAAGGAAGGCGAAGTCCCGCAGGAAATCGAAATGACCATCAGCATCATCGCCCACGTCCTCGGCGATATGGTCATCGAGCCCCGCTTCATCCGCGTCGCCCAGGCCTACCCCGGCGACAAGTTCTCCGAGAAGGTGCTCGTCACCTCCGCCAGCGGCCGCGCCTTCAACGTTACCTCCGCCACCGTCGTTGAGTCCACCCTCCCCGGCGTGACCGTCCGCACCGAAGTCATCAAGGAAGGCGGCATCAAGGGCCACTACCTCATCCTCGAAGGCACCGGCGGCGAGACCCTCGGCATGTTCCGCGGCTACGTTGAGGTCAAGAGCGACCTCCCCAACGAGTCGCCCATCCGCGTCCAGTTCAACGGCTTCACCCGCGAAAAGCCCGGCACCGAGAATCAGTAAACACACACGCCAGCCAACACAACATCCCCCAGGGGCGGACGCCACAACGTCCGCCCCTTTCGCTTTTTGCGGCAACCACCCCCCCGATCCCCGGTAGCCAATTCATGCTCCCGCTCCCATCCTGCTTTGAGGATGCGAGCTGTGGTGAGGCTCCCTCTCCCTCTGGGAGAGGTGACGAGGCACTGTCCCGGCGCGCCGGGAGAGAGGGCTCTATGCCGAAGTGTCTTTCCTACTGCTTCTCACTCTTCCTGCTCTTCTCCCTCCTCCTCGCTCCGCCATCCTCCGCCGCCGAACCGCCCAAGCCCATCGGCCCACGCATAAAGATCGAGCCGCCGTCGATCGACTTTGGCACAATCGATACCAACGAATCCGTGACCAAGACAGTCCGCGTGACAAACACAGGCGACCAGACGCTGGAAACGGAAGAGGTGTGCTGCGGCATGGTCATCAATCAGTGGCGGCGCAAGATCGCCCCTGGCGAAAGTGTTGACTTTCCGATCTTGCTCGATCCAAACCGTCTGAGCCCCGGCCCATACCAAGGCAGCCGCACAATCCGCTCCAATGATGCTGGCCAACTTCACAGCCGCATCGAGGTCCTTGCCTTCAATAGACCCCTCGTCTACATCCAACCACCCGTCATCCAGTTCGGCACGGTCCCAGCGGGAAAGGAAGGCACAGCGATCATGACGATCGCCTCGCGCGACAAGGATGTTGAAGTTAGGAGCATCGAAACCGGCCATTCCCTTATCACAGTTCGCCCCCTCGATGCGAACATGGTGGTCGCTCACAATCCCAACTTTCCCGGTCACCAGCAATGGGAGTTCACCCTCTCCAAGAATGCCCCAACTGGCTCGTTGCCATCAACGGCAAAACTCGTACTGCTCGCCCGCCACCCCGACCACCCCAACGATCCCCCTCAGAAAATAGAACTCACCGCAAGCATCATCGCCCACGTCCAAGGCCGCGTCGCCGCCGAACCCCGCTTCATCCGCGTCGCGCAAACCTTCCACGGCGAACCGTTCACCGAGAGAATTCTCGTCTCCTCCGTCTCGGGCCCCTTCAAAATCACCTCCTGCAAAATCGTCGAATCAACCCTTCCCGGCGTCTCCGCCCGCACCGAACCCCTCGAAGATGGCGAACTCAAACGCCACTACCTCATCCTCGAAGGCAAGGGCGGC
Source organism: Phycisphaerales bacterium (assembly GCA_041750235.1). GTDB lineage: Bacteria > Planctomycetota > Phycisphaerae > Phycisphaerales > UBA1924 > JBGSZV01. The sequence goes on from JBGSZV010000089.1 coordinate 2,230, forward strand.
GACACACCCGGCATGTTCCGCGGCTACGTCGAAGTCTCCACCGACATCCCCAACGAATCACCCCTCCGCATCCAGTTCAACGGCTTCGTCCGCGCGAAACCCGCCACCTCCCCCATCGTGCCTTAACGATGAGTGAGGAGGCGAGACGTTGTCCCCGGTGCGCCCAGAGTGAGAGCCCTATGACTTCCCGTCTGTTCTACACGTGCTCCGCGATCGCGATTGCGTGGCTGCTCGGCGCGAATCATCTCCGCGCCGATTCTCCAGTCGGCCCGCGCATCACGATCGAACCCGAGCGCATCGACCTCGGCATAATCGAGTCGCTCGATCCGATCCTCACTCCCGTGTCAATCACGAACACGGGTGATCAGATGCTCTGCATCACGCCGCAGGATCGCCCCGTCAGCGACATGATGACCAAACACTGGCTGGAGCCCGGTGAATCCGCCGAGATCAACTTGAGGTTCGAGCCAAAGGGCGCCGGCCCCTTCGATGAGTCTGTGAGTTTCCAGACCAACGATCCGACCCGCGAGCACTTCAAGATCACTTGGATCGGCGAATACCGCCCGAAGGTCAGCATCGCACTTCCGATCAACGAGACGATGCCGCCGGTCCTCCAGTTCGGCATCATCCCCGTCCGCGCAAAGGCGAGCGCTGCACTCGTCATCAAGTCGCACGACCCGGATTTCTTCATCCGAGATGTCACCACCGGCGACCCGCACGTCGAGTGCGAAGACATCCATCACCAACCCACGCCGAATGATCCCATCTACAAGTCCCAGGCAACGCTCAAGTTCACAATCAACGACACCTGCCCTTCCGGCCTTGCCAACTCAACCGCCACCATCACGCTGCACACGCGCTCGGATCCGAGCGATCCAAACTCGCCGCACGCCGACCAGGAGCTCAGTGTCTTGGTTACGGCCCGCATCCGCGGCCATATCACCGCCGACATTCCTTTCATCCGCGTCCCTCAGGCCTTCCCCAACGAACCATTCTCCGAAGCAATCCGCCTCACCTCCGACAACGGCCCCTTCAAAGTCACCGCCTGCACCGTCATCGAGTCCACACTCCCGGGCATGACCGCCCGCACCGAGCCCATCCCCGGAGAAGACGCCGTCCACCTCATCCTCGAAGGCACCGGCGGCACCGCCCTCGGCATGTTCCGCGGCTACATCGAACTCGCCACCGACATGCCCAACGAGAACGCGCTCCGAGTCCAGTTCCACGGCTTCGTACGCGAAAAGCCCCTGCCGCCGTAATCTCTCCCACATGTCACAGCCCGCCGGCGACTTCGACTACACCCACCACGCCGCCACCTACATCAACCACCGCCGCACCGACCCCCGCATCGCCGCGCTCGTCCACGCCGCCCTCGGCAGCGCCCGCACGATCTTGAACGTCGGCGCCGGCGCCGGTTCCTACGAACCACTCGATCGCCACATCATTCCTATCGAACCCTCCCCCGCGATGCGCGCCCAGCGCCCGCCCCACCTCGCCCCCGCCATCAACGCCAGCGCCGAATCACTCCCCTATGGCGACCAATCCGTCGACGCCGCCATGGCCACGCTCACCATCCACCAGTGGTCCGACTGGCGCAAGGGCATCTCCGAACTCCGCCGCGTCACCCGCGGCCCGATCGTCATCATGACCTTCGACGGCGACGCCCTCCACCGCTTCTGGCTCGCCGACTACATCCCCGAACTCATCGCCGCCGAACGCCACCGCTTCCAACCCCTCACCGACATCGCCGCCGCCCTCGGCCCGAGCACCACCATCCACCCCATCGCCGTCCCCATCGACTGCACCGACCACTTCACCGAAGCCCTCTACGCCCGCCCCGAAATGTTCCTCGATGACAACGTCCGCCGCTCACAAAGCGCCTGGGGCTTCGTCACCGCCGAAGTCCAATCCCGCTTCGTCACCACCCTCGCCACCGACCTCGCCAACGGCACCTGGGACCACCGCTACCACCACTACCGCACCATGCCCACCTACCCCAGCGCCCTCCGCCTCCTCATCAGCCCATCGCGTTGAATCCCGGCAGCGGCTCTTCATTTGGCGCACCCATAGTCCGGCTCTGTGATTCCTCCGTGCCCCTCTGTGCCCTCAGTGGTGAATGTCTTTTCGTTTTTCTCAACCGCACGCGCAGGATTCCGGTACACCTCCCCAAGTGCCCCCACCCCCCACCCAACCCGCGCGCCGATTCTCCCTCGCCACCATCCACAAAGGCGAACTCCCCGTCGTCCTCCTCTCCGCCGCGCAGTTCTTCTTCCTCCTCTCCTCCTACTTCATGCTCCGCCCCATCCGCGAAGCCCTCGGCATCGAGCGCTCCTTCGACGACCTCAAATGGCTCATGACCGCGACCATGGTCGCCATGCTCGCCATCAACCCCCTCTACGCCCTCCTCGTCTCCAAGCTCCCCCGCCGCCGCTTCATCCCCATCACCAACCGCTTCTTCGCCCTCAATCTGCTCGCCTTCGCCGCCTGGTTCTTCTTCGCGCCCAACTCAATTATGGGATGGTCACTGAGCGCCGGCGCCGGCACGTTCGGCCTCTTCGCCGCGCCAACCACCCTCGGTGGTTTCGCCTTCTACATCTGGCTCAGCGTCTTCAACCTCTTCGTCGTCAGCGTCTTCTGGGCATTCATGGCCGACGCCCACGGCCGCGAACGTTCCCGCCGCGTCTACGGCCTCGTCGCCGTCGGCGGCACACTCGGCGCCATCGCCGGCGCCGCCTTCACCAACTACCTCACCAAGGGCATCCCCCTCGGCTCCGTCACGCTCAAGCTCGACCACCACGCCATCCTGATCGCCGCCGTCATCGCCTTGGAAGCCAGCACCCAGTGCATGAAGCAGGTTGCCCGCCGAGCGCGCAACGACGCCGACTCATCCACGATGCCGACCAGCGAGCCCTCACCCGGCATCATGCAGGGCCTCACGCTCCTCGCGAAGAACAAGTACCTCGCCTTGATTGCCGGCTACGTGCTCATCTACGCCATCACCTCGACGCTCCTCAGCCTCGAGCAGTCACGCATGATCTCCGAGGCCTACCCCGACAAGGCCGCCCGCACCGAAGCATTCGCCAACCTCGAGATGCTCCGCCAGAGCGCGGCGCTCCTCGTCCAAGTCTTCCTGACCGCGAACATCGTCCGCTGGATCGGGCTGAGCGCCACCTTGACGATCCTGCCGATCGTCACCCTCGCCGGCTTCATCGCCCTGCAGGCTCACCCAGCCCTCGCCGTCCTCATGTGGTTCCAGGTCATCCGCCACGCCACCCACCACGCCCTCGACCGCCCCGCGCGCGAAATGCTCTACACCGCCGTCGGCCCCGACGAGCGCTACAAGTCCAAGCCCTTCATCGATACCTTCATCTACCGCGGCGGCGACGTCATCGGCACCTGGCTCCCCACCGCTCTCAAGTCCCTCGGCAGCGCCACCATCCTCCCCGCCGCCATCGTCGCCACCCTCGCCTGGGCTGCCATCGCCATCACCACCGGCCGCCTCAACAAGCGCCGCCCCACCCGCACAAATGACGCCTGACCTTCTCGCTGCCCTGAGCCAGTAGGTCAGGGTTCCCCGGTTCGCCTATCGCTTCTCCCTGTCGCAGCCGGGCGCGCCCAACCCTTCAACCACGCGACCCAGTCGCACCTGCGACCCATTCATCCACACCGACCCAGATCAGACCCGAACGCCGTACACTGGGTGCCGTGTCGGTTCTTTCATAACTCTGCAACACGGGGTCTCCCAATGATCGTTTCACGCGCCGCCGTCCTGATCGCCCTCCTCGCCGCCACCTTCCTCGCCAGCTGCGCCGCCGCGCCCAAGGAAGACCGCAAGGAAGATCTCCTCGCCACCTCCCAGGCCACCCGCTACTGGTTCGAGCGCCGCGTCCCCGGCCTCAACTCCCAGATCAGCAACTCCGCCGGCTACATCGTCTTCCCGGATGTCGCGCAGTGGGGCATCGTCTTCAGCGGCGGCTCCGTCGGCCGCGGCGTCCTCTACAACCCCCAGGGCAAGCAGCTCGGCTGGGCCATCATCAACAACGCCTCCGTCGGCCTTCAGGCTGGCATCCAGGGCTTCAAGATGCTGATGGTCCTCGAGAACGAAGCCGAACTCGCCGAGTTCAAGAACGGCAAGTGGAACGGCAGCGCCAGCGGCGTCGCCGTGTTCGACGAGCAGGGCGGCAGCGGCGCCGCCGCCTTCCAGGACGGCCTCGCGGTCTACCAGGGCGCCAACAAGGGCCTCATGGCCGGCGTCAACGTCGGTCTCAACAACATCCGCTACGAAGCCAAGTAATCCGCCTCACCCAACCTCACCCGCCCACAAACAACAGCTCGCCCCGCAAGGGCGAGCTGTTTTCTTTCACACACACCAAGCGCTCACTCAGCAACTCACGCCACTTACTTGCCCACCGGCATCCGCGCCACCTGCTCGATCGGCAGCGCCTCCTTCCCCTTCATGTCCGCAACAATCCGCAGCGTCGCCGCGTCCGGCTCAAACAGCAGCACCACATCATCCGTCACGTCCACCACCTCCACCCCCGCCGCGCTCGCGTCCGCCTTCGCCGTCAGAACCGACACCCCGCGCTTCTCCATCACCCCCGCCAACTTCTCCCGCACCGCCGCCATCGCATCATCCACCGGCGCATCGCTGAACGCCTGCAGGTGCAACCTCATCTGCTGCAGCTCCCCCGCCTTGTTCAACTCCGCCGCCTTCGCCGTATCCCCAGCCGCCACCGCCGCCTTGTGATCCTTCACCAACTCATCCAACACCCGCGCGTGCAGCCTCGACCTCCCATACGCCACCGCCACGGCACGCGACTCATACACCCCCACCCGCATCACGCTCGCCACCGTAGGCGCCGGCGTCGCCCGCACCT
>JBGSZV010000090.1:0-12527 GCA_041750235.1 Phycisphaerales bacterium
CCGAACTCGGTGGTGGCGACGATGCCCGTTCCGCAGGTCCCGCCCCCGCCGTCGTGCCCGGGCGATGCCAACGGCGACAACGTTGTTGACGGCTCGGACCTCAGCGTGCTGCTCGCCAACTTCGGCGGGCGTTCAGATGGACCCAGCCAGGGCGATTTCAACGCTGACGGGTTCTGCGACAGCGCCGACCTGTCGGTGCTGCTGGCTCAGTTCGGCATCGGGTGCTGATCGATCGCAATACTTCCCGTCCGGCGGCGCGAACAGCGCCGCCGGACGATTTTTGAAAAGTCTGGAACGCCGGGTGTGGCGTTCCCGTGTGAGAAGGAAAGGCGTTCATTCATGCGACATGTGAAGTTGGCTGCGGCGATCCTGTCATTGGTCGGCGCAGCGATGGCGATCGCCGCGCCAGGGGCGGACGTTATTACCGGTGACGTGACGGGTGTGAGCAAGTACGGCGTTGTGAATGTCGGTGGTGTGAACTGGACCGGTTACGCCTTCGGCACAACGTCGTGCAACATCGGCACCGTGGGCTCCGCCCCGGAGCCGTGGGTGGCGAGCACAAACCAGCACCCGCTGATCGCTCAGAACATGTATCGCTTGAAGTCCGTCAACGGCTCGCCGCGCTTTGAGCAGATCGGCGCTTCCTGGGTGAAACACGCCTGGTTGGCCGTGAACAACGGCATCTGCGGCACATGCAACGGTCAGACCGGTTCGGTGCTCGGCGTGGGATGCTCGGATCCTTACGGCTCAGGTCTCAACGGCGACCAAGCCGACCTTGGCCCGCGCTCCGAGGCGAACCCATACACCGGCGCCTTCCCGTATCCGTACCTCACGGCTTTCAACGGCACGGGCAACGCCATTTTCAAGCGCGTGCAGGTGAAGAACGATGACCTTGATCCGGCCTTGAACTCCGGCGCCCTCTATTTTGGCGAGGGGCACTACATCTCGAACAACGAAGCCACGCTGGGCAACGGCTTCAACAACGCTTCGTATCGCCGCATGACAGTCGGGGCCTTCAGCAGCGGCTGGACGATTTCATTCACGAACTCGACGCAGCGTGAGAAGCCCGGCATCGTGGCGTGGAAGGACACCGATCCGACGGTGACCTTGCAGCAGATCTTCATCCCCGGCGAGGGGCTGGTCTACGTCGCGGGGCAGGCGACAGATCTGGGCAACGGCACATGGCATTATGAGTACGCGGTGTACAACCACAACTCTCACCGCTCGATCGGCGCCTTCAGCGTGCCGGTGAACTCCAGCGTGAATATCACGAACATCGGCTTCAAGGATGTGGATTACCACTCCGGTGAGCCGTTTTCCCCAACGGACTGGCCGGGTGTGGAAGGCGTGAGCGACGTGTCGTGGGCGACGACGCCGTACGACCCCGCCTTCGTTCCTCCGGCAAACGTCCCTGCCAAGCAGGGCGGCTACGCGAACGCGATCCGTTGGGGCATGCTCTACAACTTCCGCTTTGATGCGAACTCTGCTCCGACCACCGGCACCGTGACGCTGGGCCTGTGGCGTCCCGGGACTCAGAACTCAGTGGCTGCGACGATGCCGGTTCCGCAGGTTCCGCCCCCGACCTGCCCGGGCGATGCCAACGGCGACAACGTGATCGACGGCTCGGACCTCAGCGTGCTCCTCAGCAACTTTGGCGGGCGTTCCGACGGACCGAGTCAGGGCGACTTCAATGCTGACGGGTTCTGCGACAGCGCCGATCTCTCCGTGCTCCTCGCGCAGTTCGGCCTCTCCTGCTGAGAGAGTTGACAGGTTGTTCGTTTCCAACGGCCCGCGGATCGCGGGCCGTTTTTGTTTACCGTGGTGTCGGCTGGGCGAACTGCTGCATGGCGTTGCGTGCCGGCGCGTAGTCGGGCTGGATTCTCAAGGCGTACTCGAAGCACTTTCGCGCGTCCTGCGGGCTGCCGAGCTGGGTGAGCAGCTCGCCGAGCGCGACGAGTAGGTCGGGTCGCCGCGGGTCGAGATTGAGCGCCTGTTCATACGCGCGCTTGGCGCCGGCGCGGTCGCCCTGAGCGGCCAGAACGATGGCGAGGTTCTCGTGGTACTCGACGACACGCGGCGCCAACTGCGAAGCCTGTCGGAAGGCGCGCGCGGCGTCGGGAAGTCGGTTTGCTGCGGCGTAGGCGCGGGCCAGCTTCGCGAATAGCGCATAGCCGCCGGGGTCCTTCGCATAGTGATCGATGCAGCGCTCGAGCGGCGCAATGGCCTCGGTCTCGCGCCCGGAGGTGATGAGGAGATCGGCGAACATGCGGTCTCCGCCGGCGAGCTGGGCGCGTGAGAGTCCAGCGTCCTTAAGAAGCTCAGTTGCCCGGGGCTCGTTTCCTTGCCAGCGCTCGATCTGGGCGAGCATGAGGCGGGCGTCCGGGTACCACGGGGCGGTCTGGTGCGCACGTTCGAGGTATGCCCCGGCGTTCTCTGCCGCGCCGAGCGCGAGAAACTGCCTCGCCATGCCCATGGAGTACCACGGGAACGCGCGGGCGCCGATGGCGCTTCGCCATCCCCCGATCGACTCAGATGGCTCGACTCCCTTGGGTATCCATGCCTTGGCAGGGTCGATCCGGTGACGTGTGATGAGATCCGCATGCTCGGGGATGTCGCGCACCCAGATCGTCTGGATGTCGTCGAGGTACACGAGCACCCACTCCGGTCGTGCCACCAGCCGCGATGTGAGGAGGCCGAACTCCTCGCGGTTGACCATGACGACGTTGATGTTGCTTTCGTTCGCGAAGCGGTCCCAGTCCTTGCCGAGGAATCCGAGGAAAGAGGCGATGAAATCGGCGGTGTACACCTCCAGCCTGCCGTCGACATAGACCTTGTACTTCTCATGCGCCGCCCACGTGAGGTACGAGGCATCGCGCATGCTGTGGAAGAGCTGGGGTTTGGCTCCTGAGCTGAGAAGGAAGTCCGTGGCTGCGGTGGGGGTAATGCTTCGCATCGTGCCGAAGGAGAAGGGACGAGGCTCCTGGTGTTGCGAGAGAAAGCGTTCGGTGAGGATGCTCCATGCCGTGACGAGCGAGGCGGCCGCGACGATCACATGCCCGGCCGTTCGCAGGCGGCGAGTTGGGTTGAACAGGACCAGCGGGCGCGGCGCGTGGCGTGCGAGATCGTTCAGGTTCGCAAGGACCGCCCAGACACCGACAAAGCCGAAGATGCCGAGGTTCCGCGTCGAGGTGGCCGCGAAGTAGACGTGCGCCGACCAGAGAAACACACGCGCGAGATCGGTGCGGCGCCAGTTGAGCGCGAAGGTGACGCCCCCGATCACGGCGAGGGCGCAGCCGAACGCGTACGCCGGACCCCACTGGCCTCCAAAGAACGGGCTGGTGAACTCCTCGATCGACTTGGCAAGGATGTGTCCCGGTCGCGTCTCCTCGAGGAGAATGAGCGGGAAAGTGACGCCGTCGACGCCCCATGGGTTCACAAAGCAAGCGGCAACGACCAGCAGCGCTGCGACGCACAAGGGGATGTCGAAGGCGCGCGGACGATCGACCGCGGGCGCTGGCTTCTTCGTGCGCCCCACACCGCGGGGTGTGGCGTCCGGCGCGGTCAGGAGACGCCACCATCGGCTCAGGGTGTCGGCGCCGGCAAAGGCGCACGCGATCACAGGGCCGAAGACAAAGAGCGTGTGCGCATTCACCCACAGCACTTGAAGCACCGGGAGCGCCCAGATCATCCGGCGTGCGCCCCCCTTGCGGCGCGCATCGAGCGTGACAATGAATACCGCCATGAGCAGGTACGTCACCAGTTCGGGCCGAACCACGAAGCGCTGGTACGCGGTCATGATGCCGAGCGCGAGCGCAAGTGTGCCGAGCGGCAGCAGAACCGCCTTGCGGCAATGCCACGCATAGATCCCGAATGCTGCCGCGAGCATGGCGGATTCAAAGACGATGAGCAGCGTCGCGCCGCCGAGTTCATAGAGCTTGAGGATCGTGACGCAGAACAACCATCGCAGCTCAACCCACGCATTGTTGGGCACGGTGTAGGAAAGGGCGTCGGTGATCGGGAAGCCGTGCTCGAGGATGTACTGGCCCGTGCGGAGTTGCCACCACAGATCAGAGGCCCAGATGCGCTGCATGGACAGGGTGAGGAAGAGTGCGACGATCCCCAGGAGGGCCAACCCGATCGCCCAGCGGGGCGTAGAGGCGGCAAGTGCCGTCGCAGGAATGGCGGGCGTCGGAGGCGTCGGGGGTGTCACTTTGGGTGGTTTCATGGTGTCGCTCGGGGGCCATTCATCGGCCGAGCGGGGCCGAAAGCGGTCAAGAGAGTGAAGAGTGCTGCTCGCACACGTCGAGCGTCTTGCCTGATGGGGGATTCCGGTTAGCTTCAGAGTCAGCGGGAAGCGTTGTCCCGGGCGATGTCGTCTCGTGGGTGCACTCGGTTCTCGGACCGGACAGGTCGGTTCGCGGGTCAGAAGGAGCGCGAATGTCTCGACGAGCGACTGTGGCTGCGGTGCTGGGGTTGGTGCTGGCGGGCGTTGCCGTGCGCTCGGCTGAAGCCGGCGGCACGCCGCTCAAGACGCAACTGGTCGCCAACGGCTTCACCCAGCCGCTGGGGCTCGCCACGCCGCCCGGTGACTTTGCGCGGATGTTCGTCGTCGAGAAGGCCGGACGCATCAAGATCATCAAGAACGGCGCGGTGCTGCCGACGCCGTTCCTCGACATCGTCTCGATCGTGAACTCCAGCACGCTCGAATGGGGGCTGCTCAATCTGTGCTTCGATCCCGACTACGAGCACAACGGCTACTTCTACGTTTACTACAGCGAACTCGCCACGGGTAACTCGATTGTCGCGCGGTATCAAGTGTCAGCGAACCCCGATGTTGCCAACGCGGCGAGCCGCAGCGTGCTGCTCTATCTCGTGCAGCCCAATGGCAACCACCGCGGCTCGTGGATGGCGTTCGGCAAGGACGGCTACATGTACCTGTCGTTCGGCGACGGTGGCGGGCAGAATGATCCCAACGCCCGCGGTCAGAACATCAACGTGCTGCAGGGCAAACTCCTGCGGATCGACCCCGATGGGCCGGACAACATCTACGGCAACTCGGACGACGACGCCTTCCCCGCGGATGCGAACAAGAACTACGCGATCCCGCCGACGAACCCCTTCGTCGGTCTGCCGGGAGAGGACGAGATCTGGGCGTACGGCCTGCGGAACCCGTGGCGCTGTTCGTTCGATCGCGTGACCGGCGATCTGTGGATCGGCGACGTCGGCCAGAATCAGCGCGAAGAAGTCGACTTCCAGCCGGCGAACAACGACCCGAACCTCGCGGTCGGGCAGCCCGGCTACCAGGGCGGGAAGAACTTCGGGTGGCGATGCACCGAGGGCACTTTCTGCACCGGACTTTCGGGATGCATCTGCAACGGACCGACGCTCACGCCGCCGATTCACGAGTACACCCATGCCGTCGGGCTGTCGATCACCGGCGGGTACGTCTACCGCGGCTGCGCGATCCCCGATCTCGTCGGGACCTACTTCTTCGCCGAGTACCAGTTGAGCAAGCTTTTCTCGCTGCGGTACGACGGCACGACCGTGACGAATCTGGAAGTGCGGACCACCGAGCTGCAGCCGGGTGGCGGGCTGACGCTGGGCGTGCCGAGCACCTTTGGCGAAGACAACTACGGCGAACTCTACATCTGTGATTACAGCGGCGGCGAGGTCTTCAAGATCGTGCCGGTGTCGTTCGTCGGACCGGACTGCGATAACGACCTCGTGAACGACGCGTGCCAGATCACGGCGAACCCGGCGCTTGATGCCAACAACAATGGCGTGCTCGACGCCTGCGAGCCGCCGCCGGTTTGCCCGGGCGACGCGAACGGCGACCAGCAGGTCGACGCGGCGGATCTGAGCGTGCTCCTGAGCAACTTCAACACGCCTGCGGCGGGCGCGGCGTTCGGTGATTTCAACGGCGATGGGCAGTGCAACGGCGCGGATCTGAGCGTTCTGCTCGGGGCGTTCGGGACCAACTGCTGACTCTGGCCCTGTGAGGATTGGAGAGATTCCGATGCGTTCAGTCGCTTGTGTTCTGGCGACCCTGGGGGCCCTGACCGGCGCGGCTTCATCGCGCGCCGCCGGGCCCGACATCATCGTTGGCGACATGCTTGATGTGCTGCGCTACAACGTGACGGGCGAGCCGCTGTCGTACGTGTTCGGCACGCTGTCGTGCAATATCGGCGACCAGTACGCCAACTGGATCCCGACGAACAACCAGCACCCCGTCATCGCCCAGGGGCTATACCGCCTGAAGGACGGCCGCTTCGAGCAGATCGGCATGTCGTGGCTCAAGCACGGCTTTGCCGCCTCGATCGGGAGCTTCTGTGACTTCTGCAACAACCCCGGCTCATCGCAACGACTGGGCGCTGGCTGCTCGGATCCTTACTTTGCTTCGACCAACGCGCAGCAGTTCGGGCTCGGGCCGCGTTCGGAAGTGAACGCCTTCACAGGTGAGTTCGCGTTCCCCTTCACGCTCGGCTGGCAGCAGGGCGGCGATGTCGCGTACAAGCGCATCCAGGTGAGTTCAGCCGACATGGACCCGGCGCTCAACGCGGGGGCGCTGTACTTCGGCGAGGGGCAGTACGTCCTTCCCGATGAAGCGCCCTTCGGCAACCAGTTCAACAACGCCAGCTATCGCCGCCTCTTCGTCGGCGCGCCGCTCGGCGGTTCGTGGAATCTCTCGTTCATGGGCGACACCCGCCAGATGACGCCGGCGATCTTCGCCTGGCGCGAGCGGCTCAACGGGCCGGATGGGGACGACGACACCAACGTGGTGATCGTCAGCGTCGATGTGCCGGGTGACGGACGCTTCTACCTCGGCCACCGCGTCGTATCCATCGGTGGCGGGCTGTGGTCGTATGAGTACGCGATCCAGAATCTCAACTGTCACCGCTCGGGCGGCTCGTTCTCGGTGCCGGTGGGAAGCGCCTCGGGGCTGACGAACATTGGCTTCCACGATGTGGCGTACCACAGCGGCGAGCCCTACTCCGGGACCGATTGGCCCGGCATCGTGTCGGGCGGCACGCTGACGTGGGCGACAGAATCGTTCGCGACCAACGCAAACGCGAACGCGCTGCGCTGGGGCACGCTCTACAACTTCCGCTTTGTGTCGGATCGGCCGCCGGTGACGGGCAACGTGTCGATCGGGCTCTTCCGGCCCGGCTCGCCCTCGTCGGTGAACGTCGTGGCGCGAGTTCCTGAGGCGGCGACGCCCCCGAAGTGCCCGGGTGATGTGAATGATGACCAGCAGGTGACCGGCGCGGACCTGAGCGTCCTGCTTGCGCAGTTCGGCTCCAGCGTGACGCCGGGCTCCGGGGCCGACCTGAACGCCGACGGCACGGTCAACGGCGCCGACCTCAGCGTGCTTCTCGGAGCCTTCGGTTCCAGTTGTTGATAAGCGGGGCGGTTATCGACCCCTGTTCTCCAGCCGACCTCCGCATTGCCGCGGTTTTTCGTTGCGTCGGCCGGGGGCACTGGTAGCTTCGATAGGTCGGCCGACTCGCCGGGACCGGGCCCGGGAGTCGCGTGCCGGGGCCCCTCACGGGGAGAGAGAGTGAACGTGAAGCGCCATTCGTGTGTGCTGGCGGTGGTCGTGTCGGCGGCGTGCGGCGGTTCCGCGCTTGCGGGCGGCGGCCTTGGTCCCGACGTCATCGTCGGCGACATCGTTTCCGTCGGACGATTCGGGATCATTGGCGGCGTCGGCGCCTACTCCGTGGGCACCACCGCTTGCAACATCGGCACCTTCCGCCTCAACTGGCTCGCGAGCACCTCCGAGCACCCCGTCATCGCGCAGAACCTTTATCGCGTGTCGACCGTCGACGGCGCGAAGCGCTTCGAGCAGCTCGCCCAGAGCTGGCTCAAGCACGGCTTCATCGCGGCGACCGGCGACCTCTGCTCCATCTGCAATCAACCGGGCGGCGGGTTCCTCGGAACCGGTTGCTCCGACACCTACTCCAGCACGGAGAACGGCGACCAGCTCCGCGTCGGCCCGCGCTCGGAAGTGAACCCGTACACCGGCGTCTTCCCGTACCCCTACACACTCGGCTGGTCCCAGACCGGCAACACGCTCTACAAGCGCATGCCGATCGCCAACACCGAACTCGTCAGCGGCAGCACCGTCTACGCCGAAGCGCACTACGTCACGCGCGACGATGCCGAAGCCGGCAACCAGATGAACAACGCGTCGCACCGCAAGTTCGTCGTCGGCACGCTCGGGACGATGGGCTGGTCGATGGCCGCGATCGCCCCGACGCAGCGCGAGAAGCCTGCCATCTTCGCATGGCAGACCGAGGACCCGCAGGTGGTGATCCGCACCATCGACATCCCCGGCGACGGCCGCGTTTATGTCGGCTACCGCGTGCACGACCTCGGCAACGGCCAGTGGCACTACGAGTACGCGGTGCAAAACTTCAACTCGCACCGCGGCGTGCGACTGTTCTCCCTGCCCGTCGGAACCTCCACCGCGGTCTCGAGCATCGGATTCCGCGATGTCGATTGCCACAGCGGAGAGCCGCATTCCAACACCGACTGGCCCGGCGTGGTCTCCGCGGGCATCCTCGGCTGGGAAACTTCGACGTTCGAGACCAACGTCAACGCCAACGCCATCCGCTGGAGCACGCTGTACAACTTCCGCTTCAACGCCGATCAGCCGCCGGTTGATGGCTTTGCGACGCTGGGGCTCTTCCGCCCCGGCGCCAAGGGCGACCCCGCGAGCATGCAGGTCGCGGTCCGCGTGCCCAACGCCCCGCCGCCGCCGTCGTGTCCGGGCGATACCAACGCCGACTCGCAGGTGTCCGGCGCCGATCTGAGCGTGCTGCTCTCGCAGTTCGGCCAGAGCGTCACTCCCGGTTCCGGCGCGGATTTCAACAACGACGGCTTCGTCAACGGCAGCGACCTGAGCGTGCTGCTGGGGAACTTTGGGGCTTCCTGCTAAGTCGGGCGCTGCGACAACCGGGTTGGCTGGGTAGGCTGGCGGTTCAAACCCTCGGGGCGATCATGCGGCCGAGCGGTGAGGAGAGACCCAGATGAAGCGAGTTCTTGCGTCAGCGGTGTTCGCCTGCGCCGGCACGTGCAGCGCCGCGACGATCGTCATCCCGATCGATCAGGCCCAGTCGAACATCTCGGTGCAGTTGTGCATCTCGGGCTCCTGCGACACCGATTCGTCCCCAGTCGCCGGGTCGTACACGTTGGACCTGGATGTGCCGTCGGCCCCGACGCAGGTGTCGATCCTCGACTTCACCAACACGCTGACGCAGTCGATCAACCTGAGCATCAGCTTCGGCTTCCTGGGCGCGTTCAACGCATCGGGAACGGGGATCGTGGTCGAGTACGCCTCTCCCGGAATTCCCACCGGCCCCGCGAGCGTGAACGCCGGCGCCTTCACGCTCGCGAATGTGCCGACACAGTCGCAGGGCAACGTGGCTTACAACGCCACCGGCATCGTCTGCACGCTGCTCTCTGGCCAGACGCCTCCGGTGCCGTGCAACTCGACGATCAACCTTGCCGACCAGGGGGTGCAGGCGGGAACGGTGCAGGGGACGCTCAGCGTCTCGAACGGCATCATCTCGCTGGTCGCCAACCTGAACTCGACCGTGCCCCTCGACCCGGCCAACCCCGACACCGGCACCTTCACGATCACCGGGACCATCCGCGGTTCCGCCCCGGTGCCTCCCCCGCCCGATTGCCCGGGTGATGCGAACGGGGACCTCGTGGTGAACGCGGCTGATCTGTCGGTGCTCCTCTCGAACTTCGGCCTGCCGGCGGTCGGACCGGGGTCGGGCGACTTCAACGCTGATGGGCAGTGCGACGGGGCGGATTTATCGGTGCTGCTGGGAGCTTTTGGCTCCTCGTGCTGATATCGCCGAAAGTGGGCCGGGTCCCGTTCGGGTGCCGGAAGGGGGAAAACCGCTTTATCCCCGTTGAGACTGGGATTCGATCCGTCCGAAGAAGAAAGAGTCTTGTTGCGTCACGGTCCGGTGGTGGTAACTTCACGATTGGCCAAGAAATTTGCCGCGCCCAGGAGAAGGTGTGCTCTGAAGGGCGGGGGGAGTGTCCGCCCCCTGAACCGCGGCGTACGGGTACGCCTTTGAGAGAGGAGTCTCATTTTATGCGTTTGAAGAGCCTTTTGATCGGTATCGCTGCCGTGACGTGTGTGGGTGGCGTGGCTTCCGCGCAGCCCGACGTCATCGTCGGCGAGATGCCGAACTTCGCCAACTGGGGCGGTGTCACGGTTGGTCCCGATGTGATCGCCGCGTATTCCATCGCGACCACCTCCTGCAATCTGGGCAACCAGAACCTGCAGTGGATCCAGAGCAACAACCAGCACCCCGTGATCCCTCAGAACGTGTACCGCGTGAAGAAGGTCAACGGCGCGACCCGCATCGAGCAGATCGGCCAGAGCTGGCTCAAGCACGGCTTCTGCGCCCTGCAGGGCTCGGTGTGCCTCAGCGGCACCCCCAGCGCGCCCAACTGCTCCCCGACGTGCGGCGGCTGCTGCACCTCGCTGGGCATCGGCTGCTCTGACCCCTACAGCAACACCCGCAACGGCGACCAGACTCTTCTCGGCCCGCGCCAGGAAGTGAACCCCTGGACCGGCGCGTTCCCCTACCCCTACACCCTCGCCTTCGGCGGCACGGGCAACACGATCTACAAGCGCATCCAGATCAAGACCAGCGATTACGATCCGGCTCTCCAGAACGTCGCTGACTTCCCGGCGCTCTACGTCGGCGAGGCTTGCTACGTGCACCCGACCGAAGGCACCAACGCCAACAAGAACAACAACTACTCTTACAAGCGCGTGATCGTCGGCGGCACTCCCGTCGGCACTCCCCCGGTCCGCACGCTCGCCTTCACCGGCGGTATCCAGCGCACCAAGCCCGCCATCTACGCCTGGGCCGAACTCGGCGCGTACAACACCGGCAGCGGCACCTACGGCCCCGATGCCAACGTCACCCTCCGCACCGTTGATGATCCGGCCGGCGGCCGCTTCGTCGTCGGCTACGCGGTGACCGAGTTCATCCCCGGCAACTGGCACTACGAGTACGCGATCATGAACCAGAACTCTGATCGCGGCGGCAAGTCGTGGTCGGTTCCGGTTGATGCCAACGTCGCTCTCGCGAACGTCGGCTTCACCGACATCGCTTCGCACTCCGGTGAGTCGAAGGTCGGCACCGACTGGACCTTCACCCACGCCGGCGGCTTCGCGACGTGGACCACCACCTCGTTCGCCAGCAACCCCAACTCCAACGCGATCACCTGGGGCACGATGTACAACTTCCGCTTCGACGCGGACCAGGCCCCGATCGCCGCGGTTGGCACCCTCCGCACCTTCAAGGTCGAGGCCGACCTCGCGGTCAGCATCTCCGCTCCCGCGGTTCCGCCCCCGCCCTCCTGCCCCGGCGACGCCAACGGCGACCTCGTCGTCGACGGCGCTGACCTCTCGGTCATGCTCGGCCAGTTCGGCTCCAGCGTTCCCCCCGGCACCGGCGCTGACTTCAACGGCGACGGCAACGTCGACGGCGCCGACCTCTCGGTCCTCCTCAGCGCTTTCGGCAGCCGCTGCTGATCGACGTCTGACATCGATTTGATCTTTGACGGCGGGACGCGGAAGCGTCCCGCCGTTTTTCTTGCGCCAGGCTTCAGGCCGGATCGATCGCGACATCCAGCTCGATGGTCACCGGCGCGCGGCACGCGGTCTCGGTGCACGCCTGATAGGTCATCACCAAGAGCGGCCGTCCCGACCATTTCGCGGCGCTGCGGCGCAGCTCGATGTCGAACTCGATGACACCCTCGTGCACCATCACCGGCGGCTCGGCGCGCTGGTAGAGCGTGGCGGCGGGGAACTTCGCCATCGCGGTCACACCTTCGCCGCCCTCCACGCGCACGCTGAGCGGCACCAGCGCATCGTGAGCGTCATCGCGAGGGCGACCGGGAGGAACCGGATCAGCGGCGTAGATGTGGTGGCCGGGGTCGATCTCCAGGCGCAGACGGAGCGTGGCCGCCCCGCTGGCGGGGACGCCGATGCGCTCGTCGCTCGCAAAGACGCGCACCGGATCCTGCCCCCCCTGCGCGTGCTCCGGCGTGTGCTCGACGGGGACCGCCTCGAAGATCGAGGGATCCACCAGCGCCAGTCGATGCAGGGCGCGGACGCTGTTGATCGCCGAGACCGGCGATTCATCGATCGCGCTGCTGAGGCCGATGAGGATCCGGCGCACATCGTCCAGAAAGACCGGCTCGCCGGTGAGGTCGTGCAGGTCGAGCAGTGCATGCAGCAGGAGCGAGGCGCCCGACGGCATCGCGCCGTCATGGAGCCCGCGATGGCGGACGATGAGGTCCGACTGCCCCGGCCGCGCCTCGTAGAGCAGGGTGTAGGGAATCGCCTGCGCATCGGGCGTGACCAGCGTGTGGCGCTCGCCGAAGGTGTCGAGGGCCGCGCGGAGCAGGCGGATCGCCTCTGAAACATGCGTGCCGCCCGGACGCCCGAGTTGCAGGCGTGCGCGGGCGATCGCGATGAGGCCGCCGGC
>JBGSZV010000091.1:0-8420 GCA_041750235.1 Phycisphaerales bacterium
GCGGTCGAGTTCGGCGAGGATGCCCGCGACCGCAAGGGCCATCGGCGTCTTTGCGAGCGGCTCCTTGGGCGCCTCGGGCGTGGCGGTGATGAGGATGCGCCGGGGCGGCCCGGAGTCGACGAGGAGGAGGGGATGCAGGGCCAGCGCGGGCGTCGAGAAGTAGAGCACGAGGATGAGGGTCAGGCGTCGAATCATGGGGAGTCTGACGTTCGGGCGGCGGGCGGGTTCCGGAACTCCCAAAAGGGTATGATCCCGGCGTCTTCAGGGTGTAGCTCAGCTTGGTAGAGCGCGGGGTTTGGGTCCTCGAGGTCGCAGGTTCGAATCCTGTCACCCTGACTTCTTTGGTTCGCTGCAAGTGCAGGGGGAGCCCCCTGCAACCCCTTCCCTCACAAGCCCAATCCGTACGAGATCGATGTTCGAGAGGCCAAAGAGCAACTTGGAACGTCGATGGGTTCGGTGGAGCCTGATATTCGGTGGCGTTGTTGTCGCCGTTGTGGTGACGACCGGCTATGCCTTCGTGCGGAGGTTTCCGTTCTTGGCCGATGGCGAACAGAGGCAGGGGCCGAGGCCAATGTTCAAGGAAGAATGGCGTCAGGTCAATGACATGGCTAAGGCTTGGGTGAACAACGGCGGAGACTACATCGCAGCTGACGGCACGATCGTTGAAGTCGATGCGGGCTACAACGTGATTGTTGTTTTTCGTGGTCGCACCCAGGGGAGCGTCGAGCCGTCATTGTTTAGAACAACCTCTAAGCGTGCGATTTTTCGCGCGAGCTTTGTGACTTCCCACAGCGTGGACGACGTGCCGGAAGCGACAATCGAAGTGCGGCGCAAAAAGAAGGGCTCTCTCGTAGTGGTGGATGGCGAGCGATTCGTCGTCTTGAAGGAGTTTGCGACTCCCGACGGCACGGCCCAGCGGTTTACCGAAACGTTGAAGTATTGGGGTCCGGGAGAGCCGAGTTGGTCAAAGGTGCTCTTTGATCTCACCGGCGTGGATGTGCTGGCCTCGGAACTGGGACAAGTGCCGTAAGACCTTTCGCGAGTACATGGAGTTCACCATGAAACGACTCTTCCTCGGCATCGCCACGTGCATCCTTGCAGGCTGCGCTTCCACGCATCCGACACCCGCGCCACACGCCTCAACACCCGGAGACCCCGCCATGCGGCTCGGCAACTTCTCGGTCAGTCTCACGGTTAAGGACATCGCCGAGTCGCGGGCGTTCTATGAGAAGCTTGGATTCACGATGGTCGCCGGCGATCAGTCCAAGAACTGGGTCGTCATGCAGAATGACAACGCCCGGATCGGCCTCTTCCAGGGCATGTTTCCCAAGAACACACTGACCTTCAATCCCGGTTGGGACGGCGACAAGAACACCCTGGCGGACTTCGAGGATGTGCGTGAGCTGCAGCAGACCGCCAAGTCGCGTGGTCTCACACCCAGCCCGGCTGCCGATGAATCAACGACGGGGCCGGCGTACTTCATGCTCATGGATCCCGATGGGAATCCGATCCTGTTTGATCAGCATGTGGACAGCCCGAACAAGTGAGCGTGAGGCGCATCTCGATCTTCCTCGAAGCGCCCCGTTACTGAGCAGTCCCCGCCGGCGCATTCCCGCGCCGGATGGTCTCGTAATCGAGCCCCGTATTGGGCGAGAACAGCGTCGGGTACGGCCGCAACTGGCCTGCGGATGATGTGCCGTAGATCGGGATGTTCCAGTCGATCGTGCCGATGGCTTCGTCGAGGACGCTGTAGCCGACGGAACGCTGGTCGTCGGAAGTGAGCATCAGGGGAACGGTGACGATCGAGACGTTGATCACCGAGAGGCCCAGGCGCAGGGTCTGGAGGTGGGACATCCTGGACTCGCGATCGGCGTCGGCGGCGCCGGCGAGGACGCGGTCGCGTTCATTGATGAGCTTGCGTTCCACCTGAGACGAGCGGTCGCGGAGTTGGTCGGCGCGGGATCGGGCGCAGCCGGTGGGGGCGAGGGCAGCCACGGTGACAAGGAGCGTCAGTATGGACGTCGCGAGCGGGGCGTTGGGCATGGGTCCATGATACCGATGCCGCGATGGGCTCCTCGGCGTGGGCTTGCTCTTTCAAAGAGGTGGGGCGGTCGTAAGGCCGGTGATTCCCGGACGATCTGTAGACTGGACGCATCCTGGAACCGCCGATGTCGGTCCGATGTGGGGCTGCTTGCGGAAGTCCGGACAGAGAGGTTATTGCCATGAACGTGTTTGGACGCCGGGTTTGTCTCGCTTTCGCGACCGTCCTTGGACTCGCTATGGCATTCGTCACGCGCGCGGCCGACATCACGCCGGCTGAGGCGCGTGCGATCGCCAAGGAGGCCTACACCTATGGCTTCCCGATGGTGGACAGCTATCGCATTCAGTACGCCTATTTCGTGGATCCCAAGAGCCCTGAGTACAAGGGCACATGGAACGAGGTCCACAACTTCGCGCGCGTCTTCACACCCGAGGACAGGGCGGTGCAGACCCCCAACTCCGACACGCCCTATTCGTTCCTCGGGATCGATCTTCGGGCGGAGCCGATCGTGCTCACGGTGCCCGCGGTCGAGCAGGACCGATATTTCAGCGTCCAGTTGATCGACCTCTACACGTTCAACTTCGACTACATCGGCAGCCGCGCGACTGGCAACGACGGCGGTAGTTTTCTGATCGCAGGGCCGGGATGGAAGGGCGAAGCGCCAAAGGGTGTGAAGAAGATCATCCGCTGCGAAACCGAGCTTGCGCTGGGCGCGTTCCGCACCCAGTTGTTCAATCCGGCCGACATCGAGAACGTCAAGAAGGTGCAAGCGGGCTACAGGGTTCAGCCGCTCTCCGCGTTCCTTGGGCAGCCGGCGCCGCAGGCCGCGCCCCCGATCCAGTTCGTCAAGCCACTGACCGCTGAGCAGGAGAAGTCGTCGCTCGAGTTCTTCGAGGTCTTGAACTTCGTCCTCGGTTTCTGTCCGACACACCCGTCGGAGGTTGAACTCATGGCGCGGTTTGCCAGAATCGGCGTCGGTGCGGGGAGATCGTTCGATTCGAGCAGTTTGTCGCCCGAGATCCGCGCTGCAATCGAGAAGGGAATTGCGGACTCCTGGGAGGAGCTCGCCGGGATCTCGAAGCGCATGGACGCCAAAGAAATCACCTCTGGCGACACGTTCGGGACGCGCGAGTATCTCAAGAACAACTACGCGTACCGTATGGCCGCCGCGAAGTTCGGAATTTACGGCAACTCCAAGATGGAGGCGATCTACCCCATCTACGGAGTTGATGCCGAGGGAGAGAAGCTGAGCGGGGCGAATGGGTACACGATCCGCTTTGCACCGGGCGAACTGCCGCCCGTGCGCGGATTCTGGTCGCTCACGATGTACGGGATGCCCGAGAGTCTGCTCGTCGCCAACCCCTTGAACCGCTATCTCCTGAACTCACCGATGATGCCGCAGTTCAAGATGGACGCCGATGGGGGCCTGACCTTCTACATTCAGAACGAGTCGCCCGGCAAGGACAACGAGTCGAACTGGCTGCCCGCGCCGAAGGGGCCGTTCATCATGGTCATGCGGCTGTACTGGCCGAAGCCCGAAGCGCTGGAAGGGACGTGGACGGCGCCTGCGCTGACTCGAGTGAAGTAGAGATTCCGGAACCGAGAATGTCCTGCGCGTGGCGACTTACCGCTGCAACGTGTTGAGATACTCGCGCCACGGCCCAACTTCATCGCGGTACTGCCACGCCATCGCCAGGCAGATCTGTCGGATGTGGTGCAGGTCGTGGACCGCCCACGTGCTGAGAAGTTGCCCGGCCGTCACTCGCCCGAACGCGGGGTGTGTGCCGATGCGCTCCAGGTCGGCGGGAGTGAGCTTGAGGCCGCGAAGGTCGCGGAGGCTGGTTTCGCGCAGGCGGGTGAACTCATCGAGTAACTCGCCAAGTGATGGGCCGGTGTCGGGGTGGATGGCGGCGTCGTGCGGGAAAGGGTCGAAGGGGACGGATTCGCCGTGCTGGAGGATGCGGCGGAGGCGCGGCATCCAGTCGTCACGCTCGCCGACGATGAGGTGGCCGACGATCTGGTAGGCGGACCATGTGTCGCTGCCATAGTTGGCGTGGGTCCAGTGATCCGACAGGCCGACCAGGACGCTGCGCAGGACGGCGGGTGTGCGTTCGAGGATCTCGAGCGTGTGCGAAAGGTCGTGCATCATGCGGGTCCTGTGTAAACACGTGCGTCGCTGACGCCGGCACCTTCGTCGCGACGAAGGTGGATCCCCCATCCCCGGCCAGAGTATTCCATTGTCGAGCCATTCCGGCGCGACCAAATCTTGACATTTGTTGCTGGGTGGATGTCTCGAATCCACGTGCGCGTGAAGGGCGAACTCGGTCGGCCATCGGATCCGGGGTCGGCGTAAGGAAACGTCGGGCGCGATCCGAGCGCAAAGACTGTGCAAAGGAGTCCAGGACATGAAGAAACTGATGATGCTGGGGACGATCGGTCTTTCGGCACTGGCCGGTACGGCCGTTGGAAGCGGGTCCGGAGGTGGTGGGAACTTGCAGCCGACGATCGCTGGTATCGTCGCGCAGAGCGGCGGAGCGTTCGACCACAACCGGAACGACAATGACCTGCTGCTCACCGCGCTTCAGACGGCCAATCTGACCTCAGCGCTCGATGATCCGAACTCGGACCTGACGGTGTTCGCTCCCAATGACTGGGCGTTCATCCTGCTGGCGCGGGATCTTGGATACCCGTACTACGACGAACAGGGCGCTTGGAACTTCCTGGTGGCGGCCCTCACCGCGATCGGCGGCGGCGACCCGGTGCCGACGCTGACGGCGGTGCTGACGTACCACGTTTCGCCGGAGTCGCTCACGACGGCGGACATCGCGCAGAAGCGCCGAGACGGGGAGACGATCGCGACGCTGCAGGGAGCGACGATCACGCCGTTGCGCGGCGGACGTCTCGAGGATCAGGAGCCGGATGTGGCCGACCCCGTGCTCAAGGGGCCGGTCAACATCGTGGCGTCGAACGGGATCATCCAGCCGATCTCTCGAGTGCTCATTCCCGTCAATCTTCCCTGAATGATTCGTTTCGAGTCGAGGCACGCTGGTGAGAGGGGGGCATTTGCCCCCCTTTCTCAGTGTTTCGGTGGCCTGCTTGGGCTCCGCTAGACTGCGGGCATGGCGAATCGTCCCTCGAAGATGAATGTGCTCCTGATCGGCGGCGGCGGGCGCGAGCATGCGCTAGCGTGGAAGCTCAAGCAGTCGCCCTCCCTGGGCGAGTTGTACACGACGCACGCGGGGAATCCGGGCCTCGCGGAACTGGCCAAGCCGATCGGCTTTGAGTTCTCGATGGGCGAGGTATACCGCCTGCAGCAGTTCTGCGGTCACAAGAACATCGGGCTGGTAGTCGTGGGCCCGGAGGGGCCGCTGTCGGAGGGGATCACGGACAAGCTGTCCTCGGACAGTGTCGTCGTGTTCGGCCCCAACAAGGAAGCGGCGCAGCTCGAAGCGGACAAGGCGTGGGCCAAGGACGTGATGCGCGGGGCGGCGATCCCGACGGCGGAGGCGCGGGTCTTCCGTGAGCCGGGGCCGGCAAAGTCGTACCTGGAGTCACGCGAGGAGCCGGTGGTCATCAAGGCGTCGGGGCTGGCGGCGGGGAAGGGCGTGGTGCTGCCGTCGAGTCTTGAGGAGGCGAAGGCGACGATCGACCGGATGATGGTGAAGAAGGAGTTTGGCGCGGCTGGCGACCAGGTGGTGATCGAGGAAATGCTCAAGGGGCCGGAGGCGTCTGTCTTCGCGCTCATTGATGGGCGGAACATCGCGATCCTGGATACCTGCCAGGACTACAAGCGAGTCGGCGATGGCGACACCGGGCCGAACACCGGCGGGATGGGGGCGTATTGCCCGTCACGCGTGGTGGACGAGAAGACGATGGCGATCGTCGAGCGCGAGGTGCTGGTGCCGATCGTCGATGCGCTGCGGCGCGACGGCATCGAGTACCGGGGCGTCCTGTACGTGGGTTTGATGCTGACGCACGCGGGGCCGAAGGTGCTGGAGTTCAACTGCCGTTTCGGCGATCCGGAGTGCCAGGTGTTGATGCGGCGGATGGACTGCGATCTGGTGCAGGTGCTGCACGCCACCGCGACGGGCAAGCTGCACGAGGTGGAACTGGGATCGACGAGCGAGGCAGCGGTGTGCGTGGTGCTGGCGAGCGGGGGATACCCGGGGGAGTTCGCCAAGGGGCTGCCGATCACCGGCATCGAGAACGCGAACGCGATGCCGGATGTCACGGTGTTCCACGCGGGAACGGCGCGCGACCGAGAAGGAAAGGTCGTGACGGCAGGCGGTCGGGTGCTGAACGTGGTGGCGACGGGGGCGAACGTGGACGAGGCACGGCTGAAGGCGGTCGCGGCGGCAGAGAAGATCCACTTCGACAAGATGCACTACCGGCGCGACATCGCGGTCGTGACCGAGTCGCCGCGGAAACGCGTGGTAACCAGTTAGGGCTTACCACGGAGACACGGAGGCACGGAGAGAGGTCGAATGAAAAAGACCACAAGGCGATTGCCCTGTGGTCTTTGTCTTTTCTGATTCACTGAGCTTCCTCAGTGTCTCCGTGTCTCCGTGGTGAGTCTGCTCACTTGCGGCGACGGCGGATGGCGGTGATGCCGGCGAGGCCCGCGAGGGCAGCGGCGCCGGGGGTCGGGATGTTGGTAAAGCTGCCGGAGAAGCTCGACTCGGCGGAGAAGCCGGCGATGCCGATGACCTGTCCGCTGCCGTTGGTGATGAGCTGGGCTCCAGCGCCGCCGTTGAGGGCGGTGATGGTGAAACCGAAGTCGCCGGGGCAGTTCACCATGCTGAAAGCGAGGATGGCGGGGTCAAAGGTGACTTGGTCGTACATCATGTCGGCGCCGGTGATGGAGGCGGACATGACGGTGGTGCCGGTGCCGAGTCCGACGAAGATGGCCTCGCCGAGGTTGACGGTGGCCTTCACGGTGAACTCGTCGTTGCCGACGAGGTGGGCGAACTCGAAGGTGCCGAGCACATTGAAGGCGTGAGCGAACATTCCGAAGCCCAGCGGCGCGCTGCTCGCGTACGACATCGTGAGGTCGAGGTTGAGCGCGGCGGGAACGCTGATCGGGAGCTGCGGTCCGCCCTCGTCGGGGTCAAAGAGCATGTCGACGGTCGTGGGACCGAAGTCGACAACGTTCGTGACCTGGTTCGTGCTGTCCCAGGTGGCGACGAGCGTGGGATTGAGGGGGCTGGTGTCGGACGCGAACGAGATGAACGAGGCGTTGGCGGCCGAGGCCATGGCGCAGAGCGCGAGCGCGCTCGCGGAGCGGACGATCATGTCTTCTCTCCTGTGCCGTCGTGAGCGAGACACTTGCGTGTCGCCGGAACCCCCCGGTCGCTCAAGACGAACGTTGTGCGAAACGGCCCCCCGGAAGGGAGGTCGACAGGAGGAAGCTACAGCGCAAATCGGAGCGGTCTACCGCGGGCCGGATGTCATAACTCCTTGTATGACAATAGATTGCGATCTTCGGCAAGTTCTTGGACGGGGGTCGGATTTGGTGGTCGGAGCCGAGGTCCGAGAAGCGGATCAGATCTCGTTGGGGTCACGATGGCGACCACTGCTTGGCTCTCGAGCCAGTGGGCGGATAACAAATCCGGGGTCCTTTTCGGCGTGCGGTCTTGTGGCGAATGACTCGTACCAGATGAACGAGTGAACTTGTAGGTTGGTTCCGCCCTGTCGGAACGACTTGCCGAAAACGCTGCGCATGTGACGCGCGGCGTCACACGTGGCCGTACGCAATCGTTCGCGCGTCGGCCAAGGGCCGGGAGCACGCACGTCGAGGATGAGGCAGGACTTGAGGGGCGAAATGTCTTCAAGACCGATGTTCAGCCACTCTGACCAAGCGTCAATACTGGCTGACACAAACTCCGGCCACTTGAGCGATTTGGCGAGGCGACGATTCACGTCGTTGTCATCGCTCACTCCGCTCATGTCGACCGTGGCGACCGCCCATCCGGCTCGTTCATACTCGGCGATCATCGCGGGAAGCGGGATCACATCGGCGTTGAGATCGACGACCGCCTGCACGCCGTCGGTGATGATCTGATCGAGCCAATCTTCAGTTGTGGCGTCGGGATCGCTGTAGTCATACGCGCCGTAGTTCAGATTGGATGATGTTGGATACTTGGAGGGCATGCGGGGCCTCGCGAGTGCGGATCAGATCGGCTCCAGCCGCGCAAACGACTGGATCAGCGTCTTCGCGCCCACGTCCCGGAACTGGATGCGGATGCGGGCGTTGGGGCCCGGCATCGTGATCGATTCGACCCGCCCGACGCCGAACTGCGGGTGGCGGACCATCATGCCGACCTTCAGGCCGCCGCTGGATTCCTCGTCGGGGACGTAGCGGCGCTCGCCGGACGTCTGC
>JBGSZV010000092.1:0-9296 GCA_041750235.1 Phycisphaerales bacterium
TCCCCGCCCTTCACCAGCAGCCCCGACCGTGCCGCACGGCTCAGGCCGCAGAGCGTGGCGGTGGGTGTCGCAATCACCAGCGCGCACGGGCTTGCGACGATGAGGAGCGTGATCGCACGGTACGCCGCTTCGGCGAAGGTCATCGAGCGATCGCCGCCCGCTTCCTCCACACGCCCTGCGAATGCGAAGTAAATCAGTGCCGCAATGGAGACTGTAAAGACCGCGATGGTGTAGGGCGTGCTCAGACGGTCGATCACGCGCTGCATCGGCTGGCGACGCTCCTGCGCTTCGATGACCAGTTGCAGGATCCGTTTGAGGCTCGACTCCGCCACCGGCCGCGTCACCCGCAGCTCCAGCGCGCCCTGCTGATTGAGCGTGCCCGCGAAAACTTCATCGCCCTCGTCCACGCTCCTCGGCAGGCTTTCTCCCGTGAGCGTGCTCTGGTCGATTGCCGAGCGGCCCTTGATGATCGATGCGTCCGCGGGGATCACCTCGCCGGGCCGTACCAGCACCTCGTCACCGGGAATCAGCTCGTCGGGCGGCAGGGGCGTCCAGGCGCCATTGCGACGGACCAGTGCTTCGCTGGGCATCAGCTTCGTCAGCCGCGACACCGCGTCCTTGGCCCGCGCCAGCGCGCGGTTCTCCAGCGCGCCGGCAAGGGTGAAGAGAAACAGCAGAAGCGCGCCCTCTTCCGGATGCCCGATGCCCGCGGCCAGCGCCGCGCCGACCACCATGAGGACATCAATGTCGGGCTTGAACTCCCGCAACGCCTCCCAAGCCGCTCTCAAACCATGAACCATCCCGAGCGACAGGCTGATCCAGACAAGCACATGGCCAATGGTGTGAATGGTTTCGGTGATGGCCACCGGACCCTGGTGGATCATCACCTGAATGGAGTAGCCCACCAGCAGCGTCGCACCGGCCGCCAGCGCGACGGCCAGTTGCCATTCGTCGCTGAATACCTTCCGCAGGAAGGAGCTGTTGACCGGTGTGGAACTGGGCAATGTCATCTGGAAGGAGGATAGATCGGCCATTCCCCGGCGTGGCCAGAGAATCAATCGCAAGTGGATTGCCGCCGACCGCATCCGCCGTGGGACTCCTGCGTATCCTTCGGCGTACCTTCTGAAGGAGTTCTTGGCCCAGGGAAAGGATTTGTCTGATGTTCAAGAAGGCACTTGGTCTTGCCGCCTGCATCGCACTTGCGCTCGCGGCGATCGTTTCAACCCCCCGCGCTGCCCTCGCCGGGACGCTGGACGGCATCATCGCCGACCTCGAGTCCGATCTGGACACGCTGCGCGCCGATGTGAATGAAGACTTTGACGACATCGTCGAACGCGCCACCATCCGCATCACCGCCCTCGACGCCCAGGGCAAGAGCGACACCCGCCTCACCAAAGAGGCCAAGAAGTACAAAAAGCTCCTCAAGAGCGCGGCGAACTCGACCATCCCGCAGCTCAACCGCATCGAGGGCGACTACATCTTCCGCGTGCTGCGCGAGAACGCCGGTGCCGGCGCGACCGCCGCGGTACACGACGAGTGCGACAACTACATCGACCTCGTGACCATTGATCTCGAAGAAGCCCGTGCCGCCATCGACGATGCCCTCGCTGAGCAGAGCGAAGACTGAGCATCCGGCCCTCCCGATAACTTCAACCGAATCGATGACGCCGCCCCGTGCAATACGCCCGGGGCGGCTTCGTTTGCCTGGTGCCGCGTCGCACGCGATACGGCACCAAAGAAACACGAGTGGCTCGCCGGGGCGGTGTTCGTCCTGCGCGATCGCTCTGTCCCCGCCCACACCGGGAGTGCTTCGATGATCGCCTTGAACAGCCTTGTCGTTCGAATCGTCGCCCTGCTCGTGGCCTTGGCTGCCGTCGCGCCGGCGATGGCCGACGCCCAGTCAATCGCGGACGCCTGCATCGCACGCATGGCCAACCAGGTCGAAAGCGGCCAGACCCTCATCGGCAACGCCGCGGAGAATGCGGTCTTGAGGATCGAGACCCTCGACGCGGAAGACGCCCGCCCCTCCAAGATGATCGCCGCGTCCCGCACTGGCCAGCGCATCATCACCAAGTCCGCCGAACGCACCCGTCAGGCCATCCGGAACGAGGCTCGCCGCTGCGTCTACACCCTTGTTCGCCAGGACGCCGAACAGGCGATCATCGACTCGGTCGTTGATGCCGCCCAAGCCGCTCAGCAAAGCGTGACCAACACCGCCGAGTCCGCCCACCTTATGGTGCACGACGCGCTGCAGGCCGCTCTCGCCGACGAGTCGACCCCCGTCTGATTCACGTTTCACTCTCTGGGAATGTGCGAGCCACTCCGCGCGATCGGGGTGGCTTGTCATTTACCCCGAGACGACTACAGCTCCACCACCTCAACCTCCGCCTCCTGCTGAGGCGCGACGCTCGGGTAATGCACATCCGTCTCCAGGGCGCTCAGCGCCGAGTACTCCGCCGCCATCTCGCGGCGGACGTGGGCCGTATTGAAGCGTTCGGCCCGCTCGACGTTGCCGATCGCCGCCAAGAGGTCCAGCGCGATCTGGCCCTCGGGCTTGGCCAGCTCGATCACCTTGATCGCCTGCTCGAAGGCCTGCAGACGCCCCGCGTGATTCTCGAAGGTGCCGGCCTTCTCGGCCCACGTCGCGCCCGGCAGCAGCACGTCCACCTTGTCGGTCAGGCGGTTGGGCAGGGTGTCGATGAGCACCGTGAACTTGCCGGTGATCGCCCGCTCCAGTTCCGGCGTCGCCCATTCACTCGGATAGTTGCCGGTCAGGATCATCGCGCCGAAGTCGCCGGCCTTGCGGCAGAACTCGTCGAACTCGACCACCGGCGTCGCCGCGCCGGCCATCGCACCAAGGACACGCCGCACGCCGCGGGCGTTCGGGGCCTTCTCGGCGCGGACCGTGTAGCCGCCGGGGAAGTTCTTGTCCTCGCCGAGCGACGGCACGGGGCCGATCGCGAACTGCACGCGAGAATCCAGCGCGAGCGCTGCGCGGGCGAGCAGGTAGGCGTCCTCGCAGCTCAGCATCGGGCTGACCATCAGCGCTAACCGCTTGCTCGAGCCGATGCCCGCCTTCAGCCCAGCGACTGCTTCGGTATACGCCCGCGTCCAGTCGCACTCGGCCCGCTTGCCGAAGCGGCTGTGGACCGGCGACCGCAAGCGATCGGGAGAGTGAACGAACTTCCAGCCGTAGCGGATCTCATCCGAGATCCACCATTTGTTGACCGACGGGTTGTTCCGCGGCTTGAGGCGGTAGATCACGCCGTCGTTGTGGTGGATCGAGATGTTGTCGCCGCTCGAAGTGATGCCGTCGATCGACGGCGTCTCCTTGAGGAACCACACCCGCTGCGTGAAGAGGAAGTCCTTGTCGAGCAGCGCGCCGACGGGGCAGAGATCGATCACATTGGCCGACAGTTCGTTCTCCAGCGGCACGCCGGGGAAGACGTCGATCTGGCTCTGATTGCCCCGCGATTCGACCATCAGTTCCGCGGTGCCGCTGACCTCGCGCGTGAAGCGCACGCAGCGCGAGCACATGATGCAGCGGTCGCTGTACAGGTACACGTGCGGCCCAAGATCCTTCTTAGGCTGCTTGACCTTGCTCTCTTCAAACCGCGACTGCCCGCGGCCATACTCGTAGGAGTAGTCCTGCAGCGTGCACTCGCCCGCCTGATCGCACACCGGGCAATCCAGCGGGTGGTTGATGAGCAGGTACTCCATCACCGCCTTCTGATTCGCGACCGAGCGCGGGCTGGTGGTGTGGACCACCATGCCGTCGGACGCCGCGGTCTGGCAGGTGGGCAGGAGCTTGCCCATGTATTCGAGCTTGCCTTCGTTGCGGGGATTCGGCGCCCAGACCTCCGCGAGGCAGATGCGGCAGGAGGCCACGATCGACAGCCCCGGGTGGTAGCAGTACTGCGGGATCGCGATCCCGTTGTCGTTGGCGATCTGGATGATCATCTGGCCGGGAGCAAACTCGCACGGACGGCCATCAATCGTGATCTTGGGCATGTGTCCTGGACCCTTCACCGCGCGTGGCAAACCCGGGCCACACCGACCCAACGCCGTGCCGCCGGGCTGCTCCCGGACCGGCCCACGCCAAGGCCCCGATGATAGCGGGAGCGGGTCCGGCGACCGCTCGACCTCCCGGAGGTCCGACAACCCAACGCCGGACCCCCTCGATCCCGGGAAACCGGGCCCTGCATCGTGGATCAATGTGGCACGACACTCGCTTGCGAACCGGTTCGACGATCCCGTGCCACACTTCCACGCTCTATTGACCGATGGCCTCCTCCGGGCTGATGGCTGCGCCAAGGTTGCGCGTCGCTGTCGGGCCAGGCGGGGGTGACGGCATGCGGTCCAAGATGTGGCGTGCGTGTGGCGGTCGATTCGTCGGACCGCTGGCCCTGTTGGCCGCCGTTGGTCAGGCGTCGGCCCTGGCGGACGATGCGCTCCCGCCAGAGGACCCCATTGAGATCGCGGAGGCCATTCCCAACGACCTGCCGGGTCACGAGCCCGGCCCCCGAACGCGACCGGCACCGGTGTCCGAAGAACCCGCACCCCCGGAACCCGAGATCCCCGAAGCGCCCGAATGGTTCGGCGGCATGCCTTTCTGGGAATGGTCACGGCTGACGGGCAACTGGGGCGGAGCCCGGACCGACCTCGAGGAGTGGGGACTCACCCTCGCCGGCTCCTACACCATGGACTGGACCAACGTGGTCTCGGGCGGACGCCGTCAGGAGTCGAGCTATCGCCATCTCATTGATTTCAACGCGACCTTCGATCTCGAAAAACTCGTCGGACTGACGGGCGGGCAGGTCTACCTCGACTTCTACTCCCTCGCGGGAGACGGCGCCTCTGAAGACGCGGGCGACTTCCAGGGCGTCAGCGACATCGAGTCGGGCCACGTCGATCAGATCGCTGAACTCTGGTACGAGCAATCGCTCTTTGACGGCATCGTCCGCCTGAAGATCGGCAAGGTGGATGCCAATGAGGAGTTCGCCTTCGTCGAGGCCGGCGGTGAAGTGATTAACTCCTCGGCCAGCTACTCACCGACCCTCTTCACGCTGCCGAGCTACCCCGATCCGGCGATGAGCGTGAACGCCTTCGTCTATCCCTGCGACTGGTTCTATGCCGGCGCTGGGATCTACGACGGCGCGACGCAGGACGGCCACTCGACCGGCGGGCGCGGACCCGCCACCTTCTTCTCCGACAGCACGAGCAGCGACTGGTTCCTGATCGCCGAAGCAGGCCTCACGGCCGAGACACTCGGGTTCCTGCGCAACGCCCGCTTCGCGTTTGGCGCGTGGCATCACTCCGGCACCTTCGACACGTTCGACGGGGGCGCGGACGACGGCACAACAGGCTTCTATTGCGTGGGCGAGTCCCGCGTCTGGTCGCCAACGCCGGACGAGGAAGAGAGCGACCGCGGGCTCTACGCGTTCGTGCAGTACGGGTGGGCGGACCCGGAGGTCTCGGAGGTTGAGAACCACGTCGGCTTCGGCCTGACACTGCGGGGCGTGTGCGATGGGCGCCCCGATGATGCCCTTGCGGCATACGTGTCGTGGGTTGATCTGAGCGACGAGCCCGGCGCTGGATTCGATGAAGACGAGACCGCGCTGGAGTTTGCGTATGGGATCCAGGTGACGCCGTACTTCGTGCTGCGGCCGGACATCCAGTTCATCTTCAACCCGTCGGGCGACGCATCGCGCGATACGGCGGTGGTGTTGTCGCTGCGCGCCAGCGTTGAGTTCTAACTCCTCATTGCCGCCACAACTCAGAAGAGCGCCACGATGTCGTTGAACGTCACGACGACAAACATCGTGCCGATCAGCAGCAGCCCAACCAGCGTGAGCGCATTCTGAACGCCCGCCGGCACCGGTCTGCGGGTGATGCCCTCGATCGCCAGCATCGTGAAGAGCCCGCCATCCACGATCGGGATGGGCAGGAAGTTGATGACCGCCAGATTCACACTGATCAGCGCAAGGAAGTAGAGCAGGTAGATGATCCCCTCGGCCGCGAACCGCGAGCCGACATGCGCGATGCCAACAGGGCCCTTGAGGTGCTCGACGCGCACCGTTCCCTCGAAGAGTCGAGCAAAGGTGATGTAGGTCAGCACCATGGAGCGGTGGGTTTTTCGGATGCCGATCCCCAGCGCCTCAACGGGGTTGGAAGCGACTTGGACGATCGACGCCGTTTCGAACAGTTCATCCAGCCCGGTGGGCGCCTGCCATCCCAGGGCGTGCAGACTGCGAACCTCTTCGGGCGTCAGGGACAGGCGGACCCGCTCGTTCTCGCGCGGCGCAGCGCCGATCGGTGCGGCAAGCTCCAGCTCGATTGTGATGCCCGCGGCGGCGGCAAGTGCATCCCGGGTGGCGGCCACCATTGCCGTGCGCATGTCGCCAAAGCTTGAAACCGGTGTGCCGGCGAGGCTCACGACACGCATCCCCGGCAGAACCGAGGGGATGAGTCGCGCCGCCGGCGTGCCGGGCTGGTCGGATCCATGATCACGGGCGTACAGCTCGGGCGGCGCTGAGATGATCGAGACATCGAGCGAAGGCTCGGGCATGAATCCGATCGTGCCCTCACTAGAAACCGGCGCCGAGACTGACACCAGCTCGCCGTCGCGCAGCAGCACGAGTTCGATCTCCGCGCCCTTGCTCGCCTTGATCTCTCGAATGCCTGAGGCCATGTCGGGCCATTCCTGGGCGCCGATGCGGGCGAAGATGTCCCCCTCGCGCAGACGCTCGCGGGCGGCCGTCCGCAACGCTTCGACATGGGCGATCTTCATGACCGGAGAAAGGCCCATCAGGTGCTCGACCATGACGCGATTCGTTGTCAGCGGCGTCCAGGCGGTCTGGAGTTGGGGCCGGGGCACGATGGTGATGTCGCGCTCGGTCGCGTCGGGGCCGCGGAACGTCGCGACCACGGGCTTGCCGCCCGAGGCGCGGATATGGTCAAACAGCGGGTCGGCAAGAGGGATCGCGCGACCATCAGGAAGCGTCACAGGCTGCAGCGCCACGCCATCGACTCGCAGCAACTCGCTGCCCAGCTCCACGCCGGGCAAGGACAATCTCTTGAGGATCTCCGCCGAAACCTCGCGCTCACGTTCCCCCTTCGGCAGCGGCCATGTGCGCGATGAAGTCGCCGGCGTCACGCCGATCTGGAGAAACTTCTCGCGCCCGCCCGGCTGCGGCTCGACGCGGATGGTCTGGTTCTCGCCGTCGCGCTGCACGACCAGTTCAATGGGTTGCCCACGCTTGGCCATCGCCGCCGCGATCTGCAGATCGGTGAAGCTCTCGGCCTTGTGGTCGTTGATCCGCACCACCACGTCGCCCGAGCGGAGTCCGGCGGCCTCGGCAGGAAGCCCGCGGGCGACTTCGCCGATCACCGGCGCCGTCTCCCGCATGCCGAACGCGAAGACGACCATGAACAGCACGGCCGCCAGCAGCAGATTCATGATGACGCCGGCGGAGATCACGATCATCCGCTTCCACACCGGCTTGGAGTTGAACGCGTCAGGCGCGCCGCTGCGCGCACTGGGGTCAAGGTCGTCCTGTCCCAGCATCTTGACGTAGCCGCCGAATGGGAACCAGTTGAGGCGATACTCCGTCGAGGAAATGCCGCGCAGCACCCCCGCAGCGAAACTCTCGTCCGTCGCGGCGCGCTTGGCGTCTTCAACGGTCGGCTCCACGCCGCCGCTCTTATCAACGAGCTTCCGGTACTCGCGCTCACTCGACCCGCGGCGAAGCCCCAGGCCTTTTCGCCAGGAGAACACCGCTGGCCCGAAGCCCACGGCAAAGGCATGGACCCGGATCCCCGCCCAGCGCGCCGCAAGGAAGTGACCAAGCTCGTGGACCACGATGACGAGTCCAAAGCCAATCACAATCATCAGGACGTTTGAAATGTTGCTGAGCCACTCGGCCATGGAGGAATCCTAGTTCAGGCCACAGACTGCCGTGCGTCGATCGTACGATCGATCACGAGCCCACCTTGAGGGAAACACACCGCCGCGCCTCGGCATCCGCATCCAGGGCGTCGCGCAGATCCCTGATCTGCGAAACACCGACCGATCGCATCGCCTCCGCCTGAAGCTCGGGGATCCGGCCGAATGGGATTTTGCGATCCAGGAACACCTCGACGGCACGCTCATTCGCCGCGTTCAGCACGGCACCAAGCGTCCCGCCCGCCCGGATCACGTCAAAGCCGTGGCCAACCGCCGGAAAACGTCCGAGGTCTGGCGGCCGGAAATCGAGCTTGGTGAGCGTCTCCCACGCCACACCCGGCACCCGGCCGACCACCCGCTCGGGGTGGGTCAACGCGAGCTGGATCGGCGTCCGCATGTCGGGCAATCCCAACTGAGCGATCGAGGATCCGTCCGCGAAATCCACGATCGAGTGCACGATCGATTGCGGGTGCACCAGAACGCCCAGGCGATCGGCTTCCAGCCCAAAGAGCCAGTGCGCTTCGATCAACTCAAGAGCCTTGTTGGTGAGCGACGCCGAATCGATGGTCACTTTCGCGCCCATCTTCCACGTCGGGTGATTGAGCGCATCCTCGGGTGTCGCCTTAGCGATCTGCTCCGCGGTCTTGTCCCGCAGCGCACCGCCCGACGCAGTCAGGATCACGCGCGCCACATCCCTGCCCATCTCACAAGGCGGGCACACCGCGCCGACGCGGCCGCTGGCGAGGCACTGCCAGACCGCCGAGTGCTCGCTGTCGACAGGCAACAATTTGGACCCGGTGCGGCGCGCGACGCTCGTCACGAGCGCCCCGGCCGCCACGAGTGTTTCCTTGTTCGCAAGGGCGACGTCACGCCCGAGTTCCACGGCGGCGAGCGTCGCGGGCAACCCCGCGAATCCGACCATCGCAGCCAGCACAATGTCACACTCCACCTCGCGCACCAGTCGCTCGGCAGAATCGCGGCCCTGGCGCACTCGCACGCCGTCCGGCAGACGTGCGGCATCCGTGGCATCGGCGATCGCAACATCGCGAACACCGAAGGCCGCGGCCTGCTCCAGCACCATGGCCGAGTTCCGACCGGCAGCGAGCCCCACAACTTCGAATCGATGCGGGTATCTCCCCTCATCGGCGAGGCGGTTGAGGTGCGCGACGACGTCCAGCGTCTGGACGCCGATAGACCCCGTTGAACCCAGCACGATGAGCCGGCGAACGGAATGGGATGGCGCCTGGGTCATCTCATCGCTCCGGCGTTGATCACTCTTCACGTCCGCGGTTCACGGCGCCGCCAACGATCTTGCGGCGATTGCCGTACAGCGACCGGGCGGGCTTCACCG
>JBGSZV010000093.1:0-13284 GCA_041750235.1 Phycisphaerales bacterium
CGCCGGCGAGCATCAGCGCGGCCCCGAGGAATCCCATCGCCAGCGACATCCAGAATCCGGGCGTGGCCCACAGCCCCAGCCGCCGGTGCCGGTGCACCAGTACCTCGCGCAGCCCCGCCTGCTGCAACAGCCCGGCGAACGTAGTGACGGTGTACGCCAGCGCAATCAGCGAAAAGTCGCCTGGCGCCAGCAGCCACGCCAGCGCCCACTGGCCGATCATGCCGACACCCTTGGAAACCACGCTCTGCGCGGCCATCCAGACAAATCCACGCGCCGTCGTGCCCGTGAGCGACGCCTTGGGCGACGCAGGTACTTCGGGGATCTCGGGCGCTTCCTGCGTCATTGTGTGATTGACATCGTCCTACGAGGCCAGCCGGTAGTGCTGAAGTTCCTCCAGCACGCGTTTGGACGACCAGATCATCGTGTATCCGCGCGATTCCATCCATGCCTGGATCTCGCGTGCGGACTCCGCGGCGTGGGCATGGGCCTCCAGGAACACCTCACGGCAGCGACCCGGTCCAAGCAGCGGCTCGCACCCCTTGAGCACATCCATCTCAAAGCCCTCGACATCGACTTTCATCACGCTGGGGCGAACACCGACCTCCCGGGAAACTTCCGCGCCGGTCGTGACAGGGATGTCGATCGAGGCGTGGCCCGCCTTCTCGCACGGCGCCAGCGAATGCAGCCCCGAGCCCATCTCGCCGATCACAAACAACTTGGCCGTTCCGGGCGAGCTGCCCAGAGCCACCCGATGCAACCGGACATTCTGGAGCCCGTTCGCCGCGACATTCTCCGCGAGGCGATCCGCGTTGCGCGGCTCGGGCTCGAACGAGTGCACCGAGATGTCCGGATGCTCTTTGGCGGTCAGCAGCGTGACAAGCCCGATATTCGCGCCGACATCGAAGAACACGTCCCCCGCCCGCAGCGACTCCAGCATCCGCGCGAAGAACGCATCCTCCGCAAACAGCGTCTCGATGGAGGTGATTTCCACCCGAGAGCTGACCCGGAACCGGATCGGGCGTCCGAGCACCGGCGCGACCATCTCGCCCCGCTTCAGGATCCCGTTCTCGTAGAGCCGGCGTGCCGGTCCGGTCAGCCCCAGCCCGCGAAGCACCCGCTTGAAGGCGGAGTTCCCCAGTCGTCGGCGGGTTCGGTCGTACAGTTGCTGCAGCATGGCTCGGCGTCCAAATTGGTTGGAAAGGTCCGCAGGGGGTCAATATGGCCCGCTCTCGGCGCGTCCGGCTTCACGCACGCCCCCCTTCCGCCGATGCAATCTCTTGTCTCGTCGCCAACGAGCATACTCTCGGGCTTTGTCAGGGCTCAGAGGTGCTGTCGGCGGTCCGAGAATCGGCTGTATCATTCGCCTCCCCTGCGGGTGGGCAGGGGTTTAGCCGATGGTGTCCTCCGAGTGGCTCTGTAGAGAGGGGCGGTCGTGTCGCAGATCAAACGCATCCTGGTGACCGGTGGCGCCGGCTTTCTCGGCTCACACCTCTGTGAACGACTCGTCGGCGATGGCCACGATGTCATCTGCCTCGACAACTTCTTCACGAGCCAGAAGTCAAACGTGGACCACCTGCTCGGCAAGCGGAACTTCGAACTCATCCGCCACGATGTCACGCACCCCATCTGGCTCGAAGTCGACGAGGTCTACAACCTCGCCTGCCCCGCCGCGCCCGGCCACTACCAGTTCAACCCCATCAAGACCATGAAGACCAGCGTGATCGGCATGATCAACGTGCTGGGCATGGCCAAGCGCTGCGGCGCCAAGGTGCTGCAGGCCTCGACCAGCGAGATCTACGGCGATCCGGAAGTCCATCCGCAGCCCGAGAGCTACAAGGGCAGCGTCAACACCCTCGGCCCCCGCGCCTGCTACGACGAGGGCAAGCGCGCCGCCGAGACCATCTGCATGGACTACCACCGCATGCACAAGCTGGATGTGAAGCTCATCCGCATCTTCAACACCTACGGCCCGCGCATGCACCCCTACGACGGACGCGTCGTCTCCAACTTCATCCGCCAGGCGCTCCACGGTGAAGAGATCAGCATGTTCGGCGACGGCACCCAGACGCGGAGCTTCTGCTACCGCGACGACCTCATCGAGGGCATGATCCGCCTCATGAACACCCCGCGCGGCTTCACGGGTCCGGTCAACATCGGGAACCCCGGCGAGTTCACCATCATGCAGCTCGCCGAGCTGGTCATGGAGATCGTGGGCAAGAAGTGCCGTATCACGCACAAGCCCGCCCCCGCCGACGACCCCAAGCAGCGCAAGCCCGACATCACCCTCGCCAAGAAAGTCCTCGACTGGGAGCCCAAGATTCCCCTCCGCGAGGGCCTCAAAAAGACCATCGACTGGTTCCGTTCCATCGACATGAGCCACTACCGGGCTCCCACGCCGAACTATTGACCGAACCCCATCGCCCCCGACGGCGTATCAGTGTCCCTTGAGGAGAGATCGATCATGCGTCTGACCATGGTTGGCACCGGCTACGTTGGCCTCGTCACCGGCGTCTGCTTCAGCAACACCGGCAACGAAGTGATCTGCCTTGACGTCGACGAACGCAAGATCGACGTCCTCAACAAGGGCGGCTGCCCGATCTACGAGCCCGGCCTCACCGAGCTCATGAAGAGAAACGTCGACGCCGGTCGCCTTTCCTTTACCACCAACAAGGAACAGGCCTACCGCGACGCTGACATGATCTTCATCTGCGTCGGCACGCCCACCGGCAAGAACGGCGAGACCGACATGTCCTACGTCTGGTCCGCCGCCGAAGACATCGGCAACATGATCAAGAAGCTCGGACCTGGCCAGACCCCCAAGGTCATCGTGGTCAAGAGCACCGTTCCTGTCGGCACCACCTTTGGCGTCAAGGAACGCGTCAAGAAGATCGTCGGCAGCCTCCCCTTCCACGTCGCCGACAATCCCGAGTTCCTCAAGGAAGGCGCGGCGATCAACGACTTCAACTACCCCGACCGCGTCGTCTGCGGCGTTGAGAATGAAGAGACCGCAGAGGCGATGCGCGAGCTCTACGCCCCCTTCGTCCGCCAGGGCAACCCCATCTACATCATGGACGTCCTGTCCGCCGAGATGGTGAAGTACGCCAGCAATAACTTCCTCGCCACCAAGATCTCGTTCATCAACGAGATGGCAAACCTCTGCGAGGCCTACGGCGCGAACATCGCCAAGGTCCGCGAGGGCATGTGCTCCGACAAGCGCATCGGCAACCAGTTCCTCTATCCGGGCCTGGGCTACGGCGGCTCGTGCTTCCCCAAGGACACTCTCGCGTGCATCCAGATGGGCAAGCAAAAGGGCATCGAGACCCAGCTCTCGCAGGCCGTGCACGATGTGAACCAGCGCCAGCGCAAGCATTTCTGGAAGAAGATCGAGGCGCACTTCGCCAAGAATGGTTCGGTCAAGGGCAAGGCGGTCGCCTTCTGGGGCATGGCCTTCAAGCCCCACACCGACGACATCCGCGAAGCCCCCGCCGTCGACCTCATGAAGTGGGCCAAGCAGGGCGGCGCGACCGTCCGCGGCTTTGACCCCGTCGCCGCCGAGAATGTCGAGAAGGAAAACCCCGGCCAGTTTGAGATCTCCGACGGCATGTACGAGACGCTCCGCGGCTGCCACGCGCTCGTCATCTCGACCGACTGGGACGAGTTCAAGACCCCCGACTTCGAGAAGATTAAGGCCCTGATGGCCGAGCCGGTCATCTTCGACGGTCGCAACCTCTACAAGCGCGAGCAGATGGAGCGCAACGGTTTCACCTATCACAGCGTCGGCCGTGCGCCGGTGGTCGGGCAGAAGGTCGCCCGCTGAATCAAAGTTTGACCAGATCACTCACAGGGCCCGCGAGCAATCGCGGGCCTTTTTCATTGGCCGCCCTGTACGCCCCGGATCGCCGGGAGGTACAGCGTCAGAGCGCTCAACACCAGCAGCCCGATTGCCAGCACGATCGGTCCAACAAACGTGCGCCACGACTGGCGTTCTCGAGCCCCCAGCGTCGCGAGCCACGCCAGCATGATCAAGATCAGCGGCTCGAAGTAGCGGTGCCAGCACATAATGTTCGCCGTCTGCGCTGCGAGCCACGCCGTCATTGAGAGCAGCACCAGCGTTGCCTGAGCGGATCGCCCCGCTTCCGCGGCCCGTCGCCACAGCAGAAGCAGCACAACCGCGCCAATCGGGGCGAGCAACGCGAGCACCACCGACCGCCCCATCGGCGCCGGCGCGAGCTTCACGGCCTTCCAGATCGGCCCGGTGTCGCGCACGCGGTCGAGCCAGAAGGTCGGGAAGGCCACTGCCAGCGCGAGCCCCGCAGCCGCCGCCAGCGCGGTGTGTCCGATGCGATCCCGAAGTGCCGAGACTATTTCCAGGAGGCTTGCGTAACTCACAGACAGAAAGAAGACGCCGAGCAATGCGCACAGCGAAAGGCAGAATGGCCACGTCGCCGGATTCAATCCCCGCAGGTGCTGGTCACGCACCTTCTCAGTGACCGGCAGCAGCCCGCCCCACAGCCAAACGAAGACGCCCAGCGTGCCGATCACCAGCACACCGGCGATAACGCCGCCGACAAGCTTGCCCCACGACCGCGGGGACTGCACGCCATCATCCCGAAGCAGCTTCGGCGCGAGCGCCGCAAGCGGACTCGCGAGCACCGCTGCCAGCCCGATCGGAGCCGCCACCCACACGTGCAATTGACGCACCAGAACCGCGAGCATGCCCAGCATCCCCGCGGCGATGGTCCGACCCGGTGTCGTCTGTGAGAGCACCCCGAGCCACAGCGCCAGCGTGACAAACAGCAGCGCGGTGTTGTCGGTCGTGAGCCAGATCGCCCCGCCGAGGAAGTACTGGCTGGTGACCAGCGGCAGCGTCAGCGCGCACGTCAGCCAACCATTCCTGCCCGGCGCCAGGGATCGAATGGAAGCGAACACCGCCGCGATCAGCCCGGCGCTCAGCAAAGCGTTCATCGCCCGCATCGCCATCACGGAATCGGTCGCCTTGAGAACCCCCGCCATCAGGAGGTGGTACCCAGGCGTCGTCGCCGAGTCGTAGTTCACGATGTCGACCGACGGCCACTGGTCGGCCATCGTTCGGATGATCGGCAGGTGGTAGATCTCTTCGTCCCAGGCCGGCGGGGCATACCCGGCGCGCGAAAGCACCATCGGGGCCACCAGTGACGTGAACAGCCCCAGTGCTACCGCCAATGCGGGCAGCCAGGCGCGCCACGGGGCCATTGTTTGTTCAGGCGCTGGTTTCAAGATTCCCTTTGTATCGGCTCTCGGCCCCGCAGATAATCGCCGCATGAGTGGGGTACACCGGTTGGTGCTTGGGATGATGCTCGGCAGCGGCGCGATCGCCTCGGCGGCTCCGCTCCGGCAGATCGACCGCCAAGACTACGAATCGCGCCTCCACGCCATGTGGCTCGGGGAGTGCATCGCCAACTGGACCGGCCTCACCACGGAGGGCATCCGGACCGATCCGCCCTTCCTGACCGACGCCGATTGGGGCAGCACCGGCAACCAGAACCAGCCCATCGGCTTCATCCTCAATCAGAACCCGTGGTCCGCCGACGACGACACCGACATCGAGTACGTCTACCTTCACCTTCTTCACTCCCTCGGCCACAACGCGCTCACGCCGCCGGAGATCCGCCAGGGCTGGATCGACCACATCAACCGCTTCATCTGGGTCAGCAACGCCTCCGCCCGCGCCCTCATGGACCTCGGCGTCGCGCCTCCCATGACCGGCATGGGGGCGGTCAACGGCAACTGGCAGCGCATCGACGCCCAGCTCACCACCGAGTTCTTCGGCGCGTTCGCGCCCGGCATGACCGCCCGTGCCCTCGAAATGGGCGACCTGCCCATCCGTACCAC
The DNA here is from genome assembly GCA_041750235.1 of Phycisphaerales bacterium. Taxonomy (GTDB): domain Bacteria; phylum Planctomycetota; class Phycisphaerae; order Phycisphaerales; family UBA1924; genus JBGSZV01. The sequence goes on from JBGSZV010000093.1 coordinate 5,872, forward strand.
TGCTTCTGGATACGCCGCCCACGCCTCGCAGTTCTTCGTGGCGCTCTACGCCGCCGCCGCGACGGTGGACCATTCGCTCCCGCTGCCGCAGCAGATCATGACCATCGTCCAGCAGGCGCGCGATGTCATCCCCGACACCTCCAAATCCGCCGACGTCATCGACTACGTTCTCGCAGACTTCGCGACCAATCCCGACATCAACGACTGGGAACGCACCCGAGACCGCATCCACACCCGCTTCCAGGCGCTCCAGCCCGACCTTTTCCACGGCTTCCCATCCCCCGCATCGCGCGGCTACCGCTACAACAACTGGTTCGAATCCAGCGTCAATCTCGCCACCGGGCTCATCGCCCTGCTCTACGGCCAGGGCGACTACGCCCGCACGGTTCAGATCGGAACGCTCAGCGGCTGGGACTCCGACAACGGCACCGCCACTATGGGCGGCCTGCTCGGGCTGCTCGGCGGTGCGGACGCCATCACGCAGTCCTTCCCGAGTGCGACCTTCAGCGACGGCTTCGACATCCTGCGGACGCGCGACAATCTGCCGGACTACCTCCCCGCCGATGCCGCCGCGCAGGACACCTTCACCTTGATGGCGTCTCGCATGATCCCGATCATCGAGCGTGAGATCATCGCCGCCGGTGGCGCGGTCGATGCCGTCAATGGCCGCTGGCTGCTGCCGCCGCCGCGTGACGACAACCCGCTGACCATCCTCGATGAACGCAGCGCCAACAATCGCGTGCGACGCCAGGGCGGTGTCGTTTCCACCTCGTCGAGCGCCTCATCCAATCCGTTGTCGGGCTACGGCCTCGGGCAGTTCTGGCACCTGATGATCGCCAACGCCGAGGAACTCAGCTTCAAGGGCCACGAGCCCGACTCGTTCGGCTTCCAGTTCTACTCCACCCAGAACGCCGGCGCAGCGCCGGGCAGCGTTCAGACGTTGACCGTCGGGTACACCCTGCCGTCGCCGGTTCAGACCATTCGGTTCTTCGAAGGGCGACACTACCCCTTTGGGAGCCAGACCCTTGAGGGCGGCTGGTTCCAGACGGCAAGCGTCGAAGTGCGAGTGGGGGGGCAGTGGCTCTCTCCCCAGGCCGCAGGTGCTGGAGCCGTTTCGATGCCCGTCCCGCTCGATCCCGTGATCCCGTTCCAGATCATCGATTTTGTCTTTGAGAACCCCGTTTCCGCCACCGGCGTACGAATCACCGGACCCGTGGGCGGGTCGGCCGCCTTTGTCACCTGTTGCGAACTCGACGCCCTCGCCCCCGATCCCGGCCACGCCCTGGCGTTCGATATCTCTGGCGATGGCGCGGTATCCGTCGAGGATCTCTACATCGCCCATACGTTCCCGGTCGATCTTGACGCCGACGGAATCACCAACCGCGACGACCGGATGTATCTCCAAGCGAGGCTTCGTTGGCTCGAACCGCAGGACATGACCAACCCGTGACCGAAACGGCACGTCCGAGCGCAACTCCTGCGCCCCCGCTTGCCCTGAGTCTCCTCAAGCTCGCCCGCCCGACCCAGTGGTCAAAGAGCATTTTCGTGCTCATTGGTCCCTTCTACGGCTACAAGGACCTCTTGGCCCGCGGCCACTCGGTTTCCGAAGCCCTGCCCTTCCTGACCCACCCGCTCATCGCAGCGGTCGCCTTCGCGCTGGCCTCCAGCGGCTGCTACGTCTTCAACGATCTTGCGGATCGAGTGGCCGATCAGGCCCACCCCCGCAAAAGACGCCGTCCCATCGCCGCCGGCCACGTCACCCCCGGCGTTGCCCGCATCTTCGGCATGGTGCTGTTTGTGATCGCCGCGGGTCTCCTGCTGGCGATCCCCTCGCCGGCTCGGACTTGGGTTGCCCTGGCGCTCGTGCTCTACGTGTTCAACGTGATGGCCTATTCGGCCTACCTCAAGCACCACGTCATCGCCGACGTGATGAGCCTCTCCTGCGGCTTCGTGCTCAGGGTGATGGGCGGCTGTGCCGCGGCAGCGATCTCGCCCTCGGTCTGGCTGCTCAACGTCGTGTTGTTCCTCTCGATGTTCCTCGCCTTCGGCAAGCGCCTGGGCGAACGCCGCACGCTGGGCGCGGAAAACGGGGTCGGAGCGGCCATCGAGCACCGCCGGGTGCAGGCCGGCTATACCGACACTTTGTTGCAGATGGCGGTCGTGGTGACCGCGGTCATCACTTTGATGACCTACGCCCTGTACGTGAACGATCAGGGCGAGCGATACATCGCCGGGTTCAACCTCATGTGGCTGACCGTGCTTCCTGCCACTTACGCGATGCTCCGAGCGATCGTGATCATCGAACGGGGGCTGTACGACGATCCCACCGAACTCGCCGTCCACGACCGCCCCTTTCAGGCCGCCGGGCTGCTCTTTGCCGCGATTACCATCGGCCTCATGCTCGCATTCCACGACCAGCCACCCGCACAGGAGGCGACCACCGATTCGGGGAGGCAGCCCCTTCCGGTCCAAGAAGGCCCGAAGAACGTCCGATGAAATCCGATACCCCGTGCAGACGATTGCAAAGAGACCGGTAACAATTCCACCCTTTCCCCTCAGGCGTGGGGAGGTTGTGCATTTTCAGTCAGGAGAGTGAGTGATGGACAGCATGGCGAACCATCGACGGATGCTTGTGGGAGGGTGGACGATCGCGCTGGGTTTGGCGGTCGGTTCGCTGGCGTTGGGGCAGGCCCCCGCAGCGCCGGAGCAGCCCGCTCCCGCTCCAGGCGAGAAGGCCAAAGACAAGCCCGAGTTTCCCCCCTTCGATGAAGTCTCAAAGGACTACACCAAGGTCGTCTCCACCGCCGACGGTGCGCCCGGCCTTTTCAATGTCTATCGGCGCGACAAGGACGGCCAGATCCTCGCCGAGTTCCCGCGCGGCTACGACAACCAGAAGTACTTCCTCGCCATGACCGTCTCCAAGGGCGACATGTGGGCTGGCCTCCAGGGCGCCGACATGTACGTCTACTGGAAGCGCTTCGACAAGAAGATGGCGCTCATCGCCCCCAATCTTGAAGTGCGCTCCACCGGCGATCAGGAATCCAAAAGCAGCGTCGCGCTGCACTACACCGACACCGTGATTGTCGATGTGCCCATCGTCGCCATCGGGCCGGGCGGCCAACCGGTGATCGATCTTGATGCTCTGCTCGTCGGCCAGGCCGGCAAGTTCTTCGGACGTCAGGGCACCGGCCTCAACGCCGCACTCGCGCGCATCGAATCCGTCAAGACCTTCCCTGAGAACGTCGAGGTCGCCATCGAAGCGCCGGGCGCTTCGGGCCAGCTCGTCACGCTGCACTACTCCATCCGCGTGGTGCCCGACAACCCCGCTTACAAGCCGCGCGAGGCCGACGAGCGCGTCGGCTACTTCACGACCACCTACCGCGATCTCGGCAAGTACAACAACGACAAGAAGTGGGTCCGCTACATTAACCGCTGGCACCTCGAGAAGGCCGACCCCAAGGTCCGCCTCTCGCCCCCCAAAGAACCCATCATCTTCTACGTGGACCACACGGTCCCCGTCCGCTACCGCCGCTACGTGCGCGACGGCGTGCTCTACTGGAACAAGGCCTACGAGAAGGTCGGCATCGTCGGCGCCATCGAGGTCTACCAGCAGGACAAGACCACCGGCGCCCACATGGACAAGGACCCCGAAGACTCCCGCTACAACTTCGTCCGCTGGCTCAGCAACGACATCTCCACCGCCATCGGCCCCAGCCGCGTGAATCCTCTCACGGGTGAGATCATCGACGCCGACATCGTTCTCACCGACGGCTGGATCCGCTGGTTCTTCGCCGCCAGCAAGGACCTTCTTCCAGAAACCGCGATGGAGAGCTTCGGCCCCGAGACCCTCGCGTGGCTGGACACCAAGCCGCAGTGGGACCCGCGACTCCGCCTCGCGCATCCCGCGCAGCGCAACTACATCCTTGCCCAGCGCGCCCAGCGCGGCGTGCAGCGCTTCGGCGGGCACCCGCTCGCCATGACCGACGCCGCCATCATGGGCGACGACGAGTTCGACGGCCTCGTCGGACGCACCAGCCAGATCAATGGCATGTGCCTCGCCAGCTACTCCAAGGCCATGGACATGTCCACCATGGGCATGAGCCTTGAGATGCTCGGCATGCTCGAAGATGAGCAGCCCAAGGAAGAAGCCGGCAAGGAAGGCGAGAAGAAGGACGACAAGGACAAGACCGAATACCTCGACGGCATTCCCGAGTGGTTCATCGGTCCCCTTCTCTCCGATCTCGTCGCTCACGAAGTGGGCCACACCTTGGGCCTGCGCCACAACTTCAAGGCCTCCGCCCTTTACGACTTCAAGGTCATCAACAGCGCCGAGATCAAGGGCAAGAAGCCCCTTGCCGCTTCGGTCATGGACTACAACGGCTTGCCCAACATCAACACCGACCCCAACGCCATCCAGGGCGACTTCGGCATGATCGACATCGGCCCGTATGACATGTGGGCCATCGAGTACGGCTACACCCTCGACGATCCCAAGAACGTCCTCAAGCGCGTCGGCGAGCCCGAGCACGCCTACGCCACCGACGAGGACACCACCGGCCCCGATCCGCTCTCACGCCGTCGCGACCTTGGCGCCAATCCGCTGGATTACGCCAAGAGCAAGATGGAACTCGCCCAGAAGCTCCGTGGCCGCATCCTTTCCGAGTACGTCAAGGATGGCGAGTCCTGGTCTCGCGCTCGCAAGGGGTACCTCCTCACGCTCCGCCAGCACACCGACGCCCTCTCGATGATGGCGAACTGGATCGGCGGCGCGTACACCTCTCGCGACAAGAAGGGCGACCCCAACGGGCGTCCGCCCATCACCGTTGTGCCGGTTGCGCAGCAGCGCGCCGCGCTCAAGTTTGTCATCGACAACGCGTTCTATGATGAAGCGTTCGGGCTCAGCCCCGAGTTGCTCAACAGCATGACCGTCGACAAGTGGTTCGACGGCGGCGGCATCAACGACATCTTCGAGGACCAGACGTGGCCCCTCCACGAGCGCGTCCTCGGCATCCAGTCCGCCGCGCTCACCATGCTCATCAACCCGACCACCCTCGGTCGTGTCTACGACAACGAGTCCCGCGTGCCCGCCGGTGAAGACGCGCTCACGCTCCCCGAGGTGCTGAGCACCGTCGAGCAGGCCATCTGGTCCGAACTCGACAAGAAGGACGGCGGGAAGTTCACCGCTCGTCAGCCGATGATCTCGAGCCTTCGCCGCAACCTGCAGCGCGAGTACCTCGACCGCCTCATCGACCTCGCGGGGCCCGACGGCCTCTCCGGCGCCGCCGCCAAGCCCGTCGCCAACCTCGCGGTCTTCCATCTCCGCGAACTCGACAAGAAGATCAAGGAGTCCGTCGAGAACCCCGGCCGCCTCGATCCCTACACCCTCGCCCACCTCTCTGAAGCCAACGTCCGCATCGAGAAGGCCCTCGATGCGCAGTACATCTACAACACCAACGCCTTCGGCGGCATGGGCGGCGGCTTCCTGCTCTTCAACACCCCCGCCCAGCCGGTCGAGCAGACCCCGGCCCAGTAAAGCGCTCGCATAGTCACTCTGAACCTCACGCGGGAGCCCTCAGGCTCCCGCGTTTTTTTGCTGCGTATCCATGCACATCTCAACGAGCGCTTGTCCGAAGCTGTGCGCATATCGCGGCGCGTCGAGCAGAGGCGAGCCGCGAAGCCGATCCCTCATGCCCGTGCGCAAGGCGGCAAGCCGTCCCGGTTCCGCCGCCAGCGACGCCGCGAGCCTCGCGAACTCTTCGACATCCCCGCTCACCAGTTCCGCCAGCCCGACGCAGGCAAGCAGGCTCGCGCCCACGCGCGAGGCGTGCGTTCGGCCCGTCATGGTGATCACGGGAACGCCCATCCACAGCGCATCGCATGTCGTCGTCGTTCCGCCGTAGGGAAACGTGTCCAGCGCGATGTCCACCCGCCCGTACTCGGCCAGATGCGCGGCCAAGCCCGGGGTGTGTCCGACGAACTCCAACCGCTCCGCGCCGATTCCGTGCGTCGCGAATCGCGACACCAGCTCCGACTGCACGCGTTCGTTCGCATACGCGGCATTCTTGATGAGCATCCGTGACCCCGGGACGCTCCGCAGACACGCCGCCCATGTGCGCACGCAGGTGTCCGACACCTTCGCCGCCATATTGAACGAGCCGAAGGTGATGGAACGTCCAACGGAAGATGGTGGCGGCGCGATGAGGGGCGCCTCGGCGGGCGGCCGGTAGCAGAGCATGCATCCTTCGATTCGAGCCAGTCTCTCGCTCGCGATGGCTTCGGCGCCCAGAGGGTCGGTGATGGCGTCCACGATCCGCCAGTCGATCGCGGGGACACCCGTCGTGTTCGGGTAGCCCAGGAACGTCGCCTGCACCGGCGCGAGCCGCCGAGCCATCACATGCAGGCGATGACCATTGGTGTGCCCGGCGAGGTCAATCAACACATCAATCTTGTCGGCCTTGACCAACGACTCAAGCACTTGAGGCTGCGGGCTTGCGGCGTTCCGCCACGCGTGCGCGTGCTTCTTGAGGCGCTCGGTCGTCGCATCCGGAACGCCGTGGGTGTCGTAGCAAAAAAACTGGAACCTCTCGCGGTCGTGGTGCTCAAGCAGCGGCTCGAAGAAGAAGCTCACCGAATGCGTCCGCAGGTCCGGCGACACCACGCCAACCCGCAACGGACGTGTGCCCGGCGTCCAGTCCAAGGTCATCTTGGGTCCACCGCGACCCACCAACTCGCCGAAGTGCCGATGCTCCGAGAGCGACTCTTCCGGCGATATCGAATCCAGGTACGCCAGTTTGGAGCAGATCGCCGATTGCACGCGCAGGTCATTCGGATGCAGCTCGCGCACGCTCCGCAGGATCGCGAGCGCTTCGCCCGGCCTTCCAAGATCATTCAGCACCGTCGCCCGGTTCACCACCGGCGACACCTGCCCCGGCCCGGCCTCCATCGCATCGCGGTACGCTTCTTCAGCCTCCGCCGGTCGCTTGAGCGCGAGAAGTGCATTTCCCAGATCGAGCCGTGCTTGCCAACTGGAAGCATCCAGCGCGATCGCTTCCCGCGCCACATCCTCGGCGTCGGCGTACGCGCCCCGCGCCATCAGCGCGACCGCCAGCATCCGCCGATACCGCACCTCGCCGGGCACGCGATCGATCGCCTTCTTCGCGTAGTACTCCCCCTGCGCCGGCTCACCCGCGTTCGTCAGCAGCCAGGAAAGCTGACTCGCCGCCTCGGCGTTCTTCGGGTCCTTCGTCACCAGCCGCCTGAGCTGCGCGATCGCATCCAGCGGCCGTCCCGCGTCGGCGAGCATGAGTGCCTGTTTGACCGGATCGATCGCCAACGCGCGAACCCTCCCAAGGCGTGATACAAACCAAGCATGAGCGTACGCCGAACCGTCTTCTTCGCCTCTTCGCTGATCGC
>JBGSZV010000094.1:0-6311 GCA_041750235.1 Phycisphaerales bacterium
CGTTCACCCGCCGGTCGGCCCTGCCGATCAACGGGGAGACATTCTGGGGCTGTAGCTCAATTGGGAGAGCGCTTCCATGGCATGGAAGAGGTTGTCGGTTCGAGCCCGATCAGCTCCACTTCGCGAGGATTCGTGACCGGCGTCACCCACGCCGTCGCAACCCGCACCCCCCACCAATCCGTTCGATTTCGACACGGAATCGGTGCGCGCGGAAGTGTCTGAAGCAACCGGCTGAGCCTTGAAAATGCCGGTTGAGCCCCGCGACTGGCTCGCCACAACCAGCAGCGATAACTCCGAGCCCCGACAAGGTTTGGGATGCGGCTTTCAATTCCACGCCCGCCTGAGACCATGGGTGGGCGAAAGGAACCTCGATGTTCTCCATGCGCTCCGGAAACTCGGTTCGGCTGTTGGCATTTGCGACCCTGTGCGTCGGCGGAACGCCGTTCGCTCGCGCGCAGTGCGGAAGTTGGGACAACCGATTCGGAGCTGATTGCCCCCCCGCGAGCATTTTGGCGACGTGGGATGCCGACGGCGACGGCCCGCTTCCCGCGCGGCTCATCGCTGGTGGCAGCTTCCGCAGCTTCGGCGGGGTAAACGACATCGCGCGCTGGGACGGCATCGCGTGGCAAGGCATGGGGATCCCGACTCTCGCGTTTGGCAAGAACGGAAGCCTCCGCTGTTGCATCGCGTGGGACGTCGATGGCGCCGAAGGGAACCCGCCTGTCCTGGTCGTCGCGGGTCGGTTCGCCGTGCCGGTGGGGAATATCGGCCACGGGATCTTCACATGGGACGGCACCACGCTCAACGATCTGAACAGCGGCGTTGAAGTGGGCTCCGCCGTTCAATGCGTCACGACACTGGACACCGACGGCGATGGACCGGGAACGCCGGTGATCGTTGCGGGCGGGACATTCCATTCTGCGGGATCGGTGCCGGCGATGCACATCGCGCGATGGGATGGCGTTGCCTGGTCCGCCTTCGATAGCGGGACGGATGCCCCCGTGCTCGCGGTCGCAAGCTGGGATCCCGATGGTCCCGGCGCCTTGAGCGCGCAACTCATCGCCGGCGGACAGTTCGCGCTGGCCGGGGGCACGCCCGTAAACTTCATTGCCAGGTGGGATGGGGCGGCGTGGCATAGCGTCGGCGGTGGTGTGAACGGCGAGGTGAATCAGATCATCACATGGGATCCCGACGGCAATGGACCGCTGGGTATGCAACTTGTCATTGCCGGCAACTTCACTGAGGCGGGCGGCGCGCCGATCGCGGGCATTGCGCGATGGGACGGCACCGCCTGGCACCCCTTGGGAGGCGGCTTCACCGGCGCCAGCAGCCTCGGAAAATGGGATCCGGACGCGGAAGGCCCAATCGCTGAACAACTGATCGCAGCGGGCACGTTCCAATCGATCGACGGCATGACGGTGAACGGACTGGCGCGCTGGGATGGTCAGCAGTGGCACGCCGTTGGCGATGGACTTCAGAGCTGGGGCGGCCCGACCTTGTCGTGGGACCCGGACGCAACCGGCCCCGAGCTTCCGAAGCTGGTGTGCTCCGGCGTCGCCAACGTGCCGTCGAGCTTTCCGATCGGCGGGCTTTCACTGTGGAACGGCGAACCCGCGGCCTTTGAGTCGCAACCCACCAGCGTGGTCGTCGCGCCGGGGTCACTGGCGGAGTTCCATTGCTCCACAGGCACACGCTTGATGACGTTCCAGTGGCGCCGTGACGGGACGGATCTCATCGATGGTCCGACGGGCGTGGGCTCGTTCATTTTCGGAAGTCAGTCATCGACGCTGTTCATTGACCAGGTGCAGGCGCTTGATGCGGGCGAATACAGCGTCGTCATTGAGAATGAGTGCGGCGCGCTGGAGAGCGCACCGGCGACACTCAGCCTGCCCTCCACGTGCTTCGCGGATGCCAACGGCGATCATTCCGTGGACGGCGCTGACCTGTCGTTCCTGCTCGGCGTCTTCGGGCAATCGGTTGCGGAGTTCCCCGCCGCCGCCGGCGCTGACTTCAACGCCGACAGCCAGATCAACGGGGCCGACCTCTCAGTGCTGCTGACGAACTTCGGCGCGACCTGCTGAACGCTACCCGATCACTTTGCGCCGGTGCGAGACGTAGTCCCACAGCACGAAGCGGTCCACGTCGTTCCCCGCCGTGAAAAACACACGGCCGCCGGTTTGCTCGGCGATCTGGCGGGCGAAGGCGACATCCTCGCTTGATTGCGACCAACTGGGCAGCAGGAAGATGTTGATGGTGATGCCGTCGCGGGCGCACTGGCGGGCCTCGCGCATCGTCGCCTCTTCGGTGCGCGGATCGGGCGGGTACATGAGGAACAGCTCGGTTCCCTCGAAGTGCGCGGTGGGCAGGCCATCGGTGAGGAGGATGATCTGCTTGTTGGGTGTGTCCTGCACGCTCAGGACGCGACGGGCGAGTTGGAGGGCGTGCTGGATGTTGGTGAAGTGCGGCGGGATGTCGATCTCGGTGATGTCCTTGCGGCTCATGTCGGCCTTGAGGCGGACGCGGGGGGAGTGGATCGTCACCGGCTTGGGGAGCAAGGTCGCCAGTTCGGAGAAATGGCGCTGCTTGGCGAAGGATGCAACCTCGAAGAATGAGAGATGGTCGCCGGGGTACTCGCGGCGGATGAGAGCATCGAGCGCCAGCGCCATGCGCTTGGCGTTCACATACTGCGCGTCGTAGCGCATGGAGCCCGACATGTCGAGCAGGACGCTGGTGGCGCACTTGGGGTTGTTGCGCGTGAGATGAATCTCAAGGTCGTCGGCCGAAACTCGGGAGCCGCCGGTGCGAGCCACCGCGTTCACCAGCGATTGGGCCACATCGACGTGCGACGCGGAATCGCCGAACTCGTACGCCTTGGTCTTCATCGATTCGACGGCCCCCTCGCCGTAGATCGGCCCGGTGTGGCGTCCCGAGCGGGCGGCCTGAAGGGAGTCAAATATCTCGGTCAGGATGCGCGACTGGAAGAGCTTCATCGCCTGCGGTGTGAGGTTGAAGGCGCCCTTGCTGGCTTCGAGTCCCTGGCGCTCGGCTTCCTCGCGGATGTAGTTCTCGATCTGGTCGCGCATCTGGCGGAGCTGCTCGACGTCCGCCTGATCGGCGAACTGCGCGAGTGCGTCAAGGTCGACAATCGCGACCTGCGCGTTCTTCATCGCCTCCTTGAGCTGTTCGATCAGGCGATCGATCGCCTCCAGCTCTTCTTTCACTTCAAGTGCCGTCGGCACATTCATCGCCTCGCGCCCGGTGAACTCGTACTTGCTGGCCAGCTCTTCAACCTGGTACTTGTCGCCGAGACGCTCGATGAGCCCGACGAGTTCCTGGGCAAAGGGCGACGTGTCGTCGTTGATGGCGTAGAAGAGTTTCTCGAAATCGCTCACCTGCTCCTCGTCGACAACCTTCTTGAAGAGTGGTCGCAGCTCGTTCGGCGGCTTGGCGTGGCGCACCGCCCGCTTGTAGAGGTCGCCGGCTTCCGTGAGCGCGGATCGCGTCTCGTAGGTCTCCAGGATCTTCCGCTTGCGCTCCAGCAGCTTCTGGATCAGCGCCTCGAGCGACGGCCCCAGGCCAGCGATCTGCGAGATGTCGATGTGGATGGCGTTCGCGAGTTCTTCTGGGGTGAGGCGGCGTGTATTGCCGTAGAAGAGCATGTGCTCCATCGCAGCCGAGGCAAGATCGGGCGGCGGCGCGGTGGGCGAGGGGAAGTGTCGCGGGTCGTACTTCTGGTACGAGTGGATGACGCCGCCCTGCGCTGCCTTCGGCGGGTCAGGTTTCATAGCTGATCCGCCCGTGGCGCTGACCGCGGCTGATGCGGTCGGTGGCCCAGAGGCCTGCGAGGACGAACTCGACGCACGAGGCGCGCACCGCGGGATCGCCGCTGGCGTTCACCTCAAAGGCCTTGTCCCACACCGGCGGCACGCGCTTGATGCGCTCGGCGTAGTGCGATGAGGGCAGCAGGTCCCCCACTTCGATCTTGACGCCCTTGGCGAAGATCTCAGCGATCTCGCCGAGGCCGTGCTTGGTGATGTACTCCTCGAAGACCGTCTTGATGGCCTCGGCGGCGATGGCGTCCAGGACCTGCTTCTCGCTCATCTGGTGCGAGCCCATCAGGTCGAGTTCGAGCTTGCCAACGGCAGAGGCATGAAAGTGCGCGATATCGCTGATGCGCGGGACCGAGGGCGTCTCTTTCAGAAGGATGCCGCGACGACGGGCGTTGGCGACCATGGTGCGGTAGTTGGCGATCGAGAAGCGCGCCGAAACGCCCGAGGCGTGGTCGACGTACTTGCTCTTCCGCGCGGCGATCGACATCTGCTCGACGATCTCGCTCATGAAGCGCGGGACCACGACGGGGTGCCTGCCGCCGTGGTCGATGGCGGCCTCGGTGCGGGTGATCTCGATGCCGACGTCGCGCTCCAGCGGATAGTGCGTCTGGATGGTGGAGCCGATGCGATCCTTCAGCTGGGGGATCACCTTGCCCGAGCGGTTGTAGGTGCTGGGGTTGGCGGAGAAGAGGACCATGACGTCGATGTCGAACTGGATCGGATAGCCGCGGATCTGGACGTCGCGCTCTTCGAGGATGTTGAAGAGGCCGACCTGCACGAGGTCGTCGAGGTCGGGCAGCTCGTTCATCGCGAAGATGGCGCGGTGCATGCGGGGGATCAGGCCGAAGTGCAGGGCATCCTCGGCGGACATCGACTGGCCGGCGAGCAGCTTGGCGGGGTCGATCTCGCCGATGATGTCGGCGAACTTCGTGCCGGGGGCGAGGCGCTCGGCGTAGCGCTGCTCGCGCGGCCACCACGCGATCGGCACCTCGGAGGCATCACGCCCTGCCACCAGTTCCTTGCCCGCCCGGGTGATCGGGTGGAACGGGTCCTCGTGAACGGGCGAACCGGGGATATCCAGATAGGGAATCTCGGGATCGAGGAATCGCGAGAGCATCCGCATCAGACGGCTCTTGGCCTGGCCCTTTTCGCCCAAAAACAGAATGTCATGCCCGGCGAGCACCGCGTTCACGATCTCGGGGATGACAGTGTCCTCGTAGCCGACAACGCCGGGAAAAAGAGAATCGCCTTTCTCGAGCGCCGACACAAGATTCTCGCGCAGCTCGTCCTTGACGCCGCGGGATTGCCATCCGGACTCGCGCAACTGACGAAGATTCTTCGGCGTGTGTGTCATGGGTCCCCGTGCATTCGCCATCGGATGGCGCTCCGATTCAAGAGCGATCGTATGCCTTTGATGCGAGCAGCCGCCCGAAACCAGCATTGGCGGTTTGGTGAAACTTGGGTGAGGTCGGTTGACTGCCCGGGATAGGGTGGCATCCTGAGTTCGACCATCCGTTGACGGAACGCCCACCCCGTCGACACGCGCTGGTGTGGTTGCGTTGTCGAATCCTTTGGGGCGGGTGGTCCGCGGGTCATTCTCGAGTTGTGTCCGCGGAGTGCTCGCTTCACCCGAGTTGCTGCTGTGCTGCGCGCCAAGGACGAAGCCCACCACGTTTTCCGGGGGTCCGGGGGGACAAAGGGAGAACGTGATGAACATCCGTCTCGGTCTGATTGCCGCGGCATGCCTCGCCGCCGCGCCGGCCACAATCGCGCGCCCGACCAACGTCGGGCCCAAGTGGATCCAGCCGCCCGTGCCCACCATTCCGCCGAATGTGTTCTACGGGTGGAACGAGTACAGCATCTACGGCGGCCTTCAGCTCTCCGCCGACGACTTCCGCGCGCTCTCGAACCAGCCCATCGTCGGACTGCGCTGGTGGGGTTCGTTCATCGATTGGCGCGGACAGACGCTGCCGCCCGAAGCGCCCGATGAGTTTCATATCGCCATCTGGACCGACATCCCCGTCGGCCCGCAGCCCTTCAGCCACCCCGGCACATTGATCTGGGAGCACCGTACCGGCAACGCGTACCAGTCGCAGTTCTTCGGCTGGGACTACGACCCCCAGCTCAACACCTTCGACTCGGCGTTCGAGTTCGAGATCAAGATCCCGCAGTCGCAGTGGTTCCAGCAGCAACCGGGGCTGATCTACTGGGTGTCGATCTCGGCCGTGTACCGCGATCCCAACTGCGCCTGCCGTGGTGATGTGAACGGCGACGGCATCGTCAACGCAACGGATGTCGGCATTGTGGTCGGGCACTTCGGCTGCCCTGTTGGAACCGGCAACATCCTCTGTGACCGTTCGGACGTGAACTGTGACGGCGTTGTGGATGCCCAGGACCGCGACGCCGTCATCTGCCAGCTCGGCACTCCCGGCGGGCTGCCGCAGTGCTGCACGCGCGTGCCCGACCGGTATCCCTACGGCA